>JAHFQI010000045.1 GCA_023259355.1 Comamonadaceae bacterium
AGGCGCTTCGCTGGCTTTCGCCCACGGCTTCAACGTGCACTACAACCAGGTCGTGCCGCGCGCCGACCTCGACGTGTGGATGGTGGCGCCCAAGGCCCCCGGCCACACCGTGCGCAACACCTACACCCAGGGTGGCGGCGTGCCCCACCTGGTGGCGGTGCACCAGGACAAGTCCGGCAAGGCCCGCGACCTGGCCCTGAGCTATGCCATGGCCAACGGTGGCGGCAAGGCCGGCATCATCGAGACCAACTTCAAGGAAGAGACCGAGACCGACCTGTTCGGCGAGCAGGCCGTGCTGTGCGGTGGCGCCGTCGAGCTGATCAAGATGGGTTACGAGACCCTGGTCGAAGCCGGTTATGCCCCCGAGATGGCCTACTTCGAGTGCCTGCACGAGCTCAAGCTCATCGTGGACCTGATCTACGAAGGCGGCATTGCCAACATGAACTACTCGATCTCGAACAACGCCGAGTTCGGCGAGTACGTGACCGGTCCCGAAGTCATCAACGAGCAGTCGCGCGCCGCCATGCGCAACGCTCTGAAGCGCATCCAGAACGGCGACTACGCCAAGATGTTCATCCAGGAAGGCCGCCTGAACTACCCGAGCATGACGGCTCGTCGCCGCAACACGGCCGACCACAGCATCGAAGTGGTGGGGGCCCAGCTGCGCGCCATGATGCCCTGGATCGCCAAGAACAAGCTGGTCGATCAGACCCGCAACTGATGCTGCCTCGCCAAGGCATTGCCAGCATCCAAAGGCCACTTCGGTGGCCTTTTTTGTGGGCGGGCACGGTGTTGACTGGCGCTACACTGCTGCCCTCGCCTGGTACCCGTGCGGCGTTCTGCCAGCACAGCGGGTCAAAATCGAACGCTATAAATTTGAGAGCTTCTTGCGCCTGACAGGCAAGGGCTGGAGGTCTATTTGATGCATGATGGCAATGAATCCACCGAGAATGCTGGTGTGATGGTGCGCAAGCGGCGCAAGGGCATTTACATCCTGCCCAATCTGTTCACGCTGGCGGCATTGTTCGGTGGTTTCTATTCCATCGTGATGGCCATGAACGGACGTTTCGACATGGCGGCCGTGGGTGTGTTCTGTGCCATGGTGCTGGACAGCCTGGACGGCCGCGTGGCCCGCATGACGAACACCCAGAGCGCTTTCGGCGAACAGATGGATTCGCTGTCCGACATG
Source organism: Comamonadaceae bacterium (assembly GCA_023259355.1). Classification (GTDB taxonomy): domain Bacteria; phylum Pseudomonadota; class Gammaproteobacteria; order Burkholderiales; family Burkholderiaceae_C; genus JAHFQI01. Next base: position 1,190 of record JAHFQI010000045.1, read on the forward strand.
GTGTCGTTTGGCGCGGCGCCTGCCCTGATTGCATACGAGTGGTCGCTCCGGGGGCTGGGCCGCTGGGGCTGGATTGCCGCCTTCGTATATTGCGCCTGCGCTGCACTGCGCCTGGCGCGCTTCAACGTCAACACCAGCGTGGTGGACAAGCGCTATTTCCAGGGATTGCCATCGCCCGCCGCTGCGGCGCTGGTGGCGGGTTTCATCTGGTTGCTGACCGAGCTGGGGGTGCACCGCGACCAGGACGCCTGGCTGACATGGTCGCAGGTGAGCTGGGTCATGTTTGCCTTCACGCTGTATGCGGGCCTCACCATGGTGACCAATGTGCCGTTCTACAGCTTCAAGGACGTGCAGATGAAAAAGAGCGTGCCTTTCGCCGCCATCGTGCTGATTGCCCTGGGCATTGCCGTCATCAACATCCATCCGCCCATTGTCCTGTTTGGCGTGTTCGTACTGTACGGCCTGAGCGGCTATGCCGTGTATGCGTGGCGCAAGGCCAAGGGACAGCACAGCAGCGTGATCAGCATATCGACCGATGAGCCCGATGAGCGGGGTTTGCACAAGTGATGGCGGCGGTATGCAGAAAACTGTGCTACATTGATCCGCATGAACACGTTTGCACTGGCCCTACTGCTACCTCCCCACGGGCGGAGACGGTAGGCGCACGCGCACACTTTTTCCACAAAGGCCCGTATGCACCCGCAACGGGCCTTTTGTTTTGGGCGCCAGAATTTCGACGTTGCGGGCAACCCCACCAGTACCAGGAGAGACCAAATGGCTGACAAACTCATCATTTTTGACACCACCTTGCGCGATGGCGAGCAATCGCCCGGCGCCTCGATGACCAAGGACGAGAAGCTGCGCATTGCCCGCCAGCTCGAACGCCTGAAGGTGGACGTGATCGAAGCCGGTTTTGCTGCCAGCTCCAACGGGGATTTCGAGGCGGTGCAGGCGATAGCCAACGCGATCAAGGATTCGACCATCTGCTCGCTGTCGCGCGCGAATGATCGCGATATCGCGCGCGCCGCCGAGGCCCTGCAGGGCGCGGCCAGTGCACGTATCCACACCTTTATCGCGACGTCTGCGCTGCATATGGAGAAAAAGCTGCGCATGACACCCGAGCAGGTGCTGGAGCAGGCCAAGCAGTCGGTGCGCTTTGCCCGCAACCTGGTGGGGGATATCGAGTTCAGTCCCGAGGATGGTTATCGCAGCGACCCGGATTTCCTGTGCCGCGTGATCGAAGCCGTCATTGCCGAAGGCGCCACCACGATCAATGTGCCTGACACCGTGGGTTATGCCGTGCCCGAGCTGTACGGCAACTTCATCAAGATGCTGCGCGAACGGGTGCCCAACAGCGACAAGGCCATCTGGTCGGTGCACTGCCACAACGATCTGGGCATGGCGGTGGCCAATTCGTTGGCTGGAGTGAAGATCGGCGGCGCACGCCAGGTGGAGTGCACTATCAATGGTCTGGGCGAGCGCGCAGGCAACTGCTCGCTCGAAGAAGTGGTCATGGCGGTCAAGACGCGCCGCGACTACTACGGGCTGGACGTGGGAATCGACACCAGGCACATCGTGGCGGCCAGTCGCATGGTGAGCCAGACCACGGGCTTTGTGGTGCAGCCCAACAAGGCCGTGGTGGGGGCCAATGCCTTTGCCCACGCCAGCGGTATTCATCAGGACGGTGTTCTGAAGGCCCGTGACACCTATGAAATCATGCGGGCGGAAGATGTGGGTTGGAGCGCCAACAAGATCGTTCTGGGCAAGTTGAGTGGACGCAATGCCTTCAAGCAGCGCTTGCAGGAATTGGGTGTGCAGCTCGAAAGCGAAACCGACGTCAACAACGCCTTCGCCAAGTTCAAAGAGCTGGCCGACCGCAAGAGTGAAATCTTTGACGAAGATATCCTGGCGCTGGTGAGTGATGAAAGCGTGACCAGCGAGAAGGAGCAATTTGGATTTGTTTCGCTCGCGCAGCACAGCGAGACCGGCGAGCGGCCGCAGGCTTCGATTGTGTTCACGGTGGATGGCAAGGAGGTGCGCGGGCAATCCGACGGCAATGGCCCGGTGGATGCGTCGCTGAAGGCCATCGAATCGCATGTCCAGAGTGGTGCTGAAATGGTTCTGTACTCGGTGAACGCCATCAGCGGTTCGACCGAGAGCCAGGGGGAGGTCACGGTGCGCTTGCAAAACAGCGGTCGGGTAGTGAACGGCGTGGGAGCTGACCCCGATATCGTGGTTGCGTCAGCCAAAGCCTACCTGAGCGCGTTGAACAAATTGCAAAGCAAATCCGACCGTGTCGCAGCACAGGGCTGAGATGTGAACCTGTAATTCACTCACTTTATTGAAAAGTCGTGCAACGTATTGATCTTGCGCGACTTTTTTCAATTCTGTACACTGCCCACACTTATTACCGTTTGGAGCATTCTGATGCACCATCGCCGCCCCACTGCAGTGAATCGTCTCTTCCAGATTTTTGGCCTGTTTGTTGTCAGCGTTGCGCTGCTATCGCCCTCCGCCCAGGCGAGCGAACGGAAGAAACCCGTCGCCAAGAAGCACCAAGCCCAGACCGTCAGCGCCAAGCGTGCCGCAGCGCCGCGCAAGGCTGCCAGCGCGGGCAAGGCGGTGCGTGCCACGGCGCGCACTGCAAAGGCCCCCGTGCGGGTTGTCTATGAGCCGGCCAAGCCGACTTTTGGTCAGATGGCTGGACTTCACCAAGTTGCCGATCCCCTCGATCTCAAGTCCAGTGTGGCATTCGTGATTGATCAGGACACGAACGAGGTTCTGGTCAGCAAGAACGACCATGCGGTGCTTCCCATCGCATCGCTGACCAAGTTGATGACAGGCCTTCTCATCACCCAGGCCGGCTTGCCCATGGACGAGCCCCTGACCATTACCCAGGATGATGTGGATATGGAAAAGGGGAGCCGTTCGCGCCTGAGCGTAGGCACCACCTTGACCCGTGGCGAGATGCTGCATCTGGCGCTGATGTCCAGTGAAAACCGCGCTGCGCACGCACTGGGCCGGACCTATCCGGGCGGACTCGATGCTTTTGTGGCACTGATGAACAGCAAAGCGCGTTCGATTGGCATGATCGACACGAAGTATGTCGAGCCCACCGGTCTGTCTAGCCGCAACCAGTCGAGTGCCCGCGATCTGGCCCGGCTGGTGAACGTGGCCCACGGGGATCCGGTCATGCGGGAGTTTTCCACCTCTCCCGGTTATGAGGTCGCAGTGGGGCAAAGGACACTGCAGTACAACAATACCAATGGACTGGTGAAGAATCCGGAATGGACGATCGGGTTGCAGAAGACGGGGTATATCTCGGAAGCTGGCCGGTGCCTGGTGATGCAGACCCACATCGCTGGGCGCAAGCTCATCATGGTTTTTCTTGACTCGGCAGGCAAGTTCAGCCGGCTGGGAGATGCGCAGCGGGTGCGCCATTGGGTGGAATCCTTGCCCACGCTGGGCGCCAAACTGCAGGCCACCCGCGCGGGCTGACCTGCCCCCTTATTGCGCAAACCTTCTGCTGCTGCTTCAGGATTCGCGGTTCGTGCGGGTTGTGTCCTGGGTGGAGAGGTAGCCCAGAGCCAGGGAGATCTCATGGGCGGTGGCCTGAAGCTTGGGCAGCCAGCCTTCATCAAGGCGATCGGCCGGGGCCGATATGGACAGGCCGGCCACCAGCTTGCCCTGATCGTCAAAGACGCCTGCCGCCATGCAGCGCACACCAAGTTCCAGCTCTTCATTGTCACGGGCGATGCCGTATTGGCGTGCCTTGGCCAGTTCTCGTTCAAGTGTCTGAAGCTGGGTGATGCTGTTGCGTGTGTGCCCCGCCAGTCCGGTGCGCGTGGCATATGCGCGCACGCGTTGCGGATCGTCGAGCGCCAGAAACAGCTTGCCAGTGGATGTGAGGTGCAGCGGTGCCCGCCCGCCGATGGCGCGCACCACCTGCATGCCAGATCGCTCGCTATAGGCGCGCTCGACATAAACAATTTCATCGCCCTGGCGCATGCTGAGATTCACCGGCTGTTGAATGAGCTTGTGCAGATTGCGCATCGGGCCAAGTGCCGCGTCGCGCACACTCAGGCGTGCCTTGACGAGATTGCCCAGCTCCAGCAGTCTCATGCCCAGCCGGTAACTGCCTGACTCGGGCCGGTCAACGAACCGGCCAATCGTCAGGTCGTTCAGGATGCGATGGGTCGTCGAAGGATGCAGGCCTGTCTTTTCGCTGATTTCCTTGAGCGAAATTGCTTCTTCGCGTGATGCCAGTACATCCATCAGCGTGAACATGCGTTCCAGCACCTGAACGCTGGGCTTCACGGGGATGCCTGGATCTCTTTTCTTCATGGGGTGGAATATGGGGGAGAGTTTGTAATTTTATCTTGTGAAATTTGATGTGTGCCGTGGGGCACCACCTGCATGCTGATCGGTCGGGCGCATCCACTGGTCGGCCTCCAGAATCTCGTGGGGAATGAACCGGGCTTTGTAGTTCATCTTGGCACTCTGCTGGATCCAGTAGCCCAGGTAGACATGGGGCAAGCCCAGGGAGCGAGCCTGCTCAATCTGCCACATCACGTTGTAGGTGCCGTAGCTGCAATGTGGTTCCGGCGCATAAAAGGTGTACACGGCCGAGAGACCGTCTTCCAGGATATCAAGGATGGACACCATCTTCAGCGGACCTGCCTCGCCCGATGCATCGACTTCGCGAAACTCCACGAGGCGGGTGTTCACCTGGCTTTGCAGCAGAAACTGCGTGTATTGGTCAACGCTGTCGTGGTCCATGCCTCCGCCGGGATGGCGGGCATTCTGATACCGCCGATACAGGTGGTAGTGCTCAGGAACGAAACAAAGCCTCAGCACCCGTGCCTGCAGGTGCCCATGGCGTGCCGCAGCTCTGCGCTGGCTGCGATCGGGCTTGAAATCGTGGGCCTTGATGCGCAGGGGTACGCACGCCTGGCAGCCGTCGCAATAAGGGCGATACGTGAACATGCCGCTGCGCCTGAACCCCTGGGCCACCAAGTTCGAATAGACATCGCCTTGAATCAGATGGCTGGGGGTGGCGACTTGGGAGCGCGCCTGCCGGTCGGGCAGATAACTGCACTGGTAGGGTGCCGTTGCGTAAAACTGCAGCGTTTGCAGCGGTAGGTCGTTGAGTTGCGTCATGCCGTGGGTACCGCCGATTACAGCAGCGCATTCCAGTATACGGGCTCAAAGTGCCATGCCATCGGGGGCTGGGTGGTCTGCTTCTGCACGTGTTGCATGAATTCAGCGCGTGGCATTTCGCGTGCGCCCAGGGATGCCAGATGCGCGGTGTTTTGTTGGCAGTCAATCAGTTCAATGCCGTTGCGCAGACACATGCAAACCAGTGCCGCCAGTGCGATCTTGGAGGCATCGGTAGCGTGGGAAAACATGGATTCGCCAAAGATGGCGCCGCCGATCGCCACACAATATAGGCCCCCTGCCAACTTTCCATCCACCCACGTCTCGACGCTGTGGGCCGTTCCATGCGCATGCAGCGCTTCGTAGGCAACCACCATCTCGGGGACGATCCAGGTGCCGTTCTGACCATCCCGTGGTGTGCTGGAACATGCCCGGATGACCTGGCCAAAGGCCGAGTCGATGCGGATTTCACAGGCTGCGCTGGCGCGAAATCTCTGCAGGGTTTTTCGCAAGGACCGATGCAGCCGGAAATCGGCCACCTTCAGAACCATGCGGGGGTCAGGCGCCCACCAGAGAATGGGCTGGCCTATGCCGAACCAGGGAAAGGTGCCCTGAGCATAGGCAGCGTGCAAATGGGCCACATCAAGGGCTCCTCCCGCTGCCAGCAGGCCCGGAGCGGGGCTGGTCTTTCCCCAGGCGGTGGAGGGGTCGGGCAGAAGGTCCTCTGGCTCCAGCCAGGGCAGTTGAGGGGGCATGTTGCGAGGCTTCAGGGCGGCGTTCGATTGTGTGGCAAAGGACCCGTCATGTGTGATGTGATGGCTGCACATGCATTTTCGCCACCCGCACGGCGCTCAATCGGGGAGGGCATCGGAATGGCCAAATCAGTTGCAGCTGGCGTAGGCACGCAAGAGGGGTGGAGATATCGCGCGCGAGCCGTACCGTCTTTTGCTAGTGCGGTACTGCAAAGCAAAAAGGCCACCCAGAAGGGTAGCCTTTGGCTGCCAGTATTGGCTCCTCGACCTGGGCTCGAACCAGGGACCTACGGATTAACAGTCAGTATAAACCGGATTTTCTGGGACGCTATGGGACGTTCTGGGACGACGTAAAACCATTTTAAATCAATGGGTTACAAGAATTTGTTGTTTCATGCAGTCCCGCTGGGTAGCATTTGAGCTCAGGATTTTTCGGACACCAGTCGGACACGGAACACGCAAATGCCGCTCCTCACTGTCAGAGCGATTGAAACCCACAAAGCCAAAGCGCGGCCCTACAAGTTCACGCTCGACCGAGGCTTGCAGTTACGCATCGCGCCAGATGGCGTTCGCACATTGCTGGTCCGCTATACCGTCAAAGGTTCTGATGTTGAGCGCCAGTATCGATTACCGCAGGAGTATGGGGAAGGTCCGGGCCAAATGAAGCTGGCCACGGCCTGTGCCGAGGCCGCTCGCATCCGGGCTCTGGCCCGCGACGGCGTGGACTGGCCAGCCCAAGAGGAGGCACGGTTGCGGGCCGAAACAGCTGAACGTGAGCAACTGGACCGGCAAGAGGGCATGACCGTGGCCAAGGCACTCAGCGAGTACGTCGACAAGAAGCGGCGGGCAAAAGATGGTCTGCCACTGAAGGCCCGCACAAAAGCCGACTACCTGGCCATGGTCGAACCCGGGGAAGTAACCAAGACAGGCAAGAAACTGGCTGACGGGTTGCTATTTCGGCTCGCAGACAAGCTGTTGGTGAAGCTCACTTCCGATGACATTCGGGACCAGTATTCGTCACTGCTCAAGCGGTCAAAGCGGCAAGCTGACTATGCGATGCAGGTGCTGCGAGCGGTTATGCGATGGCATGGGGTTGGGGTGCCAGGCAACCCGTTGGGACGCGATACAGCTGGGCGTGATCGGATCGTGCTTACTCCAACGAAGGGGAATCCCTCTCCCATCCCCCCGGAACGACTCGGCGCCTGGTGGCGGGTGAGCGGCAAAGCCCCCTCACGAGTCGCAGCCGACTACTATCGTTTTCAGTTGTTAACCGGGTGTCGTGGAGGTGAGATTCATGGCGACAAGCGCTACAACTACCCGCCGATCAAGGTTAGTGACGTGGACTGTGATGCCGGAAAAGTCGTTCTGCGGGACACAAAGAACCGTAGCGACCACAAGCTGCTCCTGTCCCGACAGGCGCTGGAAATAGCTGCCAAGCACTGCGTAGGCAAGAAGCCCGAGGATGTGTTGTTCTCGATCACCGATGCCCGAAAAACGCTGAAGTGGATCAATGCGAAGGCAAAAACCGATGTGCAAGGACATGGCTTGCGCGATACATTTGCCAGCATCGCTGAAGAGCTGGTGTCAGGTGGTTTGCTGAAGCGAATGCTCAACCACTCGGTCGCAGGGGATGTGACCTTGGGGCACTACGTGGGCAAGAGTGAAGCGCAGTTGCGCGCCGGATGGCAGACGGTAGCTGACTTCATTGAGGCTGCGGCTCTGCAGCCAACGCCTGATGATGTGAAGGTGGTCTCTGGCGCCGCCACTGTGCGCGACTCAGTAGGTACCTCTGCAGGCATAGGTCTAGCCAGCTAAGTTCTAAGAACTTATCCGTAAATAGGTAAAATAGCAATCCGAGCCGCAGCGAACGCGGTGTCGGAGTGAGGTGTTGAGCAAACGAGTTGATTCCTGGGTGGTAACGGATGAGTTCTGGCAGCGCGTGGAACCGCTGGTTCCTCAGCGCGCGTTGGTGCCGGGCAAACAGTACGTTCGCAAGCCTGGAGCAGGTCGGCCGGCGAAGCCGGCGCGCCAGGTGTTCGAGGCCATCGTGTTTGTGTTGCGCACAGGCTGCCAGTGGAAGGCACAGCCAGCGAGTTGCGCTTCATGGGCCACACGCTGATGGAGAACCGCCATGGCCTGGTGGTGGGCGCCATGGTCACGCAAGCCGATGGCTACGCTGAACGCGAAGCGGCCAAAGCCATGGTAGCCCAAGCGCGTCAACGCAACCCCGAGACCGAGATCACACTGGGTGCCGACAAGGGTTACGACGCAGCGGAGTTCATCGAGGCCTTGCAAGAGAAGAAGGTCGTGCCCCATGTGGCACAGAACAAGTCGGGCAGAACGTCAGCGGTCCCGGATGCCATTGCCACCAGCGAGGGCTACGCCATCTCGCAGGAAAAGCGCAAGCTCATTGAACAGGGCTTTGGTTGGGGCAAGCTCATTGGTCCGATTCGTCAGGTGATGGTGCGCGGGGTCAAGAAGGTCGGCCTGCTCTTCACCATGACCATGGCTGCCTACAACCTCGTGCGCATGCGCTCCCTGGGACAAGTCCGTCTGGAGGTTGCGCAGTGAGCGCCAGATGAGCGTAAAAAGCCCTGCAAATGCGTAAAACAGCCCCCCTGGATGGCGCATGGCGCGATCGCGACCGACCAAACCATCCGAAACTGGCTCATCGTGCTGAGGCGGTCAGCTTCGGCAGGGGTATTTCAGCAGCCTGCTAAGATCTTTGCCCGCCTGATCTGATGACGTCGAATCTCACCCGCCTGTGAATCCATCTGGTAAACCTGAAAGACGCTCTTTGCGATATCCAGGCCAATGATGGGGAGCGATGCTGCTTCGAACATGATGAACCTCCAAAGTGGGGTGGAAACACCCTCACTTTGGCATCCGCTGCCTGTTCAAGCCAGAGACCGTGATCGAGTGCACTGCACAGCACGTGATAGGTGGGGTGACCATGCCATCTGACTGGCTCAGAAATTCGAGGGGACTTCAGGCTAACAAAATCAAGTCCGGATTGCCGGGGGGGCTTGTATGCACAGGGCTACCACTGCGTCGGTCAGGGCATCAATCGAGATTCCCTTTTTAGGATTGAACCACAGCGCTGACCCGTTCAATAGTCCAAAGATCAAATGGCGCGCAAGCGACACCTCGCCATGCAAGCAGCCGGTCGACGCGAGTTCTTGGAGCACGGGCGTCCATGTCGCTTCGTAGTCACCTTGCAGCTTCGCGATGACGTTGTGCTGCCTTGTGTTGAGAGAGCGGGACTCGTAGAGCACCGCATGCATGAAGTCGCTGCTTGGCCCCAGTAGCGTATCGAAATGCGATCGGATCAATTGCCGCAGCGTAGTCGCAGCGTCATGTTCGGCAAGGAGCACGATCGTCTGGCGCGCCAGCGCGCTACGCATGCCTTCCTGCATCACCTCATACAACAGCGCATCCTTGCTTTTGAAGTGACAAAACAGTGATCCGGAATGCATGCCAACGGCGCAGGCGATGTCGCGCGTGCTCGTGCCGTTGAAGCCGTTGCGTCGAAACAGTTTGGCCGCAGCCTTGACGATATCTTGGCGGCGGTTGCCTTCATTTCGCTCTTGCGGCGTCTTGCGTGGGCGGCCTCGCGGCCGCTTGGTTGCTGCGAAAGTGGGAAGGGAGCGCGCGGCACACATCATGCGCAAACGAGTAGCGACGCCTGCCAAAGGTGCCGGTTCGTAAGCTCAGGCCAGCCCGAAAGCGGCGGACGGAGGCCTTGACCGTGTTGCGAACCTTGGTCCGGCTGGTCGGCGCCGGGGATGACGGCCATCGGCTCAGTACGACTTCGGCAAGCCCAGCACATGTTCGCCGATGTAGTTGAGCAGCATCTCGTTGTTGATGGGCGCGATTTCCAGCAGGCGCACCATGGGCCACAGCGTAACGATGTCGTAGTCGCGGTCGAACCCGTAACCGCCGTGGGTTTGCAGCGCGGCCTCGACGGCGGCTACTGCCGCTTGCGAGCCTAGCAGCTTGGCCATGTTGGCATGCGCACCGGCGTCCTCGCCGGCGTCGAAGCGCTCGGCGGCGTTGTAGGTCATCAGGCGCGCCGCCTCGATTTGCGCCTTGGCCTGCGCCATGCGGTGCTGCAGCGCCTGGTAGGAGCCGATCGGCTTGCCGAAGGGCTTGCGATCTTTCGAGTAGGCCACCGCCTTGGCCAGCGCATAGTCACCCAGGCCGATGGCGGCGCCGGCGGCCAGCAGGCGCTCGGAGTTCAGGCCTTCGAACATCAGCTTGGCGCCCTTGCCGGCTTCGCCGATCAGCGCGTCGGCGGGCAGTTTGACGTTGTCAAAGAACACCATGTACTGGCGCTCGGCGGTCTCGACCTGGATGTTGAGTTGCGTGAGCTGGATGCCGGGCGTTTTCATGTCGAGCACGAACAGCGAGATGCCTTCGGTGCGGTTTTTCACCTCGCCTGCCTTGGTGGTGCGGGCAATCACCAGCATGTAGTCGGCATCGCGCGCGCCAGAAATGAAGACCTTCTGGCCATTGAGCACCCAGCCATCGCCGTCCGATGTGGCCAGCGTGGTCATGGCAAAGCTGTTGGTGCCGGCATTGGGTTCGGTGATGGCAAAGCACAGTTTCTTCTCGCCGGTGCAGGTGGGCGTGACGAACTTGCGGATTTGCTCGGGTGTGCCGTTGCGCATGATTGGCACCCGGCCCAGGCCGGTGACGACCAGAAACAGCGTGGGAACGCCGGCCAGCGCCAGGGCTTCATTGAGCGCGGTGATCTCCAGCACGCCGCCGCCTGAGCCGCCGTACTCTTCCGGAACCGACAGGCCTAGCAGGCCGAATTCGCCGAGCTTTTGCCACAGCTCGTCGGGGAAGCGGTCTTCCTTGATGCACTGCAGGATGTAGCTGCGTGGGTACAGGGTGGTGACGCCGCGGGCGGCTTCCTGCACGTCGCGGATGCGATCACGCAGGGCTGCGGAAGCGGTGTTGGCAATGGCGGTGGTGGCCGGGGTGTTCATGGTTTGTGTCTCCGTCTTGGGTTAGTGGGTGAACGTTCTCAAAGAGCCATGTCGGCTGGAATGGGTACCGGAAAATCGAGCAGCATCTGCGCAAAGGCTTTGCCCTGCGAGTCCATACGAACCGAAGCGATGCCGCCGCCGCCCAGGGCTTCGTGCATCAGAAAATTCAGCGCGTGCGTGCCAGGCAGATCAAAGCGCTGCACGCTGCCCTTGACGAGGTGGGCGAACCAGGCCGCCACCGCCTGCTCGCTCAGGGCGGCGCGGATGAAAGGCAGGTAAGCGGGCTTGCGCGCCAAGATGCCGATGTTGGCGGCGTCGCCCTTGTCGCCACTGCGGCCCCAGGCCAGCTTCACCAGCGGCACTATCCGCGTGCCGCGCGCATAGGCGTCGGCGTCAGGCAGCGGGCCGTCGACCTGGGGCAGGGTCGCCGGATCAAACGCCTGGCCGTGCCATGGCGGTGCCGCCACGGTCTGGTCGCCCATGTCGATGCTGGCGGCCACCTGTGCCTTGGGTACCAGGCAGGAGAACAGCCGCACCACCGGCTGCACCTTGGGCCGGCCGCCGGTGAAACCGGTGATGGCCGGTGCCGACATCAGGGCCAGCGGCGCCACTTCGCGCGAAAACAGTTCGAGCGCGTCCTTGACCGGGTGGCGCACGCCGACCTTGAGCATCACTTCGCGCGCATCGGGCCGCGCGTGGGGGCCGTAGGTGTCTTCGGCGCCGATGGCCTCGACACAGGTTTCGGTGAAGTCGGGCCAACCGCGCTGCGCATAGTGGCGCCGCATGCGCGCCAGCATGGCGGCGCCCACGCGCTGCGCCTTGGCGCCGGCATCGATGCCGCCGATCATGAACAGGCTCATGGCCCGAAAGCCGTCGGCGTAGGTGATGCTGGCCTTGGCCTGGTCGGTCGGCGGCAGGCCGCGCGCGCCCTTGACCTCGACGCGGTCGGGGCCGACCTGCGTCAGTGTCACGCCGGTAAAGTCGCACACCACATCGGGCAGGATGTAGGCGCGCGGGTCGCCGATTTCATAGACCATCTGCTCGCCTACCGTGGAGGGGCAGACCAGCCCGCCCGTGCCTTCGGGCTTGGTGATGATGAAGCTGCCGTCGGCGCGGCACTCGGCGACGGGAAAACCCATGTCGTCCCAGCCCGGCACCGTCTCCCAGTCGGTGTAGTTGCCGCCGGTGGCCTGCGTGCCGCACTCGATCAGGTGACCGGCCAGGCTGCCCTGCGCGAGCAGATCGTGGTCGGCGACGGTCCAGCCAAAGGCATGGATCAGCGGCGCCAGCGTGACCGCGCTGTCGACGCAGCGGCCAGTGACCACGATGTCGGCGCCGGCCGCCAGCGCGGCCGCAATCGGGAAGGCACCCAGATAGGCGTTGGCGCTCATGACCTTTTGCGGAAACGGGCTACCTGCGAACATCTCCTGGGTGCCGGCTGCGCGCAGTGCTTCCACCTGCGGCATCAGGTCGTCACCCAGAACGGCGGCGATTTTCAGATCGACACCTTTGGCCTGGGCTGCCGCCACCAGCGCGGCGCGGCAGGCGGACGGGTTGACGCCGCCCGCGTTGGCAATGACCTTGATGCCGCGCAACTTCAGTTCCTTCATCAGGGGCTGGAGGGTGGTCACGAAATCCGGTGCATAGCCCAGTGCCGGGTCTTTGGCCTTGGCGCGGCTGAGCAGCGACATGGTGATTTCGGCCAGGTAGTCGAACACCAGGACGTCGATGTTGCCGCGCTGCACCAGTTGGGCGGCGGCGAACTCAGAGTCGCCCCAGAAGCCCGAGGCGCTGCCAATGCGAAGGGTGTCTTTTTTCATGAATGTCTCCAGTTGATTGGGGGAGTGGGGTCAGCGCGGGGTGGTGGCAAGACTGCGTGGCCAGAACACGCGCCAGATACCTTTGGCTGTGGCGCAGACTGTGCCATGGGCATCCAGGAACTCCCCCTCTGCAAATGCAGTCGTGCGGCTGATGCGCACCACCTTGCCGCGCGCCTCAAAGCTATCGCCCAAGGCAGCGTTGAGGAAGGTGATGTCGAGGTTGATCGTGAACTGGCGCAGCTCGAAGGGGTCAATGTCGGCCGCCTCAGGCATGTCCAGCAGCGAGGAGATGATGGCCCAGCCCAGCGCGCCGTCAAACATATAGGAGATGACGCCGCCATTGATCACTGTGTCCGAACCGCCGCCGCCGCGTTGGGTGGGGAGGGCTTTGGGCAGTCGCACAATAGCTCTGCCCACGCCTGTTTCTTCCACTTCCAGCCCTTGCGCCTTCAGAAAGGGGTTGTCGTTCCAGCTTTTCTTGTAAGCGGCGATGCGGTCAAGGTGGGGGGCGTTGGCATTCATATGGGGTTCCTGAGGCTTGTTTAAAAATCGTAGGGGATTCAAAGCATCGCCAGTTGTTCGATGCGTTGCACATGGGCCGCCAACGAACGGCGCGCCAGTGGCCAGAGCGCTGCGGGCGTGTCGTCATAGGCGAGTGGCAGCCAGTCGTCCAGGCTGCCTTGCGGGACGGCGCGCATGGCCGCCAGCACCTTGGCCTCGCGCCGCAGGCGGTGCGCCTTGAGCTGCGCAATGGACTGCGCCGCCCAGCCGATGACGTGGCCGTGCGCCGGCAGGATGAATTCGATACCGTCCTCTTCGCAGGCCTGCGCCAGGCGGTCCAGCGAATCGAGGTAGGCGCTCATGTCGCCGTCGGGCGGGTCGATGATGGTGGTGCTGCCGCTGAGAATGTGGTCGCCCGAGAACAGCAGACCGTCTTCTTCGAGGATGAGGCAGAGGTGGTTGGCGGCGTGCCCTGGGGTATGGACCACGCGCAGGGTGCTGTGGTGCTCGCCATCGTGCAGCATCAGGCGCTCGCCGTCGGCCAGCGCGCGGTCGGGGGCGAAGGCTGCTGTGGAGCGGGCGGTGGCGGCGCTGGCCAGGCCCAGCACGGGCGGCGTACGGCCCGTCAGGCGGGCGCAGGCCTGGGCCAGCGGCCGTGCGGCGGGGGAGTGGTCGGCGTGCGAGTGGGTGCAGACGATGGCCGTGATCTGGCCCGCCGTGAACGCCAGCAGGCGCTCGATATGGTCGTTCAGCAAGGGGCCCGGATCGATGACGATGTAGCCACTGGCCGCGTCACCCACGATGTAGCTGTTGGTGCCGGGGCCGGTCATGACGCTGGCGTTGGGGGCGGTGAGGCGATGCAGGTTCCGCAGCAGGGGCACCGGCCGTTCGTGCTGCCAGTCCAGCGCATGTTCCAGTTGTCCGGATGGGCACACCAGCGCGAGCTCGGCGTAGGGCAGGTCCTGCTCCATGAAGCGCTGCGGTTGACCGCCGACCAGACCACCACGGGGGGTGGAGTTCCACAGTGGTTCGTCCTCGGTGCAGGCCGCCAGGGCCTGCCCGGCCTGTTCGAAGGCCGACAGCCAGTGCAGGGTGCGGATGGTGGGGAAGATCATGAAGAAGTTGCCGGCCTGGTGCTGCGCCAGCGCATCCTGGGGCCGGACCCAGACCGGCTCGAACTGCTCCATTTCGTCGGCCACCGGTTCCTGCTGGTCGGGCATCAGCGCAGCGAAGAAGACGGTGTCGAAACGCTTGGGCACGCTGCGGTCCGTGGTCCAGCAGGCCAGCATGCGCGCCTGATCGACCGCCAGTGACCAGCCCTGGGCTTGCAGTTGCGGGTACAGCGCCCGGCTGCGGTCCAGCGCTTGAAGGTGGGTGCGGGTGATGGGCCTGCCATCGGCCTGCACGGCCAGCAGGATGCCCAGTTCCTCGAAGGTTTCCCGCAGCGCCGCCAGCGCCGCCGTGCGGTAGCGTCCGCCCGCGTCGGGGGCGCGCGCCAGCGTGTGTGTCTGGTGGTCGTCGGCGTCCACTCGCCCGCCGGGGAACACATAGGCGCCGGGCAAGAAGCTGGCGTTTGGCGAGCGCCGGGTCATCAGCACTTCGACGCCCAGCGCTCCGTCACGCAGCAGCAGCAGGGTGGCCGCTGGGTGCGCCACGGCCGGTTCTTTGCGGGGGTGCAGTTGCAGGGTGGGGCGGGCCATGGCGGTGTTCCTTGCGCGGGGGATGGGGGCTCTACGCGCTGGCCGAATGGGTGCGCAGCAAGGCGTCGAGTGTGCTTTCCAGGTGGGTGAGGGAATTGCATTCGCGCGCGATGTGGCAATAGGGCGCGTAGCGCTTCATCTCCGAATCGCCCAGGCCCCAGAACGAGGTGGGCTCGGGATTGAGCCAGATCACCCGGCGCGCGCGCTCATAAAGCTGCTTCATGACCTCGACATGCGCCTCGCCGCGGTTGTTGCGCGCGTCGCCCAGGATCAGCACCGTGGTGCGGCGGTCGATGTCGCCCAGCAATTGTTCTTCAATATCGAGCAGGGTTTGACCGTAGTCGGTGCCGCTGCCGCCCACGGCCTGCATCACTTTGTCGACCGCTTGCTCGACCGGCAGCAGCTCGAAGGTGTCGCTCACGTCCACCAGGTGGTTGGTGAAGGCGAAACTGCGCACGTCGCTGACCTGCTCGCCCAGGCTGTGCAGGAACAGCAGCAGAAAGCGCGCGTACTGGCGCACCGAGCCGCTGACGTCGCAGATCGCCACCACGCGTGGCCGATCCACCACCTTGGAGCGCCAGAAGGTCTCGAACATCACGCCGTCGTAGGCCGCGTTCTTGCGCAGGGTCTTGCGGAAGTCGAGCTGGCCGCGCACCCGCTGCTTCTTGCGCCGCGAGTGGCGATCAGCCAGCCGCTTGGCGATTTTGCTGACGATGACGTGCATGCGCGCGAAATCGCGCTTTTCGATGTTGGAGAGCTTTTGCGTTTGCAGGAAGTCGTCGTGCAACTGGCGCGTCGGGGCCGTGCCGAAGAGCGCGAGTTTGCGTTCGACAAAATTGCGAACCTCCTCGAACAATTTTTTGCGCGCCAGTTCAAGCTCCTCGGCGCGCTCGGGCGCCAGCGTCTGGCGTTTGGCGTCAGAGATTTCGCGGTCCAGCAGTTCCAGGCCCATGGCCTGCTGGATCTTCTGGGTGTAAAAACCCTTTTGCGTGAAGAACCAGATGTCGGTCAGGCCCACCTCGCGCGCGGCTTCCTGCATGCGCTTGGCCAGCGCCGCCGAGTCGCCCGACAGCAACAACTGCGACAAGGCCTGGCCGCCGCTGCCCTGGCAACCGCCCGGCCCGCCGGAGCCGGTGGCTGTCTGGTTTTTGGGGCTTTGCTCGGGCGGGTCTTGCGCTGGTGTGGCGTCGGCGCCGGGTTGGACGCCGGGCCGGACCGCGCCGCCAGGGGCTGCCAGGTTTTCAAAAGAGCCGAAACGAAAGAAACGGTCAAAGGCCTCGTCGAACAGGGCGCGGTCGACCGTGGTCTTGGCCAGCGTGGTGCCCAGCGCGCTCTTGAGCAGGGCGCGGTCGCTCCAACCCACCAGTTCGACGGCACGCGCCGCATCGACCTGGGCGTTGAGATGGATTTCAAGGTCGCTGCCGCGCAGCGCCTTGAAAAAGTCTTCAAGCGTGGCTTGCACGGGGACTCTCCGCATCCTTGCGCGCTTGTTGCAGCAGGGTGGACATCTGCTCGTTGGCGGTGGCGATGTCTTGCTCGAACTTGAGGAAGACATTGAGCGTGTCGCGCACCACGTCCAGGTTCAGGTGTTCGGCGTGCAGCAGCAGCAGCGTCTTGGCCCAGTCGATGGTTTCGCTGACCGAGGGCAGTTTTTTCAGGTCCAACTGGCGCACCGCCTGGATGAAGGCCACCAGCTCCCGGTTCAGTGTTACCGACAGGCCGGGCACGCGCCGCTCCAGGATGCGCCGCTCCAGCGCGGCTTTGGGGAAGGAGATGTGCAGGTGCAGGCAGCGGCGCTTGAGCGCGTCGCTCATTTCGCGCGTGTTGTTGCTGGTGAGAAAGACGAGGGGCTTGACCTTGGCCTTGATGGTGCCGAGTTCGGGTACCGAGACCTGGTAGTCGGACAGCACTTCGAGCAGGAAGGCCTCGAATTCGGGGTCGGACTTGTCGATCTCGTCGATCAGCAGCACGCAGCCGCGCTCCTGGTGCAAGGCCTGGTAGAGCGGGCGCGGTTCGAGGAAATGCTCGCTGAAAAACAGGTCGTCGTGCGCATGCAGCTTGTCCATGGAGGCGGCCAGGCCGACGGCGCCCTGCATCATCTCGCCCAGCTTGTCCTTGAGCAGTTGCGTGTAGAGCAATTGCTTGCCGTATTTCCACTCGTACAAAGCCTTGGATTCGTCCAGGCCTTCGTAACACTGCATGCGGATCAGGGGCACGTCGAGAATCTCGGCCATGCCCTTGGCCAGTTCGGTCTTGCCGACGCCGGCCGGGCCTTCGACCAGGATCGGCTTTTCCAGGTTGAAGCCCAGATAGACCGAGGTGGAGATTTCGCGGCTGGCGATGTAGTCGACCGAGGCGAAGGCTTTGGCGACTAGGTCAACGGAATCAAAGTGGGCTTGGTGCAGTGATTTCATGGGTTGTCGTTGATTTCAAAAGGGTTTCTCCGGCCTGGAATTGCCGGGATTCGGCGATGCTGCGGGCGATGCCCTGCACCAGGCGCAGGTCGCGCGCCAGGGTGAGCAGGGCCGGTTCATGGTCGTCCAGGGCTGCGGCAAAGGATTCACAGGTGCCTTGCCAGCGATCAAACAGGCGGCGCGCGCCCAGGTTGAACGCCGCCAGCGCCTCGTTGGGGCCATGCTGGTCCAGGTGCTGAGCGGCATGGCGTGCCACGGGCGAGAGGGCATCGAGTTCGAGTTGCAAGCCACCCAGGTCCCGGGTCAAAGCCGGCGTGCGGGCTGCATGGCGAAACCAGCGTGCCAGGGTATCCAGCTCGGCTTGCATGGCGCCGAGCATCGGGCCCAGCAGCAGCGCGTCTTCGATCGCGCGCAGTGGCCGCGCGATGGTGTCGAAAGCCTGCCCAAGCTCGCCCAGGCGCTGGCTTTGCGGCACCCGGCAGCCGACCAAGCGCAGGCCGCAATGGCCGAGCGGCGCCAGTCCGCGCACTTTGTCGTCCAGCTCGCGGGTCAGCCCCGGTGTGTTGGCTTCAACGACGAAGGCATCGAAGCGCTTGCGCCCTTCGTGTTCGCCGCTGACGGCCAGCACGATGATGGCATCGGCGGCCGGGCCGTTGCTGACGAAGGCCTTGTGGCCGTCAAGAAGCCAGTCGTCGCCGTCCCGCACCGCACGGCAGCTCAGGTGTTTGGGGTGTGCGCCCGTGCCGGGCTCGGAGATCGCGAGTGCCAGCAGGGTGTCGCCGACCGCTATGGATTGCAGCAGCGCACGATGCCGGTCGCTGCGCAGATTCGGCGCCAGCACGAAGCGCGCCAGCATTTGCTGCATCATCCACGCCATGCCCAGCCCCAGACTGGCGGATTCCCGGGCGACGATGCCGGCCACAGTACTGACCAGCGCGGCGTCCGCTACGGGCGCCCCACCGTCGCTGTCGAAGCCCACGCCGAGCAGGCCGCTGGCGCCGAGGTGGCGCCACCAGGCGCGGGGGAAGCCGTGCGCGCAGTCAGGCGCTGGCGCGTTCGCCAGGGCCAGGCGCATGGCCTCGGGCAGCGCCGGGTCCGACTTGGGTTGCTCAGGGGATTGAGAGCGGCTCATAGGTCCATCCAGATCAGGCGTAAAACCCGAGCTGTCGCGCCGCCAGGTCGCGCATCACTTCTTCGGCGCCGCCACCGATGGCGTTGACCTTGACTTCGCGGTAAATGCGCTCCACCTTGACGCCGCGCATGAAACCGGCGCCGCCGTGCAGTTGCACCGCCTCGCTGGCGCAATAGGCCATGGTCTGGGTGGCCTGGTTTTTCAGCAGGCAGATTTCGCCCACCGGCGTGTCGCCCTCTTCGACGCGCCAGGCGAGCAATTCCAGCAGGGCCTGGGTCGCCTCGACGCGCATGGCCATGTCGGCGAGTTTGTGGCGGGTGACCTGCTGGTCGATCAACTTGCCGCCAAACATCTCGCGCTCACGCGACCAGGCCAGCGCCTCGTCCAGGCAGACACGGGCAAAACCGTTGGCGCCGGCGGCGAGAAAGATGCGCTCGCGGTTGAAATTCTTCATGATGGCTTTGAAGCCCTGGTTTTCCACCCCCACCAGGTTCTCCACCGGCACGCGGCAGTTGTCGAAATACAGGGTGGCGGTGTCGGAGCACCACCAGCCCATTTTTCTCAAGGGCGTTTGCGTAAAGCCGGGCGTGCCTTTCTCGATCAGCAGCAGCGACACGCCGCCCGGCCCCGGCCCGCCGGTGCGCACCGCCACGGTGTAGAAGTCGGCGCGCATGCCGGAGGTGATGAAGGTTTTCGAGCCGTTGACGACGTAGTGGTCGCCATCCCGGCGCGCCGTGGTCTTGAGGTTGGCCACGTCCGAACCGCCGGAGGGTTCGGTGATGCCGAGTGCGCTGATCTTCTCGCCCCGCAGCACCGGCGGCAAGACGCGCTGCTGGAGCGCCTCGCTGCCCACGTTGACGATGGGCGGGCAGCCGATGGTGTGCGACAGCAGACTCGCCAGCACACCGCCAGCACCGCAACGCGCCAGTTCCTGCGCGGCGATGATGGTCATGAACAGGTCGCCGTTGTTGCCGCCATGGCTTTGCGGAAAGCCCAGGCCCAGCAGGCCGATTTCGGCCGCCTTGCGGTACAGATCGACAGGAAAGGACTCGGCTTCGTCCCAGGCATCCACGTGCGGACTGATTTCTCGGGCGACGAAGCGGCGCATCGCATCGCGGAACGCCAGGTGCTCGGGCGTATAGAAGGGACTCTTGGCAGGCAGGGTTTCGGCAGGCATGGGTATTACTCCTCGTGGGTGTGGCGGATGTCGTGCGTGCAGGGCGGTGCGCGCCTCAATCAGGCTGCTCGACCAGCGACACCAACAAGGCGCGCGTGGCCACCTGGTCGCCAGCGCGCACCGCCACTTGGTCCACCACGCCGTCGCGACGGGCCAGCAGTTGGTGCTCCATCTTCATGGCTTCGAGCACCACCAGGCGTTGCCCCTTGGTGACGGTGTCGCCAGGTCGGACGTCAACGGCCAGTACCCGTCCATTCATGGGGGCGAGCACACGTGATTCCGCGCTGCCTGCAGCTGCGGCCGGTGGGTCATAGGTCAGGTCTTCAAAGCTGGCGCTCAGGTCGCCCAGTTCCAGGTGCAACACGCCGCCGGCAAACACCGCAGCCGCGTGCTGTTGCACGCCATCGGCGATCAGGTGCAGGCACTCGCCTTGACGCCCACTGAGGGTGACGTGGTGCAGCGCCGCGCCCACTTCGAGCGTGTAGCGGTGGGCGCCAGTGACCGTGATGTGCACGGCATGTCGGTGTTCGCCCTCGCCGATCAGCATCGGCCAGCGTGCCGGTCCGCTGGAGCGCCAGAGCGCGGCTGCGACCGGTGTGGCGCTGGCTTCAAACCACAGCGTGCTGGCCAGCGCCAGCGCCAGCGAGTCGGGCTGGGGCCGCACCAGCGCCGCAGCGCCGAAGTGATGGGCGATGAAGGCCGTGGTCGTTTCGCCAGCGGCGAAGGCCGGGTGGCTGGCCACGGCTTCGAGGAAGGCACGGTTGTGGGGCAGACCGAGCAGGCGGGTGCGTTGCAGCGCACCGATCAGGCGTCGCCGGGCTTCGTCGCGGGTGGCGCCGTGTGCAATGATCTTGGCGATCATCGGATCGTAGTGAGGGCTCACGGTCTGACCCGATGCCAGGCCGTGGTCAACGCGCACGCCTTCGCCCGTGGGCGGGCTCCAGAGCGCAACATCGCCACTTTGCGGCAGGAAGCCGTTGTACGGATCTTCGGCGTACAGGCGCACTTCGATGGCGTGCCCGTTCAAGTGCACTTGCTCCTGCGTCAGCGGCAAGTGCTCGCCACGGGCCACGGCGATCTGCCAGGCCACCAGGTCCAGTCCGGTGATGCACTCGGTCACCGGGTGTTCGACCTGCAGCCGTGTGTTCATCTCCAGAAAGTAGAAGCGCCCTTCGCTGTCGAGCAGAAACTCCACCGTGCCGGCGCCGACGTAGTTCACGGTGCGCGCAGCCGCCACCGCCGCCGCGCCCATTTGCTCGCGCAGCTGGGGCGTGACCGCCGGGGAGGGCGCTTCCTCGAACACCTTCTGGTGCCGGCGCTGGATCGAGCAGTCGCGTTCGCCCAGGTGGATGATGTGGCCGTGCAGGTCGCCAAAGACCTGGATTTCGACATGGCGCGGCTCAATCACCGCGCGCTCCAGGATGAGCTCTTCGCTGCCGAAGGCGTTGCCTGCTTCCGAGCGGGCGCTGGCCAGGGCGACCGCGAGGTCTTGCGGGCGTTCGACCAGTCGCATGCCTCGCCCGCCGCCGCCCGCCGCCGCCTTGACCATGATCGGGAAACCGATCTCGGCAGCCTTCGTGAGCAGCGTGGCATCGGACTGGTCAATGCCCTGATAGCCCGGCACGCAGGGCACGCCCGCCGCCAGCATCAGGCGTTTGGCGCCGGCCTTGTTGCCCATTTTCAGGATGGCCTGCGGGTCCGGGCCGATGAACACCAGCCCGGCGTCCAGGCAAGCTTGCGCAAAGCCGTCGTTCTCGGACAGGAAGCCGTAGCCGGGGTGTACCGCGTCGGCACCGGTGCTGCGCGCCGCCGCCAGCAGCGCCGCAACGTTGAGGTAGCTCTCGCGCACCGGCGCCGGGCCGATGCACACGGCCTCGTCGGCCAGGGCAACATGCAGCGCCTGGGCATCGGCTTCGCTGTAAACGGCCACCGTGCGGTAGCCCAGCGCCTGGGCCGTGCGGATGATCCGGCAGGCGATCTCGCCGCGGTTGGCAATCAGGATTTTGGTGAAGTTCATCAGGGTTCTCACATCCGTGCCACGCCAAAAGTGTTCGAAAGCAAGGGCCTCAACCCGGCTTCCCGACACACCGCCAGGGTGGTGGCGAGCGCGCGGCGGGTGTCGCGCGGGTCGATGATGCCGTCGTCCCACAGGCGCGCGGTGGCAAACAGCGAATGCGATTCGAGGTCAAAACGTGCCAGGATCTCGCTTTTCATGGTGGCCATGGTTTCGGCGGGTGGCTCCTTGCCAGTGCGGGCAAATTTTTCTTCGGTGACGATGCGCATCACGGTGGCGGCCTGCTCGCCGCCCATCACAGCCACCCGCGCGTTGGGCCAGGCGAACACGAAGCGCGGATCGTAGGCGCGGCCGCACATGCCGTAGTTGCCGGCACCGAAGGAGGCACCTGTCATCACGGTGATTTGCGGCACGGTGGCATTGGCCACGGCCTGGATCATCTTGGCGCCATGCTTGATCATTCCGACCTGCTCCACATCCTTGCCGACCATGAAGCCGGTGGTGTTCTGCAGATAGACGATCGGGGTGCCCGACTGGCAGCACAACTGGATGAACTGGGTTGCCTTGGTGGCGCCTTGCGGATCAATGGGCCCGTTGTTGCCGATGAAGCCGCAAGGGTATCCCTCGATGGCACCATGGCCGCACACGGTGCCGGAGCCGTACAGCGGTTTGAATTCGAGGAAGTCGGAGTCGTCGATCACCCGCGCCAGCACTTCGCGCATGTCGTAGGGCTGGCGAAAGTCAACCGGCACCACGCCCGCCAGTTGCTCGACCGGATAACGCGGCTCTTTCCAGATCTTCACCGCGCGCATCGGCAAGCGGTCGTTCCACGGCAGCCGCGCCAAGATGTCGCGTGCGATGCGGATGCCGTCGGCATCGTCCTCGGCCAGGTACTCGGCCACGCCCGACATCGAACAGTGCATCTCGGCGCCGCCCAGCTCTTCGTCGGTGGCGATCTCGCCGGTGGCGGCTTTTAGCAAGGGTGGGCCGGCCAGGAAAGCCTTTGCACGGCCGCGCACCATGATCACATAGTCGGACATGCCCGGAAGGTAGGCGCCGCCGGCAGTTGAGTGGCCGTGCATCACGCAGACCTGCGGAATGCCCCTGGCCGATAGCCGCGCCTGGTTGG
>JAHFQI010000046.1 GCA_023259355.1 Comamonadaceae bacterium
ATGAATGAGCCGCGCGGCCCGCCGATCGTCGCCCGCTGGCCCGGAACCGCCGCCGCCGCCCATTGCGCCGCACGGCCCTCGCTGTGCACCGCGAATTCGATCGCCAGTTCCCGGGCTGCTGCGTTGTAGTGGCGCGGCGTGTAGTCGCGGCGCACCGGTTCGGCGCCTTCGGCATCGAGCATGAACTTGACGTGGTCGTCGAAGGAGGCACTGATGAAATCGTCCAGCGCCTCACCCGTGAACGTGATGCGCCTGAAATGGGGGCTGAGGGTCTCGACACGCACGACCTGCAGGTCGCGGCGCTTGAGTTCGTGGCGCACACGTTGCACGCGGCTGACGGGGGTATCTGGATTCATGGGAGTGAGAACCTGAATGGTTGATAATGTCTCCCATCATGCGTGAATCAATTGACAATGTCAACCATAAATCCAAGTCACCGGAGGACGATGTGCTGGAGTCCATCCACGCCGTCATGCACCAGTACCGCTCGCAGCAGTTCCGGGTCTTGCGCGATGGTCCGCACGCCGTCACGCACATGGAGAGCAAGGTGCTGGGCTTCTTCGGCCGCCAGCCCGGCGCCACGCAAAGCGACCTGGCTCAGCACAGCGGGCGCGACAAGGCCCAGCTCGCACGCCTGATCAAGGGCCTGCGCGAGCGCGGATTGCTGCTGGCCGAGGCCGACGAAGTCGATCGGCGCAACCTGCGCCTGACGCTCAGTGCCGAAGGGCAGGCGGTGCAGCGTGCGTTGCAGCAACAGGCCCGGCGGCTGGGCGCAAGCGCGGTGGCGGGCTTCAGTGAGCAAGAGCGCCAGACGCTGCTGGCGCTCTTGCAGCGGGTGAGGGGCAACCTCGGCGCCCTGGAATGACCGCTGCCGGATCAAGGCAGGGTTGAACTCGCTCACCCGCCCCTTCGCCCCCTGCCCTCAAAAATTCGGCGCTTCCGCCCCGCCGTCCACGCCCAGGATCTTCCCGGTGATCCAGCCCGCGGCCGGCGACACCAGGAACAGCGCGGCAGCGGCAATGTCCGCGGGCTGGCCCAGCCGGCCCAGTGGCGTGGATTTCTCCATGCGCTCCTTGCGCTCGGGTGTGAGGAAGGGTGCCAGCGCGTCGGTCAGGATGGTGCCGGGTTCGATGGCGTTGATGCGCACGGCCGGGCCGAAGTCCTGCGCGAGGTTGCGTGTCATCTGGTTCAGCGCGGCCTTGGCGGCACCGTAGGCGCTGAAATGCTTTTGCGCGTAACGCGCCGCCACCGACGAGATGTTGACCACCGCGCCGCCGCCGGCCTCGCGCATGGCCCCGGCGGTCTTCTGGATCAGCAGGTAGGCCGGCGTGACGTTCCAGGCCAGCACGGCGCTGAACTCGGCGCCGCCCATCTTCAGCGGGTTGTTGGGGCCGGCGCCACCGGCGTTGTTGACCAGGATGGTGATCTTGCCGAGTTCGGCCAGCGTGCGCGCCACCAGCGTGTCGAGCGCAGCCTCTTCGCTGACGTCGCCGGCCACGGTGATGGCGCGCCGGCCCAGCGCGCGGATCTCGGCCGCGACGGCGTCGAGGTCGGCCTGGGTGCGCGCGGCCAGCGCCACGTCAGCACCCGCCTGGGCCAGCGCCAGCGCGCAGGCGCGGCCTATGCCCTTGCCGGCACCGGTGACGATGGCCACTTGGCCGGCTAGGGAAAACATCTGGAGCACATTGGCATTGGTCATCACGGCGTCCCCATTCGGGTCATGGTTGAAACCCCGCCATCTTCGGCGCGGGCCCGGACCGCGCCATCACCCAAATGGACGAGTGACGCCCCAGGGATGGGAAAAGGGCTCGGGCCGACTCAGGGTGCGACCGCGGCGCGGATCATCTGCGTGAAGTTGTCGCTGTAGGGCGGCAGCATGCCCCATTCGCGGCGCGGGTCGTGTGAGCCGGCGCGGTAGACGGCGCGGGCGTGGCTGAATTCGAGAAAACCTTCATGGCCGTGGTAGTGGCCCATGCCCGAGGCGCCGACGCCGCCGAAGGGCGCGTCGTGCAAGGCCGGGTGCATGGTCACGTCGTTGATGGACACACCGCCCGACAGCGTGTGGTCCAGCACCCATTGCTGCTCGGCGGCGTCGCTGCCGAAGTAATACAGCGCCAGCGGCCGCTCGCCCGCGTTGATCTCGGCCACGGCCTCGGCCAGCTTGCGGTAGCTGCGCAGCACCAGCGCCGGGCCGAAGATTTCGTTCGTGGCGATCTCGCTGTCGGCCGGCGGATTGACGACGAGGCGCAGCGGCATGCGGCGCTCGGCCGCGCCCTCGGCGGTCGGCCATTCGCCGGCCATCACGATGCGGGCACCGCGCGCACCGGCATCGGCCACATAGGACTCGACCCGCGCGAAATGCCGCTCGTTGACCACGGGTGTCACTTCCGCGTTGCCGGCGATGGTCGGGTACTGGCCCGCGTAGAAGTCTTTCAGGCTGTCGATCAGCCCCTCCAGCTGCGACTCGTGGACCCAGGCCACGTCGGGCGCGACGCAGAGCTGGCCCGAGTTCAGACCCTTGCCGACGGCGATGCGTTCGGCGGCGTTGCGGATGTCGGCGCTCTGGCCGATCAGCACCGGCGACTTGCCGCCCAGCTCCAGCGTCACCGGCACCAGGTTCTCCGCCGCGGCCTTCATGATCAGCTTGCCGACCGCGGTGGAGCCGGTGAAGACCAGGTGGTTCCAGGGCTGGCGCGCAAACTCGGCTGCCACATCCGGACCGCCGGTCACCACGGCCAGCTCCTCGGGCGCGAAGCATTCGGCGACCGCGCGCGCCAGCGCCTCGGCGGTGCGTGGTGCGATTTCCGAGGGTTTCAGCACCGCGCGGTTGCCGGCCGCGAACACGCTGGCCAGTGGCGAAAGCAGGGTGAACACCGGCGCGTTCCAGGTGCCGATGATGCCGACCACGCCCTTGGGCTGGTACTTCACCCAGGCCGTGGCGCCGAAGGCGTCGAAGGGCGCGACGCTGGGGCGCGGCTGGTCCGGCAGCCAGGCTTCGACATGGTCGCGCGCGTGCTTGAGCGAGCCCAGCGAGCCGGCGATGTCGTTCATCATCGAGAACACGGCCGGGCGGCCGCCAAAGTCGGCGCCCATGGCCTCGCACAGCGCGTCGTTGTGCTTGACGAGCAGGTCGATCACGCGCTGCAGCCGGTCCTTGCGGGTCGCGGCGCTGACCGGGCCCTCGGCGCGGAAAGCGGCCTGCTGTGCATCGAGCAGCGCGCGCGGGGAACGGGGGACAACAATGTCGGACATGGGGGCTCCTGGAAGTCGGGTGGCGATGATGACAGAAGAGCGTCACGGTAAAGGCACAGGTTGACCCCGGCTTCGTCCAAAGGGACGATGGCGGCATCGCCCCCACATTGCACCATGTGGCATGAACGCATCCAACCCGCCGCGCGTGACCTGGCGCACCCATCTGAGTCTGGCGCTGCTGGGACTGGTCTATATCTTTTCCTACATCGACCGCCAGGTCATCGCGATCCTGATCGAGCCGATCAAGCGCGAGTTCGGCGCCAGCGACACCCACATGGGCCTGCTCACCGGCCTGGCCTTCGGCTTGCTGTATGCGGCGCTGGGTGTGCCGGTGGGCAAGCTGGCCGACAAATACAGCCGGCGCACGATCGTCGCGGTGTGCTGCTCGCTCTGGAGCCTGGCCACGCTGGCCTGCGGGGTCGCCGGGCAGTTCTGGCAATTGCTTCTCGCGCGCATGTCGGTGGCGATCGGCGAAGCCGGCGGCATGGCGCCGTCGATCTCGCTGGTGTCCGACCTGTACCCCAGGGAGCGCCGGTCGCTGGCGATCAGCGTGTTCATGATGGGGCCCCATTTTGGCGTGCTGATCGGCCTGGCGCTGGGCGGCTGGATCGCCCAGCAATACGGCTGGCGCGCCACCTTCCTGTGGTTTGGCGCGCCGGGATTGCTGCTGGGTGCGCTGGTGTTCCTGCTCGTGCGTGAGCCCCGGCGGGGCGGGTTCGAGGCGGCAACAGCCCCCGCTGCCGAGGCACCGGCCGAATCGCTGTGGACCCAGGTGAAGCGCCTGCTCGCGATCACCGCCTTCCGCCGGCTCGCGCTGGCGTGCGGCATCGTCGGGGTGGCCGGCTACGGTTATGGCGTATGGACGCCGAGCTTCCTGGTGCGCACCCACGGCCTGAGCATCGCGCAGGCCGGCCTGGTGTTCGGCGTGGCCAGCGGATGCGGTGCCGTGGCCGGCGCGCTGTTCAGCGGCTGGGCCTGCGACAAATTGGTGACACGCGATGTGCGCTGGCAGCTCGGCCTGCCGATGGTGGGCGTGCTGCTGGCCATTCCCAGCGGCATGGCCTTTTTCCTCTGGCCCGCCGGCGCGGCCTGGACGCTGGGCACGCTGCCGGTGCCCCATGCGCTGGTGTTCGCGCTGGCCTTCGGCTTCTTCGCCAGCTGGTGGCCGTCGCTGTCGTACAGCGCCACCAGCCACATGGTGGGCGCAGGGGAGCGCAGCGTGGCCGCCGCGCTGCTGAACTTTTTCATCACGCTGTTCGGCGCGGGCGCCGGGCCGCTGGTGACCGGCATGCTGAGTGACCTGCTGATCCCGCGGTTCGGCACCGAAGCCCTGCGCTGGGCCCTGGTGGCCGTCATGACCTTGCTGGTGCCCACGGTCGTTCTGCTGGCCATGGCACTGAACCCCTACCGGGCGCGACTGGCCCGCATGGCCTCGCCCGCATCCTGACCCCACCCGATTCAACTCCCCCCAAAAGGACCGTCTCGTGAACACGCCCTCCCCTGTTGTCCTGATCACCGGCGCGAGCCGCGGCATCGGCGCCGCCACCGCCGCCACCTTTGGCCGCGCCGGCTGGCGCGTCGCCATCACCGCGCGCAGCCAGACCGAAGGCGCCCAGCTCGACCACCAGTTGCGCCGCCCCGACGGCCGCCTGCTGGCCGGCAGCCTGGCGCGCACCGCCGAGGCTGTGGCGGCCACCGGCGCCGAGGTCTTCGCCCATGCGATGGACCTGATGGACACGGCCTCCCTGGACACCGCGCTGGATGCCGTGCTGGCGCACTTTGGCCGGGTTGACCTGCTGATCAACAACGCCGTTTACCAGGACCGTGAAATGAACGCGCTGCTGTTGGCGCTGGACGACGCGGCGCTGGTGCGTTCGCTGGCCGGCAACGTGGTGGCGCCCTTCCACCTGGCGCGCCGGCTGTTGCCCACGCTGATCGCGCAGGGTGGCGGCCAGATCATCAACGTCTGCTCCGGCGCCGGCAGGAACGACCCGCCCGTGCCCGCCGACCAGGGCGGCTGGGGCTTTGCCTACGGCGCCTCCAAGGCCGGCCTGGCGCGGCTGGCCGGGATGATCAACCGCGAGCATGGCAGCCAGGGCCTGCGCGCCTTCAGCGTCAACCCCGGCCTGGTCAGCACCGAAGCCGTCACGGCCACGCTGGGCGACGACGGCGTGCTGGCCCGGCGCTACGGCGCGATGGCGCCCGAAGCCATTGCCGTCGCGCTGCTGTGGCTGGCCACCGACCCGCGCGCCCAGGCACTGGCCAAAGGGCCGGACATGATCGACCTGCAGCCGCTGGCGCGCGAGCAGGGGCTGGCCGGGTGATGCCAAGCCGAAAACGCGCAGCGGCTCAGACCGCCGGCTGGCTGCCCGCGTAGTCCCTGGCCCAACGGTAGTCGGCCTTGCCGGCCGGGCTGCGCTGCACGCGCTGGGCGAGGAACACCACCTTGGGCACCTTGTAGCCCGAGAGGTGCTCGCGGCAGATGCGATCGAACTCGGCCGTCTCGAAACGCTGGCCCGCCGCCACCTCGACCACCGCGGCCACCTTCTGGCCCCAGCGTTCGTCGGGCAGGCCGACCACCAGCACGTCGGCCACGGCGCCGTAGCGGCGCGCCGCTTCCTCGACCTCCTCGGGGAACACCTTCTCGCCGCCGGTGTTGATGCATTGCGAGCCGCGGCCGAGCACCACGATGTCGCCCGATGCGTCGATGCGCGCACGGTCCCCCGTCAGCGCCCACAGCCGGCCGTCGACGGTAACGAAGGTCTCGGCCGTCTTCGTCGCGTCGCCGTAGTAACCCACCGGCGTGTAGCCAGTGCGCGCGAGCGTGCCCTCCGCGCCGGGAATCGACACGATGCGCAGGGCGTCGTCGATCACCGCCAGGTCGGGACGCGGGGCGATGCGGATCAATCCCGAGCCCTCCACGGGCTTGTCGCCACCGCCCACCAGGCCGGCCTCGGACGAACCCATGCCGTTGCTGATGGCGATCTTCGGCAGCAAGGCCTTGAGCCGATCCTGCAGGTGGCGCGAGAACATCGCACCGCCGTTGCCGAACACCCTCACGCGCGAAAGATCCCAGCGGCCGGGGTGGGCTTCGAGCGCCTGGATCAGCGGCAGGGCCATCGCGTCGCCGACGATGGAAAGGATGTTGACCCCATCCCGCACCACGATGTCCCACACGTGTTCGGCGTCGAAGTGGTGCTGGTCGTTGACCGCCACGGTGTGGCCGGCCAGCAGGCTGATCAGCGACGCCCACATCGCCGCGCCGTGCATCATCGGCGCCAGCGCGAGGTAGGTCAGCGCCGGACCGTGCGGAACGAACTCGGCCAGTTCCTCGGGCGTCTGGATGGGGGGGCGGCCGAAGTAGATGCCGCCGCCGCCCAAGGCGGCCATCAGCAGCGACTTGTGCGGCCAGATCACGCCCTTGGGCATGCCGGTGGTGCCGCCGGTGCACAGCAGGTAGACGTCGTTGTCGGAGCGTCCGGCGTCGTCCAGCGTGGCTGCGCCGCTGGCCAGCACGCTTTCGTAGTCCTCGCACCCTGCGGCATCGGCGCGGCCCGCTCCCGGACCGACGCGCAGCAGCAATTTCAGCGTGGGCGCGCGCGGCGCAACGGCCGCGACCTCGGCGCCGAACTCGGCACCGAAGACCAGCGTATGCAGGTCGAGCGTGGTGAACAGGTACTCGAGTTCGCCGGCCACGTAGCGGTAGTTGATGTTGGCCGGCGCCGCGCCGATCTTGCAGCAGGCCAGAAAGGTCTCCAGGTATTCGGCCGAGTTGTACAACTGGATGCCGACGTTGTGCCCACGCCGCACGCCGCGCGCGCGCAGCGCGCTGGCCAGCCGCGTGGCGCGTTCGTCAAGCTCGCGGTAGCTCAGGCGCTGCGCGCCGCAAACAAAGGCGGTGCGCTCGGGCACGGCGCCGGCGACCACTTCGAGCAGGTCGGCAAGATTGAAAGTTCTCGTCATTCAGATGTCTCCACAGCGGCCTGCATGGTGGGCCCGGCGGGCCGGTGGTTCATCGTCCGAACGGAGTAGCGTCCGCCGGTTTGCGCGGGATCAAGACCTGTGCGCCCATCGTCCAAACAGGGGATGCCGCCAGCGCCCCGCGCCTTGAACATCCGTGGCATCAACCGACCCCAACCTGGAGGATACATGGCCACATCCAAAGACTACCGCCTCGGCGATTTCACTTTTCCCCGCGGCTGGTTCATGATCGCCGACGCCGAGGAACTCAACACGCACAAGCCGCTGGCCGTGCGTTTCTTCGGCAAGGATTTCGCGCTCTACCGCGGCCGCGCCACCGGCAAGGTGGTGCTGCTGGACGCCTACTGCCCGCACATGAAGACGCACCTGGCGGCGCCGAACACGACGTCCTACGTGGTGGTCGACGGTGGCGGCAGCAACGTCGAGGGCGACGGCATCCGCTGCCCCTACCATGCCTGGCGCTTCGGCCCCGACGGCAAGTGCGACGACATCCCCTACCACCAGGGCCCCATCCCAGCGGCGGCCTGCGTGAAGAGCTGGACCGTGGTCGAAAGCCTGGGCGCGATCTGGGTCTGGCACGACCCCGAGGGCGGCGAGCCCGAGTGGGAGCACCCCAGCCTGCCGCAGTGGAACGACCCGTCCTGGGTGCGTGGCCACTGGGACCACCTGGGCCTGCTGAACCAGCACCCGCAGGAAGTCATCGACAACATCGCCGACTACGGCCACCTGAGCCCCATCCACGGCTCGACCGTAGAGCGTTTCGAGTGCGAGTTCCAGGGCCACACCGTCACCCAGCGCCAGTGCGGCGGCCACCGCACGCTGACCGGCGCCGACGGCGCCAGCGCCACGCTGCACACCCTCACCACCTACCACGGCCCGGGCGTGCTGGTGTCCTACCTCACCGGCATGTTCGAGACGGTGCTGCTGATCATGCACACGCCGGTGGACGACGGCACGATCAAGGTCTGGCATTCGCTGATCGTCAAGTCGCCCGGCAACCACGCCCAGGTCACCACCGCCGATCTCGTCACCGCGCGCCAGTACCAGGAGTCGAGCCGGCTGGCCTTTGCCCAGGACTTCGAAGTCTGGACCAACAAGGCGCCCTGCCTGAACGGCCTGTTCATTCCGAGCGATGGCCCGTTCATGAAGGCGCGCGTCTGGTACAAACAGTTCTACAACCCGCGCGCGACGAAGGGCGAGTACACCGAGCAGTGCGACGGCGTGTATGTGCCCAAGGGGGCTGTGCCTTATACCGAGAAGGCACAGGCAGACTGATTTTTCCGGTCAGGGTTCGGCCGGCGCGGCTTGCAAGCCGGCGCCGGCTTTTTTTTGCCCGCCATTCAGGGCCGGCGGTGGCTCACGCCGGTGGCCATGAACACCGAGGCGCCCTCTTCGCAGACCACCGTCAGCAGCAGCGGCAGCGCCCGGCGCAGGTCGCCGGCGCCCAGCGCGGCGCACAGCGCCTGGTCATCGTCGAACCACCATTCAACGATGGCGTCGAAGTCGTAGCCCGCAGGCCGCCCGGGTTCCACCAGGTTCAGCACCATGCGGCGCACCCGCGGCCAGGGCACGGCGGCTTGCGCCAGCGCGCGCTCAAAATCGGCCGCCGTCACGCGCTGCGACCGGCGCAGAAAACCCACCAGCACGGCATCGCCCGCCGGCCCCTCACGCAGCACCTGCTCGCGCGCCACCAGCGTGAAATCGCGCACGTAGCGGTCGAACACGCGCGGCTCGTCGGGCCGCATGATGGCCAGGGTCTCGGCGTCGTTCCAGATGGCGTCGGCCGCCTGGCGGTCGCGCAGGCGCAACAGGTTCACGCCATCGAAGGCCGTGCTCGCGCCGGCCGGCACGCGGTCGAGCAGGCGCGCGCACTGCGTCACCGCCAGCACCTTGTCCTGCACGTTGCGGCACTGCCGGCCCAGAGCCGAGTGCTCGCGCCAGGCCTGCGCGAAGTCCTCGGGGGCCAGCGCCGGGTTGCGGCGGGCCAGGTAGATCATTTTCCAGTTCATCGCGGCGCACTCGGGTTGACAGGGACGTCCAGGACGGCAGCGGGTGCGGCATGCACGCTCGCCCAGGCGGCCGGGTAGGCGCGCCGCGCGCGCGCGAAGGCCAGCATCCCCGGCGCCAGCATCGACACCATCACGACCAGCGCCCAGGCGAGCGAGGCGCTGCCAGCCACAGCCGCCAGACGGTCGCTGAGCCAGCCCGTCAGAATCGGGCCGACGCCATTGCCGATGATGGAGCCGGCCAGCAACACCATGGCACTGGCCGTGGCGCGCCGCTCGGGCGCAACGACCAGGCTCAGCGCCGCATAGGTCGGCGCGACCCACCAGGTCAGGAAGAAGGCATAGACCACGACCAGCACGGTCGCAACGGCCACGCTGCCGGGCGGCAACATCAGGTAGGCCAGGCCCGCCGGCAGTGCCAGCGCGACGCCCAGCATCGGCACCCCCACCTGCCAGCGCGGATCGCGCCGCGCCAGCGCATCGGTCAACACGCCCGACACCAGCCCGCCGGCCATCGCCGCCAGCGCCGCCGCACCCGAGACCCAGCCGGCCGAGCGCAGGGCCAGGCCGTGGTGGCGCACCAGCAGCGCGGTGTTCCAGGCGCCGAAGGAATAGCCGGCCAGCAGCACGCAGGCCGCGGCCACGATCAGCCAGCGCGTGACGGGTTCCCGCCAGATCGCCCGCACCGCACCACGCGGATGTGGCACTGGCGCCCCACCCGGCGCCGCCGGCGCGAGGCCGCCGCGCGCCGGCTCGCGCACCGTGAGCCAGAGCAGGCTGGTCAACGCCAGCGTCAGGCAGCCGACCAGGGCCAGCGCGGCGCGCCAGCCGAAGGCCTGCGCCAGCCACGAGCCGCCGACCAGCGCCATCAGCGCGCCGATGCTGCCGCCGGTGGCGAACACGCTCATGGCGCGCGAGCGCTGCTCGGGCGGAAACAGGTCCGCCACCAGGGACATCGAGGCCGGATTGCCGCCCGCGTCGCTGACCGCGCTGCCGCTGCGCGTCAACATCAGCGTCCAGAAGCCGCCGGCCGCCGCGCCCAGCCCCGCCAGCGCACCGCCGAGACCGCGGCAGGCCACGATCAGCCCGCGCCGGTCGTGCCGGTCGGCCCAGCGGCCGAGCGGCACGCCGAGCAGGCCAAAGGTCAGCGCGAAGCCCAGACCGGTCACCAGGCCGACCTGCAGATCGGTCAGGCCGAATTCGAGCTTGACCGGCTGGGTCAGCACGGCCAGGATCTGGCGGTCCATGAAGCTCAGTGCCGACAGCGCGGTCAGCAAGGCCAGCGTGTAACGCGGCCGGTGCGGGGCCGCTGCGGGCGAACCCCGGTGGGTGGAAACATTCATCGTCGGCGCGTCCAGTGACAGGGAGTCCCATTCTTCGGGCGACCCCGGCCCGCTGCATCGTCCGCGCAGACGATGCAGGCCTGCGCCGGTTGCGTAAAGTGACAGTCCGGGCTGACCTTGTTCCGCCTCCCAACACGGAGAATCCACCGATGCACAACGACACCCCCCGCCGCGCGCTGGGCCGACTCGGAAGGCCCGCCATCCTGGCCGCCGCCGTGGCGCTGGCTTGCGGTGCCAGCGCCCAGGCGCCCGCCAGCCCCCCGGCCCAGGCGATCGACCCGGCCCGCCTGATGCAGGGTTTTCCGCCACCGCCGGCGTACCGCATCCACATCGACAACTGGCAGCAGTACCCGCAGAAAATCTGGTCCTTCCAGCACACCCGCGAACTCTTTCCGACCCGCCGGCTGGCACCGGTCGGCCCGGCGCGGCCGCTGCCCGTGGCCTTGCGGGCGCTCGACGATCTGCAGGTCGGCACGCCCGAGGCGCCGCAAACCTGGCCGCAGATGCTGGCGGCCACGCACACCGACGCGGTGCTGGTGCTGCACCAGGGCCGCATCGTCGACGAGCGCTACTTCAACGGCATGAAGCCGGACACGGCGCACCTGATGTTCTCGGCGAGCAAGTCGATGGCCGGCCTGATGGCCGCGGTCGCGGTGGCCGAAGGCCGGCTCGACGAGAACGCGCGCGTCGGCACGCTGCTGCCCGAGTTGGCCGGCAGCGCCTGGGCCGACGCCACCGTGCGCCAGGTGATGGACATGACCGACGGTGTGGAATTCACCGAGGTCTACACCGACCCCAAGTCCGACATCTTTGCCTACATCGGCGCCATGGGCTGGGCGCCGGAACTGCAGGACCCAGGCAAGCCGCGCGGCATCCAGGCCATGCTGCCGTCGCTCAAGCGCACCCACCCCGAACCCCGCGGCACCGCCTTCCGCTACCGCTCGCCGGCCACGGACGTGACGGCCTGGCTGGCGGCACGCGCCACCGGGCTGTCACTGACCGCCTGGCTGCAGCAGCGCCTGTGGAGCCGCCTCGGCATGGAACACGACGGCAACGTGATGCTGGACCCGAGCGGCACCGA
Organism: Comamonadaceae bacterium; assembly: GCA_023259355.1. Taxonomy (GTDB): domain Bacteria; phylum Pseudomonadota; class Gammaproteobacteria; order Burkholderiales; family Burkholderiaceae_C; genus JAHFQI01. The sequence goes on from JAHFQI010000046.1 coordinate 11,664, forward strand.
GGTCGCCTTCGGCGGCGTCAGCGCGAGCGTGCGCGATCTGGCGCGCCTCGGACAGATGCTGCTGCAGCGCGGCCGGGTCGGCCGCGAACAGGTCATTCCCGCGTCGGTGGTCGATGACCTGGCCCGCGGCGGCGACGTGCGCGCCTTCGAGGCGGCCGGCATGCCCCACCGCAAGGGCTGGTCCTATCGCAGCCAGTGGTGGGTCAACCCGAATCCGCCGCACTCCTTCGCCGCGATGGGCGCCTTCGGGCAGCGGCTCTTTGTGTTCCCCGAAGCCGAGATGGTGGTGGTGGTGTTCGGCAGCCATCCGCAGCCGATTGCCGCGCTGGTCGACCCCTCGCACCAGCGCGCGTTCACGGCACTGATCCAGCGCCTCTCAGCCCGCTGAGCGGGAAGCCCCCCCGGTGGCGCAGCCAAGCGCCGCGGGGCTCAGCCTGCCGGGCGCCCCCGCTCGGCGTCGTAGGCCTTCAGTGCGGAGACAAAGGCCAGCATGCCCATCAGGAAACAGCTGCCGGTGGTGATGGCCAGGGCCCACCGCAAGGCTTCGTTGCCGAAGTGCGGCACCAGCAAGTCGCTCAGCAGCCCCACCAGCAGAGGCCCCAGGCCGCCGCCGATCATCGTCAGGCCCAGGTTGAAGATGGCCAGCGCGGTGGCGCGGCGGTGTGGCGCGATCAACTCGGCCAGCACCGCATAGACCGGCGCCGTCCACCACACGGCGGTCACGCCAAACAGCAGGTAGAAACCAATCGCGCGCGGCACCACCAGGCTGCCCAGCTGCCAGGCGTCGCCCGCCGGCATCAGGTAGAACGCCAGGCCGGTCGGCACCGACAGCAGGCAGCCCAGCAGCGGCACACCGATGCGCCAGCGCGGATCGCGCTTGGCCAGGGTGTCGCTGAGCCAGCCGCTGGCCAGCGCGCCCAGCGCCGCCGCCAGCCCGCCCAGCAGGCCCATCACCGCGCCCGCGCCCTGCAGCGTCATGCCGTGCGAACGCACCAGGAAAGCCGGCGTCCAGATGCCGATGCCATAGCCGGTGAAGCCCATCATCAGGCCGGCCAGCGTGATGCGGGTGAAGGCCCTGGAAGCCCACAGGTCGCGTGCCACTTCGCGCAAGGACTCGCCGGGCCCGCCGGCAGGCACCGTGGCTTCCCAGGCGCCCCGGCGCGGCTCGACGGCGGTGAAGCGCAACAGCAACGCCGCGAGAACCCCGGGCACCGACATCCACATGAACGCCGTGCGCCAGCCGTGGTGCTGCGCGATCCAGCCGCCCAGGGTCAGGCCGAACAGGATGCCCAGCTGCGGGCCCAGCATGTACACGCTCATCGCGCGGCCACGCTGCTCGGGCGCGTAATGGTCGGCAACCATCGAGATCGACGGCGCGGTGCCGCCCGCCTCGCCGACGGCCACGCCCACGCGCGCCAGCGCCAGCGTCCAGTAGCCCGCCGCCATGCCGCACAGCGCCGTCATGGCACTCCAGGCCGCGCAGCAATACGCCACAAAGTTGCGCCGGTTGGCGCGGTCGGCGTAACGGCCGAACGGGATTGCCAGCGTGCTGTAGAACAATGCAAAGGTCAGGCCGCTGAGCACGCCCATCGCCGTGTCCGAAACCTGGAACTCCAGCTTGATCGGCTGGATCAGGATGCCCATGATCTGCCGGTCGATGAAGCTCATGGTGTAGACGAACAGCAGCACCCCCAGTGTGTAGTGGCTGCGCCAGCCGTAGGCGGATTGGGTCATGTTGACTCCTGGAAGGTGAAGCGGCGCTCGGCGCGCCATCTGGCGCAAGGTCACGCCCATTGTCAATGCGCGGCTCGGGCGTCAGGCGGTGCAGGAGCCGCCGTTCAGGGCAATCACCTGGCCGCTCATCCAGCTGGCCTCGTTCGAGACCAGGTAGGCGACCGCAGCGCCAACGTCTTCCGGCGTGCCGGCGCGGCCGACCGCCGTGGTGCGTTTGGCAATCTCGTCATAGCCGAAGTTGTTCATCGCGCCCAGCGACAGTGCATTGGCTGTCACGCCCTCGCGGCCGATCTCGTGCGCCAGGTGGCGCATGAAGCCGAGCGCCGCCGACTTGGCCGCCGCATAGTTCGACAGGCCCATCGGCATGCCGTTGCGCCACGATTCCGATGTGATGATGACGATGCGGCCGAAACCGCGCTCGCACATGCCAGCGGCCACCAGCCGCGTCAGCCCCAGGATGGCGCGCAGGTTCAGGTCCAGCTGGCGCTCGAAATCCTCGTCGGCCAGATCCTTGAACTGGCGCAGCGAGTTGGGCATGCCCGGCGGCACACCGGCGTTGTTGACGAGGATGTCGATCTCGCCGAATTCGCGGCGGGCCGTGGCCACCATCTGTTCGCGCACGGCGGGCAGGGTGATGTCGCCCGGTGCGGCGCAGACGCTGAAGCCCTCGGCCTTCAGCGCTGCAGCCGCCCCTTCGGCGCGCTCGGGGTAGTAGTCGTTGAGGACCACGCGGGCGCCCTGGCGACACAGGGCGCGCACGATGCCCAGGCCCATGCCTTGACCGGAGCCGGTGACCAGCGCGACGCGGCCGTTGAGGTTGAACAGCGGGGTTGAAGTAGGGCTCATGAATAGTCCTTGTGTTGAATGCAAAAAAAGCTGCGGCATCAGCTCACCAGGCTGCCACCGTTGACCGGCAGCAGCTGGCCGTTGATCCACTCGGCCTCGGGCGAAGCGAGGAAGGTGACGGCCCGCTGACCAGTGCCACCTTGCCGTCGAGTCTGAACATCGCTGCGTCTCCCATTGCTGATCGAACCATGGACGCAGCTTGCCCGACATCCAGCAGGGCGACATACCGCAAACGGACGGGGCGTGCCCATCAAAGGCCGGCGTCGCGCCAATCTTGCAGCAGGCACAAAAGGTCTGCACTCAGCGCGCCAGCTGGCTGAACGGCACGCCCTTGTCCGTGCGTGGCTCGGGCGGCAGGCCCAGCACGCGCTCGCCGATGCTGTTCCTGATGATCTCGTCGGTGCCACCGGCGATGCGCATGCCGGCAGAACCGAACCACAGCCGCTCGACCAGCGCGAAGCGCTCGCCCAGCTCGCTGGCCGCCAGCACGCCGCGCTCGCCCTGCAGGTCGATGGCGAAGTAGCTGAAGGCCTGCAGCGTGGCCGCAGCCACGTTCTTGGCGCCACTCATCTCAGGCCCCGGCTCCTTGCCCTTGCTCAATGCCGTGAGCGCACGGCATTGCAGCAGCCACAGGGCCTGGGCATTGAGATACAGATCGGCCAGCCGCTCGCGCATGCGGCCGTCGCGCAAGGCGCTGGCGCCCAGGAAGCGGGCTTCGCGCAGCATCCCGGCGGTGGTGCGCCACAACCCGGCCGGCATCACGCCGCCGATCGACAGGCGCTCGCTCATCAGGCCGGTCAGCGTGACCTTCCAGCCCGCGCCCACCGTGCCGACGATCTGGCTGTCGGGCACGAACACGTCGTCGAGGAAAACCTCGTTGAACTCGCACTCGCCGCCGGCCTGGCGGATCGGGCGCACGGTCACACCCGGGCTTCTCATGTCGATGAAGAAGGTGGTCAGGCCCTCGAACTTGGGCACCTCGGGGTTGGTGCGGGTCAGCACCAGACCGAACTGCGCAAACTGCGCCAGCGAGGTCCAGACCTTCTGGCCGTTGAGCAGCCAGCCCTCGCGGCCATCGGCGCAGCGTTCGGCGCGCGTGCGCACCATGCCCAGGTCGGAACCAGCGCCCGGCTCCGACAGCAGCTGGCACCACAGGTGCTTGCCGCTCAGCGCCGGGGCGATGTGGGCGGCAAGCACCTCGCTGGACGCGTGCGCCATCACCGAGGGGATCACCATGCCCAGGCTGACGTTGAAGAAGCCGGTGGGCACGTTGAAACGGCCCTCTTCCTGGCGCCAGATCAACTCCTGCATCGGCGTGCCGCCGCGCCCGCCCAGCGGCTGGGGCCAGGTGATGGCGCCGAAGCCGGCCGCGGCCTTGCGGGCCTGCCAGTCGCGCGCGGCCTGCAAGCGCACTTCGGGGCTCATGTGCGGGCCGAAGTAGTCGTCGGCCCGGCGCTTCAGCGTGGCATGGGCCTCCAGCCAGGCGCGGCACTCGGCGCGAAAAGCCGCTTCGGCGGGGGAATCGTCGAAGTCCATCGCGCCCTCGGCGGCGGGGCCGCGCGCGGCGGCGGCCGGTTCGGGCGCATCCAGCCGGGCTTCCAGCTCGACCGCCAGGCGCTCGCGCCAGACATGCTCGTTGCCCAGCAGCACGGCCTGCTGGCGGGCGCGGCGGTAGAACAAATGGCAATCGAGTTCCCATGTGTAGCCCATGCCGCCGTGGGTATGCAGGTTCTCCTGCGCCGCCAGCGTCAGCGCGCGGCTGGCCGTGATCCGCGCGGCCGCCGCGGCAGCGGCCAGCTCGGGGGCGCCCCCGGGTTGTGGCACATCGGCCGAGGATGTCGCACTGGCAGCGTCGGCCGCCAGGGCCCAGGCACCGTAATAGCAATGTGCGCGCGCCATCTGGTTGGCGGTGTAAAGGTCGGCGAGCTTGTGCTTGATGCCCTGGTAGGAGCCGATGGCGCGGCCGATGGCCTTGCGATCGCGGGCATAGGCGGCGGCCATCTCCAGCGCGGCGTCGGCGGCACCGACCTGCTCGAAGGCCAGCAGCACGGCGGCGCGGTCGCGCACGCGCCGCAGCAGCGCCAGCGCATCGCCCGCGGCGTCGAGCGCCTCGGCCGGCGTGGCGCCGAACGTCAGCTCGGCAAAAGGCTTCGACAGGTCCAGTGTTGCCAGCGAACGCCGGGTCACGCCGGACGCCAGTGCGGTCAGCACCAACACCGGTGTGCCGGCCGCGTCAACGGCCAGCACCACCGCCCATTGCGCGATCAGGCCGTCAGCCACCAGCGCCGACTTGCCGCTGAGGCCCTGGCCGTCAAAACGCGGCAGCGCCGACAGGTCCAGCTCGCCATCGAGCGGCGCGGCCAGCGTGCCGACGGCGCCTTCGACCACGCGCGGCAGCCAGCGCCGCTGCTGCGCTTCGCTGGCGCCCAGCAGCACCGCCTGCGTGGCCAGGTACAGCGTGGAGGCCAGCGGCACCGGGCTCAGCTGGCGGCCGACTTCCTCGGCCACCACGCACAGCGCCATCGCACCCAGGCCGATGCCGCCGCAGGATTCGGGCAGCATCAGCGCCGTCACACCCAGGCCGGCCAGGCCCTGCCACACATCAGCGGCATGGGTGCCTTGTTGCTCGATCACCGCACGCGCACGCGAGAGCGGCGATGCCTTACCCAGGAACTTGCGCACCTCGTCGCGCAGCAGGTTCTGGTCTTCTGAAAAGTCGAAGTTCATGGCATGAAGGTCCGTGAGAAAGTTCAGGTCGCCCTCGGCGCCCGCGCCGTGCTGCCGTAGAAGGTCTGGCCGCTGGCGGCCATGTCGCGCAGCAACTGCGGCGGGCGCAGCGGTTCACCAAACAGATCGGCCAGGCGATCCGACTCGGCCACGAACGCGGCCACGCCAACGCCGTCGATAAAGCAGAACGGCCCGCCGGTGTAGGCGGGGAAACCCACGCCGAGGATGGCGCCGATGTCGCCGTCGGCCGGGTTCATCAGCACGCCCTCCTCCATCGCGCGCGCGGCTTCGACCGCCTGCACATAGAGGATGCGCTGCTTCAGGTCGTGCGCACTCGGCTGCTGCGCGCGCAGCGGGTACAGCCCGGCCAGGCCCGGCCAGACGCGCTTGCCGGTTTCATCGTGATCGTAGAAGCCCTTGCCAACCTTCTTGCCCAGGCGGCCCAGGTCGTAGAGCGTCTTCAGCACCGGCACCGAGCGGCCGGGCTTGTTGTCTTCGGGGAACTCGCGCGCCTGCGCTTCACCGGCGTGCACCGCGAGTTCGATCGACAGTTCGTCAGTGATCGCCAGCGGCCCGACCGGCATGCCGGCGTGCTTCGCGCAGTTCTCGATCAGCGCCGGCGCGATGCCCTCGGCCACCATGCCGATGGCATCATCCACGAAGGCGCCGATGAAGCGGCTGGTGAAGAAGCCTCGGTGGTCATTGACGACGATGGGCGTCTTTTTCAGCTGGGCGATGAAGTCCAGCGCCTGGGCCAGCGTGGCGTCGCTGGTCTGCCGGCCGCGGATCACCTCGACCAGCGGCATCTTGTCGGCCGGCGAGAAGAAGTGCAGGCCGATGAAGCGCTCCGGCCGGTGGCTGGCCTGGGCCAGCATGGTGATCGGCAGGGCCGAGGTGTTGCTGGCGAGCACGCAATGGCCGGGCAACACGGCATCGAGCTTCTTCGTCACTTCGGCCTTGATGGCGCGGTCCTCGAACACCGCCTCGACCACCATGTCGGCGTCGCGCAGCAGCGCGTAGTCGGTGGCGGGTGTGATGCGCGCGAGGATGGCGTCCATCCTGTCCTGCGCCATCCTGCCGCGGCTGACCTGTTTGGCCAGGGCCCTGGCCGCGTAATCCTTGCCGCGCTCGGCGGCGGCCTGCTCACGGTCGATCAGCACCACGGTGATGCCGCGCTGCGCCGCGTTGAGCGCAATGCCGCCGCCCATCATGCCGGCGCCGATCATGCCCAGCTTGCGGCAGCTGAAGGGCGCGAAGCCGGCCGGGCGATGCAGGCCTTTCTCGGCCCGGGTCTTGTTGACGAACAGGGTGCGGACCATGCCGCGCGAGACCGGGCTGCGCGCCACGGTCAGCAGGTACTTGGTTTCCACGCGCAGTGCCTTGTCGATGGGCAGCAGCGAGCCTTCGTAGAGGCAGCTCTGGATCGCCTGCGGCGCCGGCAGGTTGTGGAAGGTGCTGGCCTGCAGCAGGGTGTTGCCGACCACGAAGGCCGGGGCCACGCGCGGATCGAGCGCAGTCCCGCCCGGGAAGCGGAAGTCCTTCTCGTCCCAGGGCTGCACGGCGGTCGGCGTTTCCAGCAGCCAGCGTCTGGCGGTCGCCAGCAGGTCGGCCGGCGCCGCCAGCTCGTGCACCAGGCCGGCCCTGAGGGCCTGCTCGGGCGCGGCGGACTTGCCTTCCATGAGGTAGGGCATGGCGGCCTGGATGCCGATCAGGCGCGGCAGGCGCTGCGTGCCGCCGGCGCCGGGCAGCAGGCCCACCTGCACCTCGGGCAACCCGACCACCGCGGCGGGCGTGTCGGCCAGCACGCGATGGTGGCAGGCCAGCGCGATCTCGAAGCCGCCGCCCATCGCGGTGCCATTGAGCGCCGCCACCACCGGCTTGCCGCAGGTTTCCAGGCGGCGGAAGACGCGCGACAGCGAGCCGTATTTCTCGAACAGCACCGGCACCGGGTCGTAGGCGGTGTTGTCCAGATTGGCTTCCATCGCCAGCAGGTCGGCGCCGGCCACGAAGCTGTCCTTGCCCGAGGTGACGATGGCGCCCTTGACCGTCTCGTCGCCGGCGACTTGGTCGATGCAGGCCGAGAGGCTGTCCATGAAGGCCTGGTCGATGACGTTCATGGTCTTGCCGGGGTGGTCGATGGTCAGCGTGGCGATGCCGTCGGCGTCAACGGCGTAGCGGATGATGTCTTGCATGTTCTCTTCCTTTTGGGGCGGCATCAGACGCGTTCGATGACCATGGCCGAGCCCATGCCGGCCGCCACGCAGAGGCTGACCAGCGCGGTCTGCTGGCCCGTGCGCTCCAGCTCGTCGAGCACGGTGCCCAGGATCATGGCGCCGGTGGCGCCCAGCGGGTGGCCCATGGCGATGGCGCCGCCGTTGACGTTCATGCGGTCATGCGGGATGGCCAGTTCCTCCATCATGGTCAGCACCACCGAGGCGAAGGCCTCGTTGAGCTCCCACAGGTCGATGTCGGACGGCTGCATCTTCGCGCGCGCCAGCGCCTTGCGGGCGGCGAAGGCCGGGCCGTCCAGCATCAGTGTGGGCTCGGAACCGATGGCGGCGAAGGCGCGGATGCGGGCGCGCGGCTTCAGCCCCAGGCGCCTGCCGGCTTCAGCATTGCCGACCAGCACGGCGGCGGCGCCGTCCACGATGCCCGAGCTGTTGCCGGCATGGTGGATGTGCCGGATCTTCTCGACCTGCGGATAACGCTGCAACGCGACGCTGTCATAACCGTATTTCTCGCCCATTTCGGTGAAGGCGGGCTTGAGCGCCGCCAGCGATTCGGCCGTGGTTTGCGGACGAATCGTCTCGTCGCGCTCCAGCAGGGTCAGGCCGATGAAGTCCTGCACCGGCACCACCGATTGGTCGAAGCGGCCCTCGGCCCAGGCCCTGGCGGCGCGGCGGTGGCTTTCGGCCGAATAGGCATCGACATCGCCGCGGCTGTGGCCGCGCAGCGAGGCCAGCAGGTCGGCCGAGATGCCCTGTATCACGAAATAGGTCTTGCTGGCCACCTGCGGGTCCTGCGCCCAGGCGCCGCCGTCCGCGCCCATGGTCACGCGCGACATCATCTCGATGCCGCCGCCGATCGCCAGGTCGGCCTGGCCGCCCATGACCTTGGACGCGGCGAAGGCCACGGCCTCCAGGCCGGAGCCGCAGTAGCGGTTGATCTGCAGCGCCGGCACAGACAGGTCGTAGTCGGCCTGCAGCACCGCCATGCGCGCGATGTTGCCGCCCTGCTCGCCCACCGGCACGACGCAGCCCATGACCACGTCGTCCACCGCGCAGGTATCGAGGCCGTTGCGTTCGCGCAGCGCGGCCAGCGGACGGCTGGCCAGCCACACGGGCGTCACTTCATGCAGGCTGCCATCGGGCTTGCCCTTGCCGCGCGGGGTGCGGACGTGGTCGTAAATGTAGGTTTCCATCTCGGCGCTTTGTTTCATCAGCAGATGCGCAAAGTCTGGGGCCGGCGGCACCCATTCGAGACAAAAATTCCCCAAGTTGGGCAGTCTGGCTGGCCTTCAGGCCTGGGCCTGTGCGCAGCACCCTGCGGGACGGATCGCGCTCCCCACCGGCCAGCCTTCGCAGGCCAGAATCCGGTCTCGGCCTCTCAGTCCCGCTCGGTCTGATCCGGTCGCAACAGCACCTGGATCCTGGCCGCGAGTTCCAGGATCTCCACGGCCGTCCTGGCGTTGCTGCGCACGAAGCGATCGCCCGAGCCGGGCGCGACGGTCAGGCGCTTGCGCGCGTCGCGGATCAGCCAGCCTTTCTCGATCAGCAAGGCCACCTTGCGTCGCACCGTCTCGCGCGGGATGCCGGTGGCCTCGCTGATGGACAGCACATTGCAGGACTGCAGCAGCTTGCCGCGACGCTCCACGTCGTCGAGCAGTTTCTCCGGAACGTCGGCCCCCCCCTTGCGAAAGAACTGGTCGACATTGCGCATCGAGATCTCGCCCAGCACGATGATCTGCACCATGTCGCCGTCGAACTGATGGTAGAGCTTGCCCATCATCGACACGGTGAAGCTCGAGATCAGATGCGATATCTGGTACGCATGGCGGTCCATCTGGGCGGACAGTGGCTTGGCGGTGGCCATCGGCGGAAATGAGGTGGGTAAATTGCTCAGTTTGGGTTTCGCAGGGCCGGGTCCCGGACCTGCGGCTCTAGCATGGGGTCCGGCCGAAGCCTCTGCAATCTGCCGGTATTGTCCGTCACCCGACGGGCCGGCCCCAACCTTGACAGACCGAGACAAGACATGCCCCCAAGCAATACCCCCCGCCCGTCCGAGCGCGGCCCACTGGCCGGCCTGCGCGTGATCGAATTCGCCGGTATCGGCCCCGGCCCTTTCGCCGCCATGATGCTGGCCGACATGGGCGCCGACGTGATCGTGATCGAACGCGCGGCCGATGCCGCCGCCGCGGCCGGCTACCCGCGCTCGGCGCTGAACCGGGGCAAACGATCGATTGCGCTGGACCTCAAGTCCGAAGCCGGCCGCGACGCCGCCTGGCGCCTGATCGAATCGGCCGACGCACTGACCGAGGGCTACCGCCCCGGCGTGATGGAGCGCCTGGGCTTCGGGCCCGACGCGGTGGCCGCGCGCAACCCCCGGCTGGTCTATGGCCGCGTCACCGGCTGGGGCCAGAGCGGCCCGCTGGCCCAGGCCGCCGGCCACGACATCAATTACGTCGCGTTGACCGGCGTGCTGGCGACCTCCGCCCGGGCCGGCCAGGCACCGGTGATTCCGCCCACCCTCGTCGGCGACATCGGCGGCGGCGCGATGTTCCTGGCCTTCGGCCTGGTCTGCGCGCTGCACGAGGCGAAGCGCTCGGGCCGCGGGCAGGTGGTGGACGCGGCCATGATCGACGGCGTGGCGGCCATGAGCGGCCTGATTCACCAGATGCGCGACAACGGCTTCTGGCGCGACGAGCCGGCGCGCAACCTGTTCAGCAACAGCTCGCCGTTCTACGAGGTGTTCGAGTGCGCCGACGGCGGCCACATCACGCTGGGCGCGATCGAGCCGCAGTTCTACGCCGAACTGCTGCAGCGGCTGGAACTGACCGATGTGGACCCGGCCCGCCAGTACGACGCCCGTGCCTGGCCCGAACTCAAGTCCCGCGTGGCAGCGCGGATCAAGACCCGCACGCGCGATGCATGGTGCGCGCTGCTGGAAGGCACGGACGTCTGCTTCGCCCCGGTGCTCAGCCTGGCCGAGGCACCCGCGCACCCGCACAACGCGGCGCGCCAGCTGTTCGTGGATCTTGAGGTGGATGGCAAGCCCCAGCGCCAGCCGGCGCCGGCACCGCGCCTGTCCCGCACGCCGGCCCGGACGCCGACGCCCGGCGCGCGCTGCGGCGAACACACCGACGAAGTCCTGGCCGAACTGGGGCTGGACCGCGAGCGCATTGCCCGGCTTCGCGCCGGGGGCGCCTGCGCCTGAGGCTTATTCCCGCGTGCCCAGCCAGGCCACGCTGTTGAGGAAAATCCGCACCAGCTCGGTCTGGCGGCGCACGCCGGTCTTGGAGAAAATCGAGCGCAGGTGGGCGCGGGCCGTGTTGCGCCGGATGTTCAGCACCTCGGCGGCTTCCTCCAGCGACAGGCCGTTGGCCAGCTGGATCGCCAGGCCGGTTTCGGCCGGCGTGAGCTGGAACAGCTGCTGCGCCAGCTTCACCGGCGGGTGGGCCTGGCCCTCGGTGTCGCGCACGAACACCGCGACGCTGGGGCGCTGCTTGCCTTCGGTCCACTGGTCGGGCGAGATGCTTTGCACCACCACGCCCCAGCTGAGCTGGCCCGAGGGCCGGCTGACCGACACGGCCTCGGTCAGCGTCATCTTCGCCGCCTGCGGATGCAGCAAGGCATCCTTCACCAGGCGCTGCAGCTTGCGGTTGTCGTTGCCGTAGGTGGCCTCCAGCTGCTTGCCGACCACGCGCAGGCCGTCTTCCATTTCAAGAATGGCGGTCGCGGCCGGGTTGCATTCGATCACCTGGCCATTCTGGTCGAGCACGACCACACCGACCATGAGCTGCGCCATGGCGCGGCTGTAAAGCGAAATGACCTTGCGGTCCTGATGGATCGAAAGGTGCAGGTTCAACGCACGCTTGATATGCGGCAGCAGGCGCCGCCCCACTTCCAGGTCTTCCGGGGAAAACGGCGGCGCGCTTTCCGGCCGTGTGACGCGAAAGCCATAGACCCCGCCGTCGCGCGTGCCGATGTCAGCCGCCATCACATGGAACACGCCATGCGGCGCGCACCAGTCGCGGTAATAAGAGGAAGCGCGCCATTCGGACTCGGACAACACGTCGCTGATCGTGACCAGACGGTCCGATGGCATGCCTGTGAAGGGGCTGATCGTGAAATCGGGGCCGCTCGGATCGATATGGCGCCCCTCGCCGGCCGCCGAGACAATCAGGCCGATGTCGTTCGCGGTGCCGGGCCGCACGATCAGCGAGGCGAAATTGCCGTCCAGTTCGCGCCGCACCTCCTCCAGGCAATCGACCCAGCCGGCCGGGTCCAGCGCGGCCTCGTAGATCATGTCCAGCAGGTGGCTGAAGCGGTCGATCGACAGCCCCTCCCGCGACCTCGCGGAGGTGGCAGGCTCCGGAAGAGCCGCTGGGTCAGGACGCAGTCGGGTCATGGTGGGGCGAGTGTAACGCCCAGACCAGCGCTGCGCAGCGAAATCGGGAGCCTGCGGCGCCATGGCCTCAGCCCAGCTCGAACAGCCCGGCAGCGCCCATGCCGCCGCCGATGCACATGCTGACCACCACGTACCGCAGGCCGCGCCGGCGGCCTTCCAGCAGCGCATGGCCGACCAGGCGCGCGCCCGACATGCCGAAGGGGTGGCCGATGGCGATCGCGCCGCCGTTGACGTTGAGGCGCTCGTCCGGAATGCCCAGCGTATCGCGGCAATGGATCACCTGGCAGGCGAAGGCCTCGTTGATCTCCCACA
>JAHFQI010000047.1 GCA_023259355.1 Comamonadaceae bacterium
TCGAAGAACAGCGGCAGGTAATACTCGATGCCGGCCGTGGCGACGCCGTTGCCCATGTCCTTGTAGATGCGGCTCTTGGTCGGGTCGCCTTCCAGCAGTTCGCGCCAGCGGCTGCGGAATTTGGCGCGCGCCGCGTCGTCCATCGGGAACTCGCGTCCCGGCAACAGGCGCACTTCAGGCACCGGGTAAAGGCTGCGCTGGCTGTCAGGGTCGAAGGTGCGGATGCTGTCGATCTCGTCGTCGAACAGGTCGACCCGATACGGCACGGGCGAGCCCATCGGGAACAGGTCGATCAACCCGCCGCGCACCGCATATTCGCCCGGGCTGACGACCTGCGTGACGTGGCTGTAACCGGCCAGCGTGAGCTGGCCCTTGAGCCGGGCTTCGTTGAGCTTCTGCTTGACCTTGAAATGGAAGGTGTAGCCGGCCAGGAACGACGGCGGCGCGAGGCGGTACAGCGCAGTGGTAGCCGGTACCAGCACCACGTCGGCCCCAGTGTCCTTGTCGCGCTGCGAAATGCGCCACAGCGTGGCCAGCCGCTCGCTGATCAGGTCCTGGTGCGGCGAAAACGTGTCGTAGGGCAGTGTTTCCCAATCGGGGAACAACGCACAGCGCAGTTCCGGCGCGAAGAACGCCATCTCATCGATCAGCCGCTGCGCGTCGGTGGCGTCCGCGGTGACGATGGCGGTGAGCCGGTGCGCGGCTTTTTCCCGCACGGCCAGGCTCGCGAGCAGCAGGGCGTCGGCCGAACCGGCGGGGCGGGGCAGCGTGTAGCGCTTGCCGGGAATGAGTTTGGGTAAGTCCATGGCAACGACAAAACCAAAGCACCCCCCGCCGGGATTGGCGGGGGGTGCCGGATTTCTGTTCGGGTGTCGATTTTAGAATGGGGCTCAATCTCATGGCCGATTCAATGACTTCATTGCCCCCGGATGGCGCACAGGCGCCCCGCTTTTTTGCTGTTGTGCCCTGTGCAGGCAGCGGTTCGCGCGCGGGTACCGCAACGCCCAAGCAGTACGAACTTATCGCGGGGCGCCCGATGGTGCTGCACACCCTAGTGGCGCTTGCGGCCGTGCGGCGGCTGGTCTGCTGCATGGTGGTGGTGGCGCCCGGCGATGACTTCCTCCGAGCCAGCGACACGCGCACCGTTGTCGCGCAGCGTGGTGGCGCAACACGGGCCGAGAGTGTCCTGAACGGCTTGAACGCCTTGCTGGAGCGGGGCGCGCGCGCGGATGACTGGGTGCTGGTGCACGATGCCGCGCGCTGCCTGGTGACGCCCGGCCAGATCGATGCCCTGATCGACGCCTGCGAGCACGACGCCGTGGGCGGCCTGCTGGCGCTGCCGCTGCCCGACACCCTGAAAAACGAGGTGGCCGGGCGGGTGGCGGCCACCGTGGACCGTTCCGGCAAATGGCTGGCGCAGACGCCGCAGATGTTTCGGCTTGGAGCGCTGGCCGACGCTTTGCGGCGCGCGGCGGCCGTTCAATTTGCCGGCATCACTGACGAGTCCAGCGCCATGGAAGCGTTGGGCTGCAAGCCCCTGTTGGTGCCTGGCAGCGCGCAGAACTTCAAGGTGACCTACCCCGAGGATTTCGCACTCGCCGAAGCTGTCTTAAGGAGCCGGGCCCCATGACCTCCCCCGTGAACATCAGGATTGGCGAGGGCTGGGATGTGCACGCCCTCGTGCCGGGCCGCAAGCTCATCATCGGCGGGGTGGACATTCCCCACCCCGTTGGCCTGCTGGGCCATTCGGACGCCGACGTGCTGCTGCACGCCATCACGGACGCGTTGCTGGGCGCCGCCGCGCTGGGGGACATCGGCACCCATTTCCCGGACACCGATGCCCGTTTCCGCGGTGCGGATTCGACGGTCTTGCTGGCTGAAGCCGCACGCCGGGTCCGGGCGCAAGGCTGGCAGATCGGCAACATCGACAGCACCGTGGTGGCGCAGGCGCCCAAACTCGCTCCGCACATCGGCGCGATGCGTGCCGTCATCGCACAGGCGCTGACGCTGGCGGAAGGCCAGGTCAACGTGAAAGCCAAGACGGCCGAGAAACTCGGGCCGGTCGGGCAGGGTCTGAGTATCGAGGCCCGCGCGGTGGTGCTGCTGTTCAAGTAACCGGAAAACCGCCATGGGGGCGGGCGAGGGTGCGAATGACCCAGAAACCAGGCGCCTAAGCCTCGTGCAGCTTGATGTGCGCGGCCAGCCCGCCCGAACCGCTGTTGGCCAGCGCAAAGGTGCCGCCCATGCGCTGGACGGTCTTGTCGACAATCGACAGGCCCAGTCCCGCACCGGTGGCGGCGGTGCGCGCGGCATCACCCCGGAAAAACGGCTTGGTCAGGTTGAACAGCGCCTCGGGCGATACGCCGATGCCGTGGTCGCGCACCTTGATCAAGATCCAGTGCTCCCGCGCGCGGGCGGCAATGTCCACGATGGCCACGCCAGTTTCGACGGATTTGCCATAGCGGCGGGCATTTTCCAGCAGGTTTGACAACACCCGGGCCAGTTCGACCTCGTCGGCCATCACGCGCAGGTTGGGCGGTACATCGACACGAAGCTGGATGTCTTCCGCGTCCTTGAACGGGTAGACGCAGGCCTCGACGATGTCGGCCAGCATGACCGGCTTGAGCGTGGCCTGACCGGGCCGCGCATAGTCCAGGAACTTGTCGATGATGGCATCAAGCTGCGCGATGTCGGCGGCCATGTGGTCGCGGGCATCCTCGTCGGCCACGCTCATTTCCGTCTCCAGCCGCAGCCGGGCCAGCGGCGTACGCAGGTCGTGCGAGATGCCGGCAAGCATCACGGCGCGGTCCTGTTCGATCTTGGCCAGCTGCGCGGCCATGCGGTTGAAGCCGATGTTGACCTCGCGGATCTCGCTGGTGACCGCTTTTTCGTCCAGATGGCTGGCGTCAAAGTCGCCGTCGCGCACACGGCTGGCCGCGAACGACAACTGCTTGAGCGGCCGGTTGATCAGGCGGGCGATCACGGCGGCGCCCGTCAGTGAAAGCACTGCGGCGGTGAGCAGCCAGATCAGCCAGGTCTTGCCACCCAGCGGGCTGACCCGCGAACGGTCCATGAGCAGCCAGTAGGAGTCGCCATCGATCAAAAAGCCCACCCACAACCCCACCTCGCCGTTGACGCTGCCGGCGACGATCGTGCCTGGGCCCAGGCGTTGGGAGAGTTCCTGCGTGATGCGGTCGTCCAGGGTGGTCTTGTCAAACGGCTCGAACTTGTCGCTGGGCTCTCGCGGCAGGATGCGAACCCCTTCCTCATCAGCCAGTGTCTTGATCAACGAGACCCGTGCGATGGCGTCCGAGTGCACCAGTGCCGCGCGGCTCAGGTTCACCAGTGATGCGATTTGCTGCGCGGCCATGATGACCCGGGGTTCGTACTCCAGCGCACGGAAGGTCTGGAGCCAGGCCACGGTGCTGCCAATCAGCAGCAGCGCGAGCATGAAGAACGTGCGCCAGAAAAGACTAAGGCCGACGTTGGGCGGGGGGGCCAGTGGGGCCGGTGCGGTCTCCAGCGGTATTGCGCCGGTGTTGCTGTCCGCACGTCCCCCCGGCTTTGCCGAAAAGGCGGATTTGCGATTCGGTGTCAACAAGACGGTGATCCCGTTCAACCCGCGCCGTCAGGCACGAACACATAGCCCACGCCCCATACCGTCTGGATGTAGCGGGGCGCCGCGGGGTCCTGCTCGATCAGCTTGCGCAGCCGGGATACCTGAACATCCAGGCTGCGGTCGAAGGGTTCGAACTCGCGCCCGCGTGCCAGCTGAGCCAGTTTTTCGCGCGACAGCGGCTGACGGGGATGGCGCGCCAACGCCTTGAGCATGGCGAACTCACCGGTGGTCAGCGGCAACTCCTCGCCATTGCGGCGCAGGATGCGGGCGCCCAGATCAAACGAGAACGGCCCGAAGCTCAAGACCTCGTTTTCGCTCGATGGCGCGCCCGGCGCTTCCTGCGAAGGGCGCCGGCGGAGCACCGCGTTCACGCGCGCCAGCAATTCGCGCGGGTTGAACGGCTTGCCAAGGTAGTCGTCCGCGCCCACTTCCAGACCCACGATGCGGTCCACGTCCTCGCCTTTGGCCGTGAGCATGATGATGGGCGTGCGGTCGTTGGCTGCGCGCAGGCGGCGGCAGATGGAAAGGCCGTCCTCGCCCGGCATCATGAGGTCGAGCACGATCAGATCGACGGTTTCACGCAACAGGATGCGGCTGAGGGCCTTGCCGTCTTCGGCCACCATGACTTCGAACCCTTCCTGGGAAAGGTAGCGGCGCAGCAGGTCACGTATGCGCGCGTCGTCGTCCACCACGAGGATCTTGTCGTTGCGACTTGTGATTGGGTTCATGGTCTTCCGGCTTGAATTTGTAACAGCGCCAATTTTGAGCGCCGCAAACTCGATCGGCTGAGTTTTTCCCGCCTGCTTTTCATACTGTTACAAATATTGCGCCACACCAGGGTCTGCGTAACCCATCAGTTTGTGAACCCGTGCGAAGCTGGCGACGTTAGAGAATGCATGATGAAATATCCAATGTGGGCCTTTGCGCCGCTCCTGTTCGCTGGAGGTGCCATGGCGCAGGTGCCGCCCGGTGGCCCATCGTCTGGCGATGGCCCGTCGTCGCAGGCGCAGCATCGGCGCAGCGAAGTTCGTCAGGCCGTGGCGACGCAGCGGGCCGGCCGGGAGCAGGGTGAAACCGGGGAGCGCCGATTGACGCAGCAGGAGCGCGCCGAATTGCGCCAGCAGCTCCGGGAAAATAGTCGGCCTGGTCAGGATGGCAGTGGTGCTGGCAAGCATTGAGCCCGTGGTCCCTCGTCGAAATGCCGTTCGCGCGGGCACGGGGTCTGTCTGGCGCTGTCGCCCTCTGGATGTGTCACCGATTGCGGGAGGTTCCTGATGAAATGCTCGATCAAGTCGATGGTCCTGGTGGGGATGCTGGCCGGCAGCGCAAGCCTTTGGGCCCAGTCCGTGGTCAATGTGCCTCCCCAAAACGTGGTCCAGCTTTCGGCCAGCGGTTCGGTGGAGGTGCAGCAGGATGTGCTCTCCATTTCGCTCAACACCACGCGGGAGGCTGTCGATGCGGCCACGGTGCAGAGCCAACTCAAACTGGCGCTTGAGGCCGCCTTGTCCGAAGCCCGAAAGGTGGCAGCGCCCGGCCAGCTCGATGTGCGAACGGGCAACTTCAGCCTGTACCCCCGTCATGGCCGTGACGGAAAGATCAGCGGTTGGCAGGGCAGCACGGAACTCGTGCTTGAAGGCCGGGATTTTGCACGCATCAGCGCCACAGCCGGCAAGATCCAGACGCTCACTTTGGGGCAGGTGTCGTTCAGCCTGAGTCGCGAGCAACGTGCCCGGGTGGAGGGTGAGGCGCAGGTGATCGCCATTGAGCGTTTCAAGGCCAAGGCCGGTGAAATTGCCCGGGGATTTGGCTTTTCAGGATTCAATCTCAGGGAAGTCGCCGTGAGTGCGAACGACCAGGGCTACGTGCCGCGTCCGCGCATGGCGGCCATGGAGGTGAGGTCGGCGGCGTCCGAGGCTCCCGTGCCGGTGGAAGCCGGCCGGAGCACGGTGCTGGTCACGGTCACGGGGACCGTGCAGCTGCGTTAGCCACGTACCAAGGGCTGGCACGCCTGCGGCGTTTGGATCATCATGCTCATTCGGGTAGTGATCACCGGTGCGGCGGCCTGATGGCGCTTTACTGGGCGGTCCAGCCGCCGTCCATGTTCCACGCGACGCCACGCACGTTGTTGCCGGCCGGAGAGCAAAGGAACACTGCCAGTTCGCCCAGTTCGTCGGGCGTGGTGAACTGCATCGAGGGCTCCTTTTCACCCAGCAGCGCCTTCTTGGCCTCTTCGTTGGAGATGCCTTGCGCGGCGGCTTTGGCATCCACCTGTTTTTGGACCAGCGGCGTCAGCACCCAGCCCGGGCAGATGGCGTTGCAGGTGACGCCGGTGGTGGCATTTTCGAGGGCCGTCACCTTGGTCAATCCGACGATGCCGTGTTTGGCCGCCACATAGGCCGACTTTTCGGCCGATGCCACCAGCCCATGGACCGAGGCCACATTGATGACGCGCCCCCAGTTGGCTTCCCGCATGGCCGGCAGGGCCAGGCGCGTGGCGTGGAAGGCGCTGGACAGGTTGATGGCGATCACCGCATCCCATTTCTCGATGGGAAAGTCTTCGATCCGGGCCACGTGCTGGATGCCGGCGTTGTTGACGAGGATGTCAACGCGGCCAAATTCGCTGGCGGCGTAGTTCATCATGGCCTCGATCTCGGCGGGCTTGCTCATGTCGGCACCGTGGTAGGCCACCTTGACACCGAGTGCCGCGATCTCGGCCTTGGGGCTTTCCACGTCGCCAAAACCGTTGAGCACGATGTTCGCGCCTTGACGTGCGAGTGACCGTGCAATTCCCAGGCCAATGCCGCTGGTGGATCCGGTGACGAGGGCCGTTTTGCCTTTCAGCATGATGAGTTCTCCGTATGAATTACGATGCAGACAAGCCATTATCGAGCCGCCATTGCACCATGATTGAACCTACGCTGAATTACGTACCATGCCAGGATGCCTCAGGGGGCCATCGCATGGCTTACTGGCAGTGGGGCGATGCCTCAGCGCCGCATCTGGTGATTTGCGTGCACGGTCTTTCACGTCAGGGCCGGGATTTCGACGTGTTGGCCCGGGCTTTGGTCGCCCGCGCGGATGGACGGCTGCGCGTGGTGTGTCCGGATGTGGCCGGACGTGGGCGAAGTGACTGGCTGAAGGACCCCATGGGCTACCAGATTCCCCAATACGCCGCTGACATGCTGGCGCTGCTGGCGCAGGTGCATCAACAGGTGGCCGTCGAAACGCTTGACTGGATTGGCACCAGCATGGGGGGGCTCATCGGGCTGGTGGTGTGCGGGCAAGCCGATTTGCCGCTTCCCGCTAAGGTTCGCCGCCTGGTGCTCAATGACGTGGGGCCGGTCATCCAGTGGTCCGCGTTGCAACGCATCGGTCAGTACCTTGGCGATACGGGCCACTTCAGTTCGGTGCAGGAGGCGGCCGACGCGATGTGGGCAGTTTCCACGACGTTCGGCCCTCACACGCCGGCGCAGTGGCTGGCGCTGTCGCAGGCGATGGTCCGGCCGTTGCCGGATGGCGGGCTCACGCTGCATTACGACCCGGCCATTGCGGTGCCGTTCAGGGCTGTCACCGAGGCATCCGCCGCGGAGGGCGAGGCCACGCTGTGGCGACTCTATGACGCGGTGCGGTGCCAGACGTTGCTGTTGCGTGGCGCGCAGTCGGATCTGCTGTCCGCCGAAACGGCTCGTGACATGACGCTGCGTGGACCCAGGGCGCGGCTGGTGGAGTTTGAAGGGGTGGGCCATGCGCCGACGCTGGTGGCCGAGGATCAGGTCGATGCCGTGGCTTCCTTTACCTTGACGACCTGAGTGGCGGAGGACGAATGAAAAGCCTTCTGGCACAGACCCTGGAAGCACCCCAGTCCACGGCCCGGCAGCCCGGCGCGGTCCCCGAACTGATTGCGGCAACGGCAGGAAGCCTGCCGGATCTGGCGGGTGCCTTGGTGCGTGCCCGCGCGTTCGCTGAACCGCTGATCGCCGGAGAAACCTTGGACTCCGGCGAAAACATGATGGCTCATGCCGATGCCGTGGCGGCCATCCTCCGCTCGATCGGCGGCTCCGAAGCCATGCAGGCGGCCAGTTACCTGGTTTATGCCGGCGAGCACCTGAACCACCCGCGCGAGGTGATCGCGAAGGCATTTGGCGAAAGTTTCGCTGCGCTCGCCGTGGAAACCTCCAAGCTGGTGCGTGTGCAGCGGCTCTCGCGCGACGCGCAGAGTGCGGCTCAGCTGATCGACGATCCCAAGGTTCAGACCGAAAATGTCCGCAAGATGCTGCTGGCGTTCAGTCGCGACCTGCGCGTGGTGATGCTGCGCCTGGCCTCCCGATTGCAGACGCTGCGTTTTTTTGCGGCCAGCCGGCAGACGGCCTCGCCCAGCCTGGCGCGCGAATCCCTGCAGGTGTTTGCACCGCTGGCGAACCGGCTGGGCATCTGGCAGATCAAGTGGGAAATGGAGGATCTGGCGTTCCGCTTCCTGGAGCCGGACACTTATAAGAAAGTCGCCCGGCTGCTCGACGAAAAGCGCGCGGAACGCGAGAGCGACGTTGAACGCCTGCGCGCCGGGCTGGCGGCGGAGTTGCGGTCTCAGGGTGTCCACGCCACGGTGCAAGGGCGGCCCAAACACATCTACAGCATCGTTCGCAAGATGCGGGGCAAGTCGCTCGATTTTGACAAGGTGTTCGACATCCGGGCCCTGCGTGTGGTGGTGCCGTCTGTGCCTGATTGTTATGCGGCGCTGAGTTGGGTGCATTCGCGGTTCTCGCCGATCAGCGATGAATTCGACGACTACATTGCCCGCCCCAAGCCCAACGGCTACCAGTCCCTGCACACCGTGGTGCGAGATGAAGCTGGGCAACCGATCGAAATCCAGATCCGGACCCAGGCCATGCACGATCACGCGGAGCATGGCGTGGCGGCACATTGGGCCTATAAGGAAGCGGGCACCAAGGGGTACGCGGGAGTCTCTGCCGGCGGCGAATACGACGCCAAGATCGCCGTGCTGCGGCAACTGCTGGCCTGGGAGCGCGACCTGTCGGGCTCCGTTCAGGACAAAGGACTTTTTGAAGATCGCATTTATGTGCTGACACCCGACGCTGCGATCGTCGAGTTGCCGCAGGGCGCGACGCCGGTGGATTTTGCCTACACGGTCCACACCAACCTGGGTCACCGCTGCCGCGGCGCCCGTGTGGACGGTGTCATGGTCTCCCTGAACACGCCGCTGCAAAACGGGCAGACGGTGGAGGTCACTGCGGTCCGGGAAGGCGGTCCGTCGCGTGATTGGCTCAACGCCGAGCTGGGCTACCTGGCCAGCCAACGCGCCCGCGCCAAGGTGCGGGCCTGGTTCAATGCACAGGTTACACACGAAACCGTGGCGCGCGGCCGTGAATCCGTGGAGAAGCTGTTGCAGCGCGAGGGCAAGACAGCGATCAAGCTGGAAGATCTGGCTGCGCAACTTGGATTCAAATCGGCGGAAGCGCTGTTCGAGGTGGTGGGCAAGGACGAGTTTTCACTGCGAAATATCGAGACGCTGCTCAAGCCGCCCGCGCCCGCGCTGGCGCCCGACGACTACCTGCTGCTGAAGAAGTCGCGCCATGCCGAAAAGACGCCCAAAGGCGGCGTGCTGGTCGTAGGCATTGATTCCTTGCTGACCCAGCTTGCCAAGTGCTGCAAGCCGGCGCCGCCAGATGAGATTGGCGGCTTTGTAACCCGTGGCAAGGGGGTCAGTGTGCACCGCGCCGACTGCAGCAACTTCCGGGAGATCGCCGCGCGCAATGGCGAGCGGGTGATTCCTGTGGCCTGGGGTATGCCCAAGAGCTCGGAAATGGCGGTGTACCCGGTGGATGTGGCCGTTGAAGCGGCCGACCGCCAAGGACTGCTGCGAGACATCTCCGAGGTTTTTGCCAAGGAGAAAATGAATGTGATCGGCGTGCAGACCCAGTCGGTGAAGGGGACTGCCTGGATGACCTTCACGGTGGAAGTCGCCGATTCAGGGCGGCTGGGCCGGGTGCTTGGCCTGGTGCGCGAAGTGCCGAGTGTGCGGTCGGCGCGCAGGCGCTGATCAAGGTGCGGGTGCCGTACTGGAGGTGGTATGGGCAAATAAATGGCGATCGCGCTGGAAAGTCAAAACTTTACTGCTATACTAGCGCTCTCGAACATCCTTAGGCGCGTAGCTCAGCTGGTTAGAGCACCACCTTGACATGGTGGGGGTCGTTGGTTCGAGTCCAATCGCGCCTACCAATTTCCTTTTACTGCAAAGTATCGCCCAAGGGTAAACCTTGGGCGATTGGGTCTTGGCTGTTCCCTAGAATGTGTTGCAGTGCAGTATGCAATGACCGCCAACACAATTCCCGAGCCGACCGAGGAGCCTTGCAGTGTCAACCAAAGCAGCAGCCAGTGGCAAAGCACCACTGCGCGTCATCAAGAAGTATCCCAACCGGCGGCTCTACGACACGGACACCTCGTCCTACATTACCCTGGCTGAAGTCAAGCATCTGGTGATGGCCAACGAGCCGTTTGTGGTGCGTGATGCCAAGACCAACGAAGACCTGACCCGAAGCATCCTGCTGCAGATCATCCTGGAAGAGGAAGCGGGTGGCGCGCCCATGTTTACCGAGGCTGTGCTGGGCAACATCATCCGGTTTTACGGCCATGCCATGCAGGGCTTCATGGGTTCCTATCTCGAAAAGAACGTGCAGGCCTTTACCGAAATGCAGGCCAAGCTTGCCGAGCAGTCCAAGGGGCTGTCGCCTGAAATGTTGACGCAGTTCATGAGCATCCAGTCTCCCATGATGCAGGGCATGATGGGCAACTACGTCGAGCAGTCCAAAAGCATGTTCGTGCAGATGCAGGAACAGATGCAAAAGCAGACCGAGCAGATGTTTGACGCGTTTGGATTAAAACGCTGACCGAGCCAGGAACTGGGACAATGCAGGCATGAGCGAAGTTATTTCCCCTGCATCCATTCCCGCGACGGCTGGCGTCGCACCCCGCATCGGCTTTGTCAGTCTGGGGTGCCCGAAGGCCTTGACCGATTCCGAACTTATCCTGACGCAACTCAGCGCCGAGGGTTATCAAACCTCCAAGACTTTCGAAGGCGCGGACCTGGTGATCGTCAACACCTGCGGCTTCATTGATGACGCAGTGAAGGAAAGCCTGGACACGATTGGTGAGGCGCTTGCCGAGAATGGCAAGGTGATTGTCACTGGCTGTCTCGGCGCCAAGGTGGGAGACACCGGCGGCAACCTCGTGAGGCAGATGCACCCGAGCGTGTTGGCCGTTACCGGTCCGCACGCGACCCAGGAAGTCATGGATGCGGTGCACGCCAATCTGCCCAAGCCGCACGATCCTTTTGTTGACTTGATTCCCAATGCGTTTGGCGTGGCGGGTATCAAACTCACGCCCCGCCACTATGCCTACCTGAAAATCAGCGAAGGGTGCAACCACCGCTGCACCTTCTGCATCATTCCGTCCATGCGCGGCGATCTGGTCAGCCGGCCGGTCGGCGATGTGCTCAAGGAAGCGAAGGCGTTGTTCGAAGGTGGGGTGAAGGAGTTGCTGGTGATCAGCCAGGACACTTCGGCCTACGGGGTGGACGTCAAATACCGCACTGGATTTTGGGATGGCAAGCCGGTGAAGACGCGCATGCTGGAACTGGTCCAGACCCTTGGCGAAATTGCCGAACCCTACGGCGCCTGGGTGCGGCTGCACTATGTGTACCCGTATCCCAGCGTGGACGAGGTCATTCCGCTGATGGCCACTGGCAAGGTGTTGCCGTACCTGGATGTGCCGTTTCAGCACAGCCACCCCGATGTTTTGCGGCGCATGAAGCGCCCGGCCAGCGGCGAAAGAAATCTGGAGCGAATCCAGCGCTGGCGGGACATGTGCCCCGAGCTTGTCATTCGCAGCACATTCATTGCCGGTTTTCCGGGCGAGACTGAAGAGGAGTTTCAGCATTTGCTGGACTTCATGCGTGAAGCCCGCATCGATCGCGCCGGCTGTTTTGCCTACAGCCCGGTCGAGGGTGCCGTTGCCAACGGAATTCCCGGCATGCTGCCTCCCGAAGTCCGCGAAGAGCGGCGCGCCCGCTTCATGGCGGTGGCCGAAGAAGTCTCGGCTGCCATTTTGCAGCGGCGTATCGGTGCGACGATGCAGGTGCTGGTGGATTCGGCACCGGCGATGGGCCGGCGAGGTGGCGTGGGCCGCACTTATGCCGACGCACCAGAGATCGATGGCACGGTGAAGTTGCTGCCGCCCGAAAAAATCAGCAAGACGCTGAAAGTGGGCGAGTTCACGCGCGCGCGCATCGTCGGCACTCAGGGGCATGACCTCGTGGCGGTGCCGGTTTGAAGGCCAGGGGTGTGATCGCTTTGTTGCACACGCCCCGCGCCAGTCTTTGCGAAGGTGTGACTCACCCGCTTGCGAAAGCCGGCGCACAAAACAAAAAGCCGCTGAAAATTCAGCGGCTTTTTATCAACGAAACCTTTGCAGGTTTGTTTAAACTTGGTGCCCAGGAAGGGACTCGAACCCCCACGATGTTACTCGCTAGTACCTGAAACTAGTGCGTCTACCAATTCCGCCACCTGGGCATCTCAGGAAAGATAGGATTATATATCAAAAATTTAGACTCCACCAGCAACTTGCTGGATGAAATTGAAGGAACGGTCCAAGGACATCGCGATGGCCACGGTTTTCTGAGTCGTGACGACGGTGAATCGGACATTTACCTGCCTCCCAACGAGATGCGCGCTGTGCTGCACAAGGATCGCGTCAAGGTCCGCGTCGTGCGCCACGACCGCAAGGGGCGCCCTGAGGGGCGGGTGGTCGAAATCGTTGAGCGGCCACCGCAGCCCATCATCGGGCGGCTGTTGCACGAGAGCGGTATCTGGATCGTGGCGCCGGAAGACAAGCGCTACGGCCAGGACGTGATGATTCCCAAGAGCGCTACGGGCACCGGCAAACCGGGGCAGGTGGTGGTTGTGGAGCTGACCGAGCCGCCCGCCCTGTTCGGACAGCCCGTGGGCCGCGTGAAGGAAGTGCTGGGCGAGATCGACGATCCGGGCATGGAGATCGAAATTGCCGTACGCAAATACAGCGTGCCCCACGAGTTCTCCGAGGCATGTATCGGAGAGGCCCGCACGCTGCCCGACAAGGTGCGCCCGCAGGACAAGAAGCACCGCGTCGATCTGACCGACATCCCGCTGGTGACCATTGACGGCGAAGATGCGCGCGATTTTGATGATGCCGTGTATTGCGAACCGGCCAAGGTGGGCCGGGGCAAGGGCTGGCGTCTGCTGGTGGCGATTGCCGATGTGAGTCACTATGTTGAAACCGGCAGCGCGATCGATGTCGATGCATATGACCGCGCCACCTCGGTTTATTTCCCGCGCCGCGTGATTCCCATGCTGCCGGAGAAGCTCTCCAACGGATTGTGTTCGCTCAATCCCGAGGTTGAGCGTTTGTGCATGGTCTGCGACATGCTGATCACAGCCCGGGGCGAAATCCACGCCTACCAGTTTTACCCGGCGGTGATGTTCAGTCACGCGCGTTTCACCTACACCGAGGTGGCTGCGATCCTGGCCAACACCCGTGGCCCCGAAGCCGTGCGCCGCAAGGCCCGCGTGACCGACTTGCTGAACCTGCACGACGTCTACCGCGCATTGCTGGCGGAGCGTACCGTGCGCGGCGCTGTGGATTTCGAAACCACGGAAACCCAGATCGTCTGCGACGACAACGGCCGCATCGAAAAAATCGTTCCACGCACGCGCAATCAGGCGCACCGGCTGATCGAGGAAGCCATGCTGGCCGCTAACGTGTGCAGCGCCGATTTCATTGCACAAGGCAAGCACCCGGGTCTGTTTCGTGTGCATGAAGGACCAACACCCGAGAAAAAAGACATCCTGCGCAACTACCTCAAGGCGGTCGGCGTGAATCTGGGCATCAGCGAGGATCCCAAGCCCGGCGAGTTCCAGAAGATCGCCGAGGCGACCAAGGAGCGGCCAGATGCGCAGCAAATTCATTCGATGCTGCTGCGGTCGATGCAGCAGGCGATTTACACGCCCGTCAACAGCGGTCACTTCGGTCTGGCTTACGACGCGTACACCCATTTCACCAGCCCGATCCGCCGTTACCCTGATTTGTTGGTGCACCGGGTCATCAAGGCCATTCTTGCCCGACGTCGCTACCAGTTGCCAGCGCTGCCCACGCCGGGTGAGGCGCACGCCAAGCTGGCCAAGCGTCTGGAAAAAGGGCTGGCCGGCAAGGTTCGCGAGCCCGATCACAAGCCCAAAAAGCTGACTGCGGATCAGCTGGCCTGGCAGGCCGCCGGCCTGCACTGCAGCGCCAACGAACGCCGTGCCGATGAAGCCAGCCGTGATGTCGAAGCGTGGCTTAAATGCAAGTTCATGCGCGAGCATCTGGGCGAGGAATACAGCGGTGTGGTGACAGCCGCGACGACGTTCGGCATCTTCGTGACGCTTGACGAGCTCTATGTGGAGGGGCTGGTGCACATCACTGAGCTGGGCGGCGAGTACTTCCGTTTTGACGAGGCACGCCAGGAGTTGCGCGGCGAGCGAACCGGCATCCGCTACGCCATCGGTTCCCGGGTGCGGGTCCAGGTCAGCCGAGTTGATCTGGACGGGCGCAAGATCGACTTTCGCCTTGTGCGCGATGGTGAGGATCTGACAGTCCGCGCGCTACGCGACAAAGGCGTGCCTGCATCAGGGCAGGGCGTACCGGCCAAGGCTTCCGACAAGCGCGCGGCCAAGAAAGCCGCGGCGGCCGAACGCGCGCCGCGCTCGCCGATCCAGGCGCTGAAGGCCTCGGTGAAACGAGCCTCAGGCAAAAACGGCGGAGCCAAGGCCCGTAAATCCCGGCGTTGAATACGTTTTCGCTTGGTAATTTCAACGGTTTACAGGAGAACCACATATGAGCATTGCCCCGAAGACCGCCATCGTGACCGGCGCTGGCAGTGGTGTTGGCAAAGCGGCTGCGATGGCGTTGCTGGACGCCGGCTGGCAGGTGGCGCTGGTCGGGCGCCGGCGTGAACCGCTGGACGCTGTGGTTGCAGCGTCCGGAGCGGGGGACCGGGCGCTGGCCGTTCCAGCCGATGTCTCAGATCCCGCCTCGGTTCAGGCGCTTTTTGAGTCCGTCGTCAAGGCTTTCGGCCGGGTGGACCTGCTGTTCAATAACGCCGGGGTGAATGCACCGGGAATCCCGCTGGAGGATCTGAGCATCGAACAGTGGAAGAACGTGGTCGACATCAACCTGAGCGGCGTCTTCTATTGCATCCAGGCCGCCTTTCGCGTGATGAAAGCGCAGACGCCCAGGGGCGGCCGCATCATCAACAACGGTTCCATCTCGGCAACCACGCCGCGCCCGAACTCGATCGCCTACACCGCAACCAAGCACGCGGTGACCGGGCTGACCAAGACCGCCTCGCTCGATGGCCGCAAATACGACATTGCCGTGGGCCAGATCGACATTGGCAACGCTGCCACCGAAATGGCCGCCCGTATGGCCAAGGGCGTGCAGCAGGCCAACGGCGAGATTGCCATCGAGCCACTGATGGACGTGAACATCGTCGGTCAGTCCATCGTTTACATGGCCAGCCTCCCGCCCGAGGCCAATGTGATGTTCCACACCGTGATGGCAACCAAGATGCCGTTTGCCGGGCGAGGCTGACCGATCCCCGTGCCGAAAGCCTGGCGCGTTATGGGCTGAGCCGTCGCGCCAGGGCGCTCGCTGTCAGTGTTCCCCCAGCGGGCCAGCTATCGGCCGCCGCGCCATGGCGATACACCGCCGTGCAGGCTGCGGTGAAGGCATCCAGGCCTTCTGCGAGCCCGGCACCCACTAGCCCGGCCAGCACGTCGCCGGTGCCCGCCGTGGCCAGCCGGGCATTGCCGGTCTGATTGATCACGGGAATCGTTTCGGGCGCCGCGATCACCGTGCCTGAGCCCTTGAGCACGACCACGCAACGCAGATCGGTTGCCAGATGGCCTGCGGCCGCAAGCCGGTCGGCCTGCACTGTGGCCGTGCTGCCGCCCAGCAGGCGTGCCGCTTCCAGGGGGTGGGGGGTCAGCACGGTGGCGTAGCGACGTGCGGCACGCTGCTGCAAGAGGGTTTTGAGCGCGCTGTCCGTGGCGATGGCATTCAGTGCATCGGCATCCAGCACCAGTCGCGGGGATTGCGCCAGGACCTGCGGCAGGACCTGGCGCACGGCATCGCCGCCGCCGCAGCCGCAAACCACCGTCAGCGCAGACAGGTTCAATGCGGTCATGGTCCGGAACATCAATTCGGGCTGTCCTGGGTCGAGGGTCATTGCGCCGTCATCGAGCAGGCTGATCAAGACCCGGCCCGCACCGCCATGCAGCGCCGCGGAGGCCGCGAGCACGGCGGCGCCGGTCATACCCATGCCACGTCCGGCCAGGCCTTCGCCGCCGATCACGGCCACGTCGCCATAACTGCCCTTGTGGGTGGCGTGGGCCCGGTGCGTCGGCGTCGGCGAAGGGTTGAGGCGGGCGCAGGGTGCTTCAAGTGAACCCGTGATGCCCAGATCATCGAGCCAGACGGCGCCTGCCGCATCGCGGCCGTGTGCGGTAAACAGGCCCGGTTTGCAACCGAGCAGCGTCAAGGTGTGGTGGGCCTGAACGGGGCGAGTGCCTTCCACCTGTTGCAGGCCGTTTCCTTCTGGCCTGGCTACGGCTTCACCGCTGTCCGCGTTCAGGCCCGAGGGCACATCAACAGCAAGAATGGGCGCTGCGCCTGTATTGAGGGCGGTGATCCATTCGGCCATTCGGCCTTCGGGAGCCCGTGTCGCGCCAATGCCCAGCAACGCGTCAATGCACAGGTCGTCGGGGCCCAGTCCCGCAGGGGGCGTGTCGGCAAATGAGACGCCTGCGTCACGGGCCCGTGCCAGCGAAGCGCGTGCGTCGGCCGGCGTCCGCGCTTCTTCGCCTAGCCAGGTGACCACCGGATGGCGGCCCCAGCGCTTCAGATGCATGGCCGCTTCCATGCCGTCGCCGCCGTTGTTGCCCGGTCCACAGGCCACCCAGAACGTGCGCGCGTGCGGTGCCAGGGCCAACGCCAGCCGTGCCACGGCCAGGCCCGCGCGCTGCATCAGCGTATGCGGCGGCAACCCTACCGCCGCAGCAAGCTCCATGCGGCGCGTGGCGGCAATGTCAAACAGTGGTTGGGGCAGGGCGCGGGTGATGCGGTGCATGGATGCATTGTGCCGCTGGATGCCGCGTGAGGCTGCGTCTTCGCTTCAGCCGCGCAGCCGCTCCACGCCAAGCCCTTCCAGATCGATGTCAGCCGGCCGGCCGGCGATCAGATCGGCCAGCGCCCGCGCGCTGCCGCAACTCAGCGCCCAGCCGCTGGAGCCGTGGCCCAGGTTCAGCCAGACACCGGGCATGCCGCTGGCCCCGATGACGGGTGGGCCGTCCGGCAGCATGGGGCGTGCGCCTTTCCATTCCTGCACGCCGCTGGAAAGTTGGGCGGCACCGGGAAACCAGTCGTGCAACACCTTGTAGAGTGTTCGCAGCGAGCTTTCGCGCAGGGCACCGGGCGAGCCGCCCAGTTCCGCGCTGCCGGCCACACGCACCCGCTGGCCCAGGCGCGTGACGGCCACTTTGTACCGCTCATCCACCACGGCGCTGCGCGGTGCGTTGAGTGGTTCCCGGATGTGGGCGCTGACGGAGTAGCCATGCACCGCCGCGAGCGGCAGCTTCAAGCCGAAGGGCCTCAGCAGCGCCGCCGAAGCCAGTCCGGCACACATGACAATGGCGTCGAAGGGGCGGGGCGCGGCTTCGCCGACGATGGAAAGGCTCGCTGATTGAGGTCGGCCGATGCTGCTGACCGTGGTGTTGAATTCGAACTTGGCGCCCAGGCGTCTCGCTTCGTCCTTGAGCATCAGCGCAAATTGCCGGCAGTTGCCGACCTCGTCGTCACCCAGGTGGATGGCCCCGGCAAAGGTGGTGTCGGGGTTGAGCGCGGGTTCGATCTTGCGGGCTTCTTCGGGCCCGATTTCCTGAAAGTTCACGCCGGCGTCGCGCAGCACCTGAAGGCCGGGCTGCGCCAGTTCGCGGTCTTTCTCGGAGCGCAAGAGCACCATGCAACCATCGCTGCGGTCGTATTCGAGTTTCAGGTCAGCCGTGATCTGATGCAGCCGCTGACGGCTGTAGAAGGCCAGACGCTGCAGGCGCGCGCGGTTGGCGACATAGGTTTCGAGCTTGCAGGCACGCCACCATTTCCACATCCAGAGCAACTCGTTGCCTGCAAGCGGCAGGCCCAGCTTCACGGGCGCATGGCGGCTCAGCAGGTGGCCGAGCACCTTGCCCGGCATGCCGGGCGCCGCCCAGGGGGTGACGTAGCCGGGTGCGACCACACCGGCATTGGCAAAACTGGTTTCTTCGGCGGCGGCGCCATGGCGCTCAAAGACGGTGACTTCGTGGCCATCGACGGCCAACTCATACGCGGTGGTGACGCCGATGATACCGGCGCCCACAATGGCAATTTTCATGGAGACCCTGAATCAAAACGCCTTTAATCAGGCGCCAAATAGTCGCAATCAGCTATTGTATTTGTAGTGCTTCTTCAATCAGCAGGCCCAGATTGAGCACCGTGTCATCGCGGTGCGCGCCGTTCCAGGCCATCAGGCCCATGGGCAGTTCGTCCGCGGTGTGGCAGGGGAGGGACAGCGCGCAGCCGTCCAGCATGTTGACCACGCTGGTGTTGCGCAGCAGCAGCGCGTTCACTCGGAAAAATTCGGCGTCACGGGCCTCGTCCAGCGCCGCATCCAGCCCATTGGCCGGTGCCACCGCCGCGATGGCGGGCGCCACGATGGGCACTGTGGGGGAAAGCACGGCATCGTAGCCTTGCAGGGCTTGCTCGACGCGGGCAATCCATTGGTGGCGTGCGTTGATGAGTTCAATGTACTCGTGCGCTTTCATGACGGCGCCGCGCTGGATTCGCGCGGCAACGCGGGGGTCGTAGTCGGCGGCGCGGGTTTCCAGCAGGGGGCGATGCCAGGCGTAGCTTTCGGCGGCCGAGAATCCGCCGGTGGACTGGATCGCGCCCAGCTCCCGGATTTCCGCCAGCGGGATTTCGTGGATCAGCGCACCGGCGTCGCGCAGGGCCTGCACTGTGCGTTGAAATGCCTTCGCTACCGTGGAGTCGAGCCCGTCGAGCAGAGTGGTCTGTGCCACGGCCAGCCGGTAGGCCGCCAGCGGCGCCGGACTGCGCGTGACGGTGCGCGCGGCCAGGATTTCGTGGGCCACAATGGCGTCGCGTACGCTGCGCGTCAAGGCGCAGACCGTGTCCAGCGTGGTGGACAACGGTACGGCGCCGGCAGTGGGGACCAGGTCTGCTGTGCCCTTGAAGCCGACAATGCCATTCAAGGCAGCAGGAATGCGGATCGAGCCGCCGGTGTCCGAGCCCAGGCCGATAAAGGCCGCGCCCGTGGCGACCGACACCGCCGCTCCCGAGGATGACCCGCCAGGAATGCGCGGTTCACCGGGCATTCCGGCGAGCTTGCCGAATCGGCCATCCCATGCCGCCGGGGTGGGGACGTGCGGGTTGGTCCCAACGCCGGAAAATGCAAATTCGACCATGTGTGTTCGACCCAGCATGGCGCCGCCAGCCGCCTTGAGCCGCGCCACGGCCGGGCAGTCCCGGAAGGCGGCCTGCGTGCCGTCAAGCACCCGCGAGCCTGCGGCGGTGGTCTGGCCGGCCACGTCAAACAGGTCTTTCACTGAGAAGGCCAGGCCGGCCAGACGCGAGGTCTGCGAAGCCAGTGGGTCGGCGTCCACCTTCTGCGCGGTGGCGCTCGCCTCCTCGAAGGTGGTTTTGACAAAGGCTGCGCGACACGCAGCGGACTGCGCCACGGCGATGGATTGCTCCATGGCCGTGGAGGCGCTCAAGTCGCCGCCAAAAATGCGCTGACGGGTGGCAAGGAGGTCGGTGGGCATGGTCTTGGAGGGGTGCCGTGCTATACTCTTTGGGTTTTGTGGAGTGGCGCCTTCGTCATTCGTCAAGACAAATCGCAAGCCAGTCCCTCAAGGTGTTGCAGCTTTCTAACTGTGGCCCAGTGTCACGCAAGTTGCGATTAGTGGGCTGGATTTTAGACTCAACCTTCGGAGTAAAAACATGTCCGTTACCATGCGCGAAATGCTGGAAGCCGGTGTCCATTTTGGCCACCAAACCCGCTTCTGGAACCCCAAGATGGCCCCGTTCATCTTCGGCCATCGCAACAAGATCCACATCATCAACCTGGAAAAGTCGCTTCCGATGTTCCAGGATGCGGCCAAGTTCGCCAAGCAGCTGGCTGCCAACCGCGGCACCATCCTGATGGTGGGCACCAAGCGCCAGGCGCGTGAAATCGTCTCCGCCGAGGCGCAGCGCGCCGGCGTGCCTTATGTTGACCAGCGCTGGCTGGGCGGCATGTTGACCAACTTCAAGACGGTCAAGACCTCGATCAAGCGCCTCAAGGACATGAAGGCGCAGCAGGAAGTCGGTCTGGACTCTCTGAGCAAGAAAGAGCAGCTGATGTTCAAGCGCGAGATCGAAAAGCTTGAAAAAGACATCGGCGGCATTCAGGACATGGCCGCGCTGCCCGATGCAATTTTCGTGATCGACGTGGGCTACCACAAGATTGCCATTGCCGAAGCCAAGAAGCTCGGCATTCCCCTGATTGGCGTGGTGGACTCCAACCACTCGCCCGAAGGCATCGATTACGTGATCCCCGGCAACGATGACTCCGCCAAGGCGGTGACGTTGTACGCCCGCGGCATTGCCGACGCCATCCTCGAAGGCCGCTCCAACGCGGTGGACGATGTGGTCAAGGCGGTTGCCGCCGAGAGCGTCGACGAATTCGTGGAAGTCGAAAACGCTTCGGCCTGAGTCCCTCGT
This sequence comes from Comamonadaceae bacterium, assembly GCA_023259355.1. Classification (GTDB taxonomy): domain Bacteria; phylum Pseudomonadota; class Gammaproteobacteria; order Burkholderiales; family Burkholderiaceae_C; genus JAHFQI01. Next base: position 20,522 of record JAHFQI010000047.1, read on the forward strand.
CCTGCAAAGAAAGGGGCTTTGTTGCCCCTTTTTTTTAGCCCCATTTCCCATTGAATTGAACTGAATACGGAGTAGAAGATGGCTGCAATTACCGCAAGCATGGTCGCTGAACTGCGCGCCAAGACCGACGCCCCCATGATGGAGTGCAAGAAAGCCCTGACCGAAGCTGAAGGCGACATGGCCAAGGCCGAAGAACTGTTGCGTGTCAAGCTCGGTACCAAGGCCGGCAAGGCCGCATCGCGCGTGACGGCTGAAGGCGTGGTCGCCGCCAGCGTTGAAGGCACTACCGGTGCGCTGCTGGAGGTCAACTGCGAAACCGACTTTGTCACCAAGAACGACAGCTTCCTGGCGCTGGCCAATGCCGCTGCCGAACTGGTCGCCAAGCACAATCCTGCTGACGTGGCGGCCTTGGGTTCGCTGCCTTACAGCCAGGACGGCTTCGGTCCCACGCTCGAAGACGTGCGCAAGGGCCTGATTGGCAAGATTGGCGAGAACATGACGTTCCGCCGTTTCAAGCGCCTGTCGGGTGGTGGTCAAGTGGCGTCTTACCTGCACGGCACCCGCATTGGTGTGCTGGTTGAGTTTGACGGTGACACTACCGCTGCCAAGGACGTGGCCATGCACGTGGCCGCCATGAAGCCGGTCGCGCTGACCAGTGCGGATGTCCCCGCCGAGCTGATTGAAAAAGAGCGCTCGGTGGCGACCGCCAAGGCGGCCGAATCTGGCAAGCCCGCTGATATCGCAGCCAAGATGATTGAGGGCTCGGTGCAGAAGTACCTCAAGGAAGTGTCGCTGTTCAACCAGTCCTTCGTGAAGAACGACAAGCAGACCGTCGAGCAGATGCTCAAGGCTGCCGGTACCACGGTCAAGGGTTTCACCCTGTACGTCGTGGGCGAGGGCATCGAGAAGAAGGTGGACGACTTCGCCGCCGAAGTGGCGGCCCAGGTTGCCGCCGCCAAGGGCGCAGCCTGATTTCCATCGTTTGCCAGGCCGCTAAACTTACACCCAACCAAGGAGTCCACCCATGACCGAAGCCAAACCAGCCCACAAGCGCATCCTGCTCAAGCTGTCTGGCGAAGCGTTGATGGGAGACGATGCCTTCGGCATCAACCATGCGACCATCGTGCGCATGGTTGAGGAAATTGCCGAAGTCACGCGCCTTGGGGTGGAGGTCGCGGTCGTGATTGGCGGCGGCAATATCTTTCGCGGCGTCGCGGGCGGGTCGGTCGGCATGGACCGTGCCACGGCCGACTACATGGGTATGCTGGCGACGGTGATGAATGCGCTGGCGCTGGCCGACACCATGAACAAGGCTGGTCTGACGGCCCGTGTGATGTCGGCCATCGCCATCGAGCAGGTCGTGGAGCCGTATGTGCGTCCCAAGGCCTTGCAGTACCTCGAAGAAGGCAAGGTGGTGGTTTTCGCGGCTGGAACGGGCAATCCGTTTTTCACCACCGATACGGCGGCTGCGTTGCGCGGTGCCGAGATCGGTGCCGAGGTGGTGCTCAAGGCCACCAAGGTGGATGGCGTGTACACCGCCGACCCGAAAAAAGACCCCACCGCCACCCGGTATGCCAAGATCACGTTTGATGAGGCCATGTCGCAGAATCTGGGCATCATGGATGCCACGGCGTTTGCGCTGTGCCGCGACCAGAAGCTGCCCCTCAAGGTGTTTTCCATCTTCAAGCACGGCGCGCTCAAGCGCGTGGTCATGGGCGAAGACGAAGGCACCCTGGTGTACGCCTGACGAGTGAGCAAAAGCTCAGGAGAACTGTGTATGACGACTGCTGACATCAAGAAGACGACGGAGGCGAAGATGGACCAGTCCATCGCCGCCTTCATGAACAATTTGACCAAGATCCGGACCGGTCGCGCCAACCCGGCTTTGCTGGACAGTGTGCAGGTGGACTATTACGGCTCACTGGTGCCGTTGAGCCAGGTCGCCAACGTGGCCTTGCTCGATTCGCGCACCATCAGCATCCAGCCTTGGGAAAAAGGGATGGGCGCCAAGATCGAAAAAGCCATCCGTGAGAGCGACCTGGGTTTGAACCCGGCGTCCATGGGCGACTTGATCCGTGTGCCGATGCCGCCCATGAGCGAGGAGCGCCGCAAGGAAATGACCAAGCTGGTGCGCCATGAGGGCGAAAGCGCCAAGATCGCCGTGCGCAACCTGCGCCGTGACGCGAACGAAGCCATCAAGAAGCTGGTGAAAGACAAGCTCGCGTCCGAAGACGATCAAAAACGTGCCGAAACCGACATCCAGAAAGTCACGGACAAGCACATCATCGCGATCGATCAGCTGGTCGCTGGCAAAGAGCAGGAAATCATGGCCGTCTGACGGTCGATCAGCGCCTTGTCCTGACCATCATGTCCATTTCGACCGTGGTGCCGAATCACATCGCCATCGTCATGGATGGGAACGGCCGTTGGGCGACCCGTCGCTTCCTGCCGCGTGTGGCCGGACATCGCCAGGGCGTTGAGTCCCTGCGTCGCTGTGTCAAGGCTTGCTCCGAGCGTGGCGTGGCCGTGCTCACGGTGTTCGCCTTTTCATCCGAGAACTGGAACCGCCCCCCCGAGGAAGTGTCCGGCCTCATGGAGTTGCTGGCGCTGGCCCTGGGCCGCGAAGTGCCTCAGTTGAAGAAGGATGGCGTTCGGATTTATATCGTGGGAGACCGCTCCGGTTTGTCGGAAAAGATGCGGGCCGGACTGGCCCAGGCCGAGGCCGACACCGCGCAGAACTCCCGTTTGATCCTCAATGTCTGTTTCAACTACGGCGGACGCTGGGACATTACCCAGGCGGCGGCTCGCCTTGCAGCTCAGGGTGAGGCGATCACCGAAGTCAGTCTGGACAGGGCCATGGCGTTGTCGCATGTGCCCGATCCCGATTTGCTGATTCGAACCGGCGGCGAGCAGCGCATCAGCAATTTCCTGCTGTGGCAGGCGGCCTATTCCGAGCTCTATTTCAGCGACCGCCTCTGGCCCGATTTCGATGAGGCGGCGCTCGACGAGGCGATCACGTCTTTCCGGCGGCGAGAACGCCGGTTTGGCCAGACGTCGGAGCAAATTGCATCCTCTCCCGGCAGCAAAATTGCTGCCTGAAACAAGCTCCATGCTCAAGCAGCGCATCATCACCGCCCTGATCCTGCTGGCCATCCTGCTGCCCGCACTGTTTTACCCTTCACCCGAGCCGTTTGCGCTTGTCGCCCTCGTGCTCATTGCCGCAGGGGCCTGGGAGTGGGGGCGACTCAATGGCTGCGCGCCAATCCCCTCCCTGCTCGTCGGTGGCGCTTGCGTGGTCTTGTGCGCCGGCAGTTGGCGGATAG
>JAHFQI010000048.1 GCA_023259355.1 Comamonadaceae bacterium
CGGACGGCATCTACATCAACTTCAAGCCCGACGCCACGCTGTTCGACCTGGAGAACAAGCGCGTTTTCTATTACTTCACGCTGGCCTGCCTGATCGCCACCTATGGGTTCCTGCGCCGCCTGCTCTGGAGCCCGTTCGGCCGGGCGCTGGCCGGCATCCGCGTCAATGAGCACCGCATGCGCGCCATGGGCTTCGGCACCTTCGGCTACAAGCTCGCGGCCTTCACGCTGGCCGGCGCGCTGGCGGGGCTGGCGGGCTACCTGTGGGGCGCGCAGACCGGCTACGTGAACCCCGAGCTCATGGGTTTCCACATGAGCGCACACGCCATCATGATGGTGATCCTGGGCGGCATGGGCAATTTCGCGGGCGCCATCGTCGGCGCCTTCGCGTTCGAATACGTGCTGCACGCCTTGAAAGACCTGCCCACGCTGGGCGGCTTCCCGCTGGGCAAGCACTGGCAGCTGTGGATGGGCCTGTTCATCGTGGCGGTCGTGATCCTCGCGCCGCGCGGCCTGCTCGGCCTCGTGGAGCGCTTCCTGCGCCGCAAGGAGGCTGGCGATGAGTGAAATCCTGCTTTCCGCAAAAGAGATCACCAAGCGCTTCGGCGGCCTGGCCGCGGTCAACGGCGTTTCGGTGGACCTGTGGCGTGACCGCATCCACGCGGTGATCGGCCCCAACGGCGCCGGCAAATCCACGCTGACCAACCTGCTGTCGGGCGACCTGCCGCCCACCTCGGGCTCCATCACCCTGGCCGGCCGCGACATCACCGGCTGGCCGCCCGAGAAAATCTCGCGCCAGGGCCTGGGCCGCAGCTACCAGAAGACCAACATCTTCGCGCCCTTCACCGTCTGGGAGAACGTGCGACTGGCCGCGCAGTCGCGCGATGCGCAACAGCCCTGGAACCCCGTGCGCTGGCTGCAGGATGCGGCGAAATCCACCACCGCCCTGGCCCGCGCGACGCGCGCCATCGAACTCGCGGGGCTGGAAAGCCGGCGCGACGTGGTGGCCGGCGCCAGCAGCCACGGCGAACAGCGGCAGCTCGAAATCGCCATGACACTGGCCACCGAGCCCCAGGTGCTGCTGCTCGACGAGCCGCTGGCCGGCATGGGCGTGGCCGAGGCGGAGCGCATGGTCGAGTTGCTGCTCAAGCTGAAGAAAGACCACGCCATGCTGCTGGTCGAGCACGACATGGACGCCGTCTTCACCCTGGCCGACCACCTCACGGTAATGGTCAACGGCCAGGTGATTGCCAGCGGCACGCCGGCCCAAGTGCGCGCCGACAGCGCCGTGCAGGCGGCCTACCTCGGGGAGGAACACTGACATGGGCAGCCCAAGCACCGAACTGCTGATCAACGCCAGCGGGCTTCACACCTACTACGGCGCCAGCCACATCCTGCGCGGCATCGACTTCAGCGTCGCGCGCAGCGAGACCATCGGCCTCATGGGCCGCAACGGCATGGGCAAGAGCACGCTGCTCAAATCCATCATGGGCCTGGTCAAGCCCCGCGCCGGCGCGGTGGAGATCATGGGCCAGGCCATGACCGGCCGCGCGCCCTATGAAATCGCCCGGCTCGGCATTGCCTACGTGCCAGAAGGCCGCGGCATCTTCGGCAACCTGAGCGTGGTCGAAAACCTCAAGATGGCGGCGCGCGCCGGCACGCGCGGCCAGCGCGACTGGACCTATGACCGCGTGCTGGAAACCTTCCCGCGCCTGAAGGAGCGCCTGGGCCACGGCGGCCAGCAGCTCTCCGGCGGCGAGCAACAGATGCTCACCATCGGCCGCGCGCTGATGACCAACCCCGACGTGCTGATCCTCGACGAGGCCACCGAAGGCCTGGCCCCGCTGATCGCGCGGGAGATCTGGCGCATCTGCGGCCTGATCCGCGAAAGCGGCATCAGCAGCGTGATCGTGGACAAGAACTGGAAACATGTCACCCAGATCACCGACCGCAACGTCATCCTGGTCAAGGGCCAGGTGGTGTTTGCAGGCACGTCGGACGAATTGCACGCGCAACCCGGCTTGCTGGAACAGCACCTCGGCGTTTGAGCGCCCTTTCTTCTTTCAACCTGGGTTTCTGGATGAAAAAAATGTTCTCGCGCGCCGTCCCGGCGCTCTCCCTGGCTGTGCTTGGCGTTTTTTCCAGCGTTGGCCATGCGGCACAGGAGGTCGTTTTCGGCCAGATCGCCTCGCAGACGAACCCGGCATCGGCGGCCAACGCCAAGGGCCTGGCCGTGGGCATTCAGGCGTACTTCGACAAGGTCAACGCCAATGGCGGCATCGCGGGCAACAAGCTCAAACTGGTCACGCTCGACGACGGCCTGCAGGGCCCCAAAATGGTCGAGCTGACCCAGCAGCTGATCGCGGACAAATCCGTCGCCGGCCTGCTGGGCTTTCTCAACAGCGCGGGGCTGGCGGAAATCGCCAAACAAGACCTTCCCGCTAAAAGCGGCATCGCCCTGATCGCACCGCTGCAGGGCGACAAGAACGTGATTGGCGCCGGCAACGTGTTCCCGCTGCGCAGCGGCTACGCCGATGAAGTGAGCACCCTGCTCAAGGAAGCCAAGACCTGGGACAAGGACGCCATCGCCATCGTCAACATGAACATCGCCTTCGGGCCCGCGCTGGCCAAGGTGGCCACGCAGCTCAGCGACACGCACGGGGTCAAGGTCGTGGCCAATCCCGTGCTCGATGCCGCGCCGGACAAGCTGGATGCCAGCGTCAAGGCAGCGGTCGCTGCGATCAGCGCGAACAAGCCCAAAGCCATCCTGGTGCTTGCCGCCGGCAAACCCGCGAACGAATTCATCAAGGCCGTGCGCGAAGCGCCGGGCGGCTCGGTCCAGATTTACGGCCTGTCGGTCCTGCTGCATGACGTCCTGGTCAAGGCCGTCGGCGCCGACAAGGCGCGTGGCATTGTCTTGAGCCAGGCGGTGCCCTACCCCTTCGTGCCCACCAAGGCCATCATCACCGAGTTCCAGACGGACATGAAGAAGTTCGCGCCGGGAGAGCTCGTTTCGTTTTCGAGTCTTGAAGGCTACATGGGCGCCAAGATCGCCGCGGAAGCGGTGCGCAAAACGTCGGGCTCACCGACGCGCGCCAACGTGCTCGCCGCCATGGCCAACCTGGGCGAATACAACCTCGGCGGCATTTATGTCAGCTACACCCCCACCCAGCGCAAGGGTTGGGGTGGCGTGGACCTGTCCATCATCAACGCCAGCGGCGCGCTGCAGAAGTAAGCGCCCCATCGGGCGCTGCCCTCAGAGCAGCGGACGCAGCTCCCGCGCCGCGTCCAGCAGCAGCGGCAGCAGGTCCCGTTGCATCACCTCGGGCTGCAGCCGCGCGGGTGACGCCACCACGTTCAGCGCCGCCACGGTCTTGCCCTGCATGTTGCGCAGCGGCACGGCGAGCGCATGTACGCCGAGTTCGTGCTCTTCGCTGGCCACGCAGTAGTCGTCGGTCGCGGCCTGCTCGATCAGCGTGCGCAGCTTTTTCACATCGGTGGTGGTCTGCGCCGTGAGTCGTGGCAGCGTGCGGCCCTTGAGCCAGGCGCTCAAGGCGGGCTTGGGCAGCGCGGACAGCAGCAGGCGCCCGGTGGAGGTGGCGTGCGCGGGCAGGCGGGCGCCCAGGTGCAGGCCGTAGGCCAGCACCCGCGTGCCGCCGCCCATGCTGACGCTGCGCGCCACGATCACCACGTCGTCGCCGTCCAGCACCACCGCCGAAAATGACTCCTGCGTCTGCGCCGCGAGCCGGTTCAGCGTGGGTTGCAGCAGGCGCGGCAACCGCGCCGAGGCCAGGTAGCTGCCGGAAAAACGCAGCACCTTGGCCGACAGCCAGAAGTAGCTGCCGTCGGTTTCCAGATACCCCAGGTGGGCCAGCGTCAGCAGGTGCCGTCTGGCCGCAGCGCGTGTGAGGCCGGCGCGCTGCGCCGCCAGCGTCGCATTGAGCCGCTGGCGTTCGGTGTCGAAACTCTCCAGCACCGCCATGCCCTTGGCCATGCCCTCGATGAAGTCCGCTTTGGCGATCATGCGCCGATTATCGGCAATGCGCGATCATCGCGCAACCAGGGCAATCATCGCGCAAAGGCACCTGGGTGCCACTGGTGCAAGTCCGGCGCGGCGCCTAAAGTTCGGCATCCACACACAAAGGAGACTTCTCATGCGAACCCAGGTTGCCATCATCGGTGCAGGCCCTTCCGGCCTGCTGCTCGGCCAGCTGCTGCACAAGGCCGGCATCGACGCCATCATCCTCGAACTCCAGACCGGCGACTACGTGCTCGGCCGCATCCGCGCCGGCATCCTGGAACAGGTCTGCATCGACCTGCTGGACGAGGCGGGGGTGGGCGAGCGCATGCACAGGGAAGGCCTGGTGCACGGTGGCTTCGAGATGCTGATCAACGGCCAGCGCCACCGCGTGGACATGAACAAGCTCACCGGCGGCAAGAACGTCATGGTCTACGGCCAGACCGAACTCACCCGCGACCTGATGGACGCGCGCGCTGCCGCCGGCCTGCCCACCGTCTATGAGGCCGCCAACGTGCAGGTGCACGACTTCGACACCAAGAAGCCGCGCGTCACCTACGAGAAGGACGGCCAGAAGTTCGAGATCGAGTGCGACTTCATCGCCGGCTGCGACGGTTTCCACGGCGTGTGCCGCGCCAGCGCCCCGCGCAGCGCGATCAAGGAATTCGAGAAGGTCTACCCCTTCGGCTGGCTCGGCCTGCTGTCCGACACACCCCCCGTGTGCGACGAACTCATCTACGTCAACAGCCCGCGCGGATTTGCGCTGTGCTCGCAGCGCAGCAAGACGCGCAGCCGCTACTACCTGCAAGTGCCGCTGACCGACAAGGTCGAGGAGTGGACCGACGAGGCGTTCTGGCAGGAGTTGCGCCTGCGCCTGGACGACGAAGGCCGCGAGAAGCTGATCACCGGTCCCAGCATCGAGAAAAGCATCGCCCCGCTGCGCAGCTTCATCACCGAGCCGATGCGCTTCGGCCGCCTGTTCCTGGCCGGCGACGCCGCCCACATCGTGCCGCCCACCGGCGCCAAGGGCCTGAACCTGGCCGCGACCGACGTGAAATACCTCTCCACCGCCATCATCGAGTACTACCAGGACAAGACCGAGGCCGGCATCGACACGTATTCCGAGCGTTGCCTCAGGCGCATCTGGAAGGGCGAGCGTTTCTCGTGGTGGTTCACGCAGCTGATGCACCGCTTCCCCGATGACGGCGCCATCGTCGCCAAGTTCCAGGAAGCGGAACTCGATTACCTGCTCAACTCCGAAGCCGGTTCGCGCACCATCGCCGAGAACTACGTCGGCCTGCCGCTGAACTTCGGAAACTGAGTCCGGACCCGGGGCGGCGTCCCCGATGCGGACCCGCCGGGCGCCGCTGAAGGGTCAGCCGTTGCAGCCCTCGCGCCGGTTCTGCGCCAGCGCTTCCTCGGCGGCCTTCATCAAGCTGGCGACGTCCCTGCCGTCGACCGGCGAAGCGGCCATGCCGACACAGGCCTTGACCAGCGCCACCGGGCCGGTCGCCGTGTACGGCGCCGCCAGCGCATCGACCACCCTGCGTGCGGCGCTCACCACAGCGGCGCCATCGGCCGGATCGGGCAGGATCAGCGCAAACTCGCTGTGCGCCACGCAGGCGGCGAATTCCTGGCCCTGGGCCGCGCCGCGCAACCGGGCCGCAGCCTCCTGCAGCAGCGCATCGCCCGCCGCATGGCCCAGCGTGTCAACCACGCTACTGAAGCCGTCCAGTTCGATCAGCACCACCGCGACGCCTTGCCCACCGGGCTGGGCGGCGCCCAGCGCCTGGGACAGGCGCTGCTCCGCCGCGACGCGGTTGGGCAGTCCGGTCAGCAGGTCGTGCTGGGTCAGGTGCGCGAGCTGTTCCGCCAGCCTGGCCTGGGTGCTCAGGTCGTGCTCGAGCTGGCGGTTCGCGGCCTCCATCGCCGCCGCCTTCAACTTCAGTTCGTTATGGCGGTACAACTCGACGAAGACCTGGACTTTCGAGCGCAGGATGGTCGGGTCCACCGGCTTGAACAGGTAATCGACCGCGCCGGCCGCGTAACCCTCAAGCTGCTTGACGCTGTCGGGCGCATGGGCGGTGACAAAGATGATCGGTGTGCGGCTGGAGCGCTGGCGCTGTCGGATCAGCGTGGCGGTCTCGAAACCGTCCATGCCCGGCATGTTCACGTCCATCAGGATCAGCGCGAAATCGCGCTGCAGCACCTGCCGCAGCGCCTCCGCGCCGGAACCGGCCCGAACCAGCTCGACCCCCGAAAGGTCCAGCGCGGCCTTGAGCGCGAATAGATTCACCGGGTTGTCATCCACCATCAGGATTGCGGGGAGTGTGTCCATGTCGTTATGTCCTCAATGTGGGGGGGTATTTTGGCGGGCGCCGCGCGTCCATTGCCGCAGCAGTGCCACCAGTTGTCCGGCATCGACCGGCTTGGCGAGGTAGTCGCTGGCGCCGGCGGCCATGCATTTGTCGCGGTCGCCTTGCATGACCTTGGCCGTCAGCGCTATCACCGGCAGGGTCTTGAGCCCCTCCATCTGGCGCAGGCGGCGCATGGCTTCATAGCCGTCCATCACCGGCATCATGATGTCCATCAGCACGGCGTCGAAATCGGGGGTCTGCTCCAGCATGTCCAGGCACTGCCTGCCGTTCTCGGCGTGGCTGACTTCGACCCCCTCGGCTTCCAGGATCGCCAGCACCGCGAAGACATTGCGCATGTCGTCATCGACGACCAGCACCTTCTTGCCGGCCAGCACAGGCGCACTCGCGTGCAGCCGCGCAATCGCTTCGCGCGCCGCCCCCGGCAGGGCCGCGATCGGCCGGTGCAGGTAGTAGGCGGTTTCATCCAGCAGCTGGTCGATCGACCGGGCGTCCTTGAGCAGCACCGATTCGGCCAGGCGGTTGAGCCGGGTTTGCTGCTGCGCCGAGAGATCCATCCCGGTGTAGACCACGATGGGCAGGTCGTCGATGTGCAACTGGTCGCGCACCGCTTCCAGAAATTCCAGCCCCGACATGGCGGGCAGCCGCAAGTCGAGGACAACGCAGTCGTAACGCCGTGCCTTGAGCTGCGCCAGCGCCGCCTCGGCGCTGGCCACAACGGTGGCCTCCAGATCGGCGGAAGTGCCGATGGCGTCGACAATTTGCCGTTGCGTGGCCAGATTGTCTTCCACCACCAGCAGCAGCGCGTGCTCACGCGCCTGGGTGGCCCGGATCCGCTCGAACAGCGCGCCCAGCGCATCCTCGGTTGCCGGCTTTTGCAGGCAGCTGACCGCGCCGCGGCGCAGCCCGCGCGGCCGTTCGTCCTCGCCCGAGATGATGTGGACCGGAATGTGGCGCAGATCCAGGTCTTCCCTCACGCGGTCCAGCAACTGCCAGCCGTCCATGTCCGGCAGGGTCACGGAGAGGGTGATGGCCGTGGGACGGTATTGCCGCGCCAGGTGCAGCGCGGCGGTCACGCTGGCCGCCAGCAGCACCTTGAAGCCGTGGCGGTGCGCGATCTCCAGCAGCAGCTTGGCGAAGCTGGGGTCGTTTTCGACCATCAGCAGCAGTTCGTCACCAGGCACCAGCAGCTGCCGGTCGTCCACGGGGTGGGCGCGCGGTTCGACGACGTGCCGGCTCTTGACCGGATGGCTGCCCTTGCGGTCGGCGGTGCCCGCCTTGGGCGTGTAGCTTTGCGGCAGGTAAAGCGTGAAGGTGCTGCCCTCCCCTGGCCGGCTCTTGAGCACGATGGCCCCGCCCAGCAGGCTGGCGATCTCGCGGCTGATCGACAGGCCCAGGCCCGTGCCGCCGTATTTGCGGGTGGTGGTTCCGTCCGCCTGCGCGAACGCCTCGAAGATGAGCTGCTGCTTTTCCGGCGCAATGCCGATCCCGCTGTCGGAAACAGCGAAGGCAATCACGCCGGACGCCTGATCCAGCATCGGGTGCGGCCGGCTCCAGCCGTCCGTGGCGGGGCCGATCTCCAGCCTCACATTGCCTTTCTCGGTGAACTTGAAGGCGTTGGAAAGCAGGTTTTTCAGCACCTGCTGCAGCCGCCGGCCATCGCTGCGGATGACGGCCGACGTCAGGTCCGGGTCCACATGGATGTCGAAGTCGAGATGCTTCGCCTGCGCAACATGGCGGAAGTCGCGCTCGACCCGCTGCCCCACGTCCGCAAGCGCAACGGCCTCAATGCCCACCGCCATCTGGCCCGCCTCGATTTTCGAGAGGTCCAGGATCTCGTTGATCAGGTCCAGCAAGTCCGAGCCGGACTGGTGAATGGTCGCCGCGTATTCAACCTGCTTGGTGCTGAGATTCCCGTCCCGGTTGTCGGCCAGCAGCCGCGACAGGATCAGCAGGCTGTTCAAGGGCGTGCGCAGCTCGTGCGACATGTTGGCCAGGAACTCTGACTTGTATTTCGAGGCCAGTGCCACCTCCGCGGCGGTGCGCAACTCCTCGTTGCGCCGCCGCAAGACCACCTCGGCCTCCTTGCGCTCGGTGATGTCCACCCAGAAGCCGAGCGAGCGTGCCGGCGCGCCGTCCTTGAAAAGCAACTGCCCGACGGTCGCGATCCAGCGAACCACGCCATCGCGCCGCACGATGCGCTGCTCGATTTCGATGCGCCCTTCCGCGGCATGCTCGCAGGCGCGCTGGAACGCCTCCACGCCCAGTTGACGGTCGTCGGGGTGAATGTGCGACATGACTTGCGCATGCTCGATCCGCGCATCGGGGGCGTAGCCGAGCATTTGCTTGAGCTGCCCGGAGACATGGAAGTAACCACCGTGCAGATCGCGGTCGTACATGCCAAACCGGGCTGCCTCGGCAGCGAGCCGCATGCTTTCCTCGCTCTCGACCAGCCGCTGTACGGCGCGGGCGCGTTCGATGCGCACACAAAGGCGCGCGGCCAGCTCGGTCAGCAGTTCAACATCTTCCCGGGGCCAGGCGTGCGGCTCCCCCAACTGGGCGCTGAGCAGGAATTTCCAGCGCCCGTCGGCCACGTAAGGTGCGCTCACCATCGAGCGGATCCCCCGTGCCTCCATCCGCCGCGCCTCCGAGGCATCGCGCGAGTCCGCGCGCACGTCGTGGGTCACCAGCGTCTTTCCGGCCGCCAACTCCTGCCGCTCCAGTTCGTTGCGGAACTCCGTGAGCGGGTGGACACCCACGAGGCCGGGCACATCCGCGGCGTGGTGGTCGTGCAGCACGATGGCCTGCTGCCCGGCCTCGTCGATCTCCACCAGCATGCAGCGCTTCAGGCTCAGATGCCGCGCGATCCGCTCGCTGGCCACGCGCATGAGGTCCACATCGGAGGAGATCGGGGCAAACAGCTTCTGCAGCTCGGTCAGGAAGGTCAGGTTGCGCTCCCTGCGCTTGCGCTCGGTGATGTCCATGAAGGCGCCCACGCAGCCGCGCACCGCACCGGCATCGTCGAAGAGCGGCAGCGCGCCACCGAGCAGATTTCGCATCTCGCCGTCTGGAAAGAGGACGTCCACCTCGGTGCCCGAAACAGCCTCTCCGGTTGCGGCCGCCCGCTGCATCGGCAACTCCTGCGGAGCGAGCCGGCGCCCCTGGGACCACACCTGGTACGCCGGCCGGTCGGCCCCGGGCGCAATGGCGGAAGGATTCTGCCCCGATGGCACCCGCAGCAAATCCATGGCGGCGGGGTTGCCGGTGATCTGCTCGCAAGCCGCGTCGTGGGCAATGAAAACCGCGGCGGGGATCGCCGCCATCAACGTTTCCATTTCCGCCCGACGCGCGCGCTCGGCCGCCGCGCCCTCGCGCAAGGCCTTCTCCGCCTGCTTGCGGGCCGTGATGTCGCGCAGGATGACGGTGAAGAATCGCTCCCCGCCGATTTCGAGCTTCGAAATGGAAGCCTCGATCGGAAACTCCTCGCCGTCCGTGCGCAGGCCGAACAACAGTTCGCCCAGATCACCCACCGCCAGGCTGGTCACGCCGCTGCCCCCAAACCGCCGCACATGCCGGTGATACGCCGCCCGAAAGCGCGCCGGCAGGAACTGATCGACCGTGGCCCCGAGCGCCTGCTGCGCGGTGCAGCGAAACATGGATTGCGCCGCCGCATTGAACAGCACGATCCGCTCGTCGGCGCCGATCGTGATGATCGCATCCATCGCCGACTCGACGATTCCGGCGAACCGCTGCCGGCCCTGGGCCAGTTCCTGCTCGTCGCGTTTGCGGTCGCTGATGTCGCGGATCACCGAGACGATGTAGTCCGGCTGGCCGTCCAGCCCGCGCTGCAGCGACACAGCCAGCGACACCCAGATGCAGGAGCCGTCCTTGTGGATGTAGCGCTTGTCCACCAGATAGCTGGCGCTTTGGCCGGCCACAATTTCCGCAGCGCGTGCCCGCGAGGATTCGACATCGTCCGGATGCGTGATGTCGTGGACCGTTCTCGCGAGCAACTCGTCGCGGGTGTAGCCGACCATCTGGCACAGGTGCTCGTTCACGCTCAGGAACCGTCCGCCCGGCGAGATGTGCGCAATGCCGACCGCCGCGTTTTCGAAGGTGCCGCGGAAGCGGGCCTCGCTCGTGCGAAGCTTTTCCTCGGCATGTTTGCGCTCGGTGATGTCGACGACGCTGGCCAGCACACTCGGCCCCTCGGGGGTCTGGATGGCGCTGAGACCGATCTCGATCGGGAACTCGCTGCCGTCCTTGCGCCGGCCGAAGAGGTCGCGGCCCGCCCCCATGGCGCGGTCGTGGGGATGGGCCATGAAGCCGGAACGCAGGTCCCGATGCGGCCCGCGTACGCGCTCCGGGAGGAACATTTCGACCTGTTGGCCGAGCATCTCCTGGCGCGTGTAGCCGAAAAGCCGCTCCATGGCGCCGTTGACGAGCAGGATGTGCCCGCGCCCATCCACCATCAACAGGCCGTTGGGAGCGGCCTCCAACACCGAGCGCTGCTGCGCCTCGGCGTGCTGACGCTGGACATCGCTGCCCTCCAGCATCAGGGCGTTGCGCCAGGAGAGTGCTGTTAGCGCCAGAACCATGGCCACTGCAAACACCGCGGCCTCCAGCGTCGGGTCGATCAGCCCGGCCTCATTGGCCTTCAGCGCCAGCCAGCCCAGCACCAGGGGCATGCCCATCGCCAGAGGCATGAAGCGGCGCGCAATCTGCCCACCCAGCCCGGTGCCGGCGAAAACGCCGGCCAGCCCGTCGGTGCGGGCACAAAGAACGCCGATGGCGAGCAGCGCGAACGCCAGCGCGGTGTGCAGGGCCACGCTGCCAAAACCGGGAAGCTGGTAGAGCGCCTTGATGCCATAGGCATAGCCGACCAGCGCGACCAGCGCCGTCGAGCCCGTCAGCAGCGCCAGCGCCTCGGAGGTCCGGCGCGATGCCGGCCAGCGCGTGCCAAGCAGCGCCAGCGCGCCACCGATCAGCACGAAATTGGCGGCCGTGATGCCCGACATACGTCCGCGACGGGGCATCTGCGCCGCGCTCACCGCCTCACGAAACAGCAGATTGTCAGTGCCGAAGTCGGCCCCGGTCACGTCCTGTGCCAGCGACAGGCCGCCCAGCGCCAACAGCGCCGCGGCGCACACGAGCCGAGGTCCGCCGTGCTGCCGCAGCGCCAGCGCCAGGCCGGCGAGCACGAAGCCCATCGCGGTGTTGGGTTTCATCACGGCCAGGCCCGGCAGCACACTCTTGAGCGCCGTGATGTCCAGCGCCCAGCCTGCCAGGACGACCAGACCGATGAGCAGTGCGGACACCGCGCAACCGCGCATCACAAAATCCAGCGTGAGGCCCACCCGGGCCGTATCACGGCCCTCTGCCAGTGTCAACCCGTGCCGCGCCAGGCCGTAAGCCGCCGCCAGTCCCACCAGCGCGATGACAGCGCCCAGACCCAGGCCGTAGCGCAATGCGTGGGCGATCGGCGCATAGGCCTCGGCCTCGTCCATCTTTGCCACCAGGCCCCAGCCGCCATAGCCGACCGGCCGGGCCGCCGCGAGCACCGCTTGGCCGCGGTAGTCATGGCTGCGCTGCAGAAAATTGCGCCCCTCGGTCGCCGCCGCCATCGGCGGAACCTCGTCCGGCACGGCCGTGACCAACTCGCCTCCGTGGCGCGGCGGGAACAGGAAGCGCACGCGCCCGCCCTCGCGCACGCCGAGCAGCGTCTCGCCGGTCTGGCCGAGGCCGGCCGGATCGCGCAGCGCCATTGCCAACGGCGTGACGTCGGCCGTCAGCATCAGCACGCCAAGCGTGCGCGGCGGCTCACCCGCGCCGAGCACGGGCGCCGAGAGCACCGCTTCGAAGCCGTTGCCGACACGACGCGGCAGGCCGAACTGGGGCCCGACCAGGCCTTGCTGGAAAACCGGCTCGCCAGCGAAATTGCGTCCGACCTCCGACGCATCCGTGGCCAGAACAACGCGGCCATGGGCGTCAAGCAGCCGCGCGGCGCGGATGGGATTGCCATCGGCCATCTGATTGAGCAGGCCCGGCCCCTCGACCCGGCCTGATCCCTGAACCGTTGCGGCGCCGGCCAGGACATTGCGCAAGTCGCGGTCGTCAGCCTTGAGTTCGGCGCGCTGGCGATGCAGGGCGATCTGCGCCTGCACCATGCGCAGCCGGCTGTCGGCCACCGCGCTGAGGCGGGCGTCGATCTCCCCGCGCAGCACCTCGCGCCAATAGGCTTGTCCGGCGGACAGCAGCACGCCGAGCAAAACGGCGAACAGCACCGCAATCAGCAGCGTGAGCCTGAGCACCACCATGCGCGGCAGGCTGCGCAGGTAGGGCGAATTCAGCGATGGCAGCGACGCCTGGCCCAGGAGCGAAATGGCCACGCCCTCGACCGCAAAGACCGCCAGGCGCGTCGCCTCGGGCGCACTGTCAATCCCAAATGAGTACAGCGGCTCGATCAGGAACCATGCCGCCAGCGCGGCGCTCAGCACGGTGGCCACCAGGCCCGGACCCAGGCCGCCGCGCCATGCGGCCAACACCACCGCAAGCAGAAAAATCAGCATCGGCGCCACGTCCCCGAGCAGCGGGGCCAACGCCGCGCGCAGCGCCAGCGCGACCAGCGGCGCCACGATGGCCAGCGCATAACGTCCCGTAAAGACAGCGGCAATGGGCATTTAAGGGGTATCCCGACGGCGGATGGATTGAAGAAAACCTTGCCCCCTTGAATCAAGGGCGTCGGCGCCGGGCGCTGCAAGCGCCGCCAGAACTTCGTGGCGCATGGCGGGCCTGCGGTCAACGATCAGGATGGAATGATTCAAGCATCCTCCAGCATCTTGTTTTTATTTCCGAGTCGGGGCTGGCATCGAATTCAGTATAGGCAGGAAGCCGGCCATTGATCGCCGGCGCGCCATACGGGAACAGGGTTTTTTTCACCGGGGCGACAGGTCAAGGCGCCACCGGGCGGTTGGCTGTCGCCGGGGCGGCGCGCTGCGGGCTGCCTTTCAGGTAAATTGGGGCCAGCCCCAGCGCTCGCTGGCTTCCGTTTGCGCCGCTTTCTTCAACAGTTCCATGTCATCCAACACCGAATCCAACGCCGCCGTCCCCCCCCCAGTGCCCGCCGCCCCCGCCTTGCGCCCGCTGCGCGGCGTGCGCGTGTTCAGCCTCGCCCTGAACCTGCCCGGCCCGGGCGCCCTGATGCGGCTGCGCGCCATGGGCGCCACGTGCACCAAGGCCGAGCCGCCGGCGCCCAAGAGCCTGCCCGCCGGCGCCAGCGGCGACCCCATGGGCCTGTACAACCCGGGTGCCTATGCCGCGATGCACGCGGGGGTCAAGGTCATCACCATCGACCTCAAGTCCGACAAGGGCCAGGCGGCGCTGCACAAGGCCTTGGCCAGCACCGACGTGCTGCTCACCTCGTTCCGCCCTTCGGCATTGGCCAAGCTCGGCCTCGGCTGGAAGGCGCTGCACAAACGCTACCCGACGCTCAGCCAGGTCGCCATCGTCGGCGCACCCGGCGCGCGGGCCGAAGAGCCTGGCCACGACCTGACCTACCTGGCCGACAACGGCCTCGTCACGGGCCTGGACCTGCCCCCCACCCTGTTCGCCGACATGGGTGGCGCGCTCATGACCAGCGAGGCCGTGCTCAAGGCGGTGCTTGCGCAGCGCCTGGGCAAGTCCGGCAAGGGCAGCTTTCAGGAAGTCGCCCTGTCGGAAGCCGCCGCCTGGCTCGCGCTGCCGCGCAGCTGGGGCCTGACGCAGCCCAGCGGCTCGGTCGGCGGCGCGCATGCGGGCTACAAGGTCTACCCCTGCAAGGACGGCCGCGTCGCCGTGGCGGCGCTGGAGCCCCATTTCGCCGCCGCGCTGTGCGCCGCTGCAGGCGTGCCCGCCTCCGCAGATCGCGCCCTGATGTTCGCCCCCGCCACGCACCAGGCCATCGCCGCATTCCTGCTGACGCAAACGCGCAGGCAACTCGACAAGCTGGCGGTGGCCAAAGACATTCCATTGCACACCTTGGCGAAGTAGCCGGCTGATGAAAGAAGGCTTCGCCACAGCATGAAGAAGCAAGGCACGGTCGTGCGCTGGGATACCGCGCGCGGCTTTGGATTCATTCGCAGCCCGGCCACAGCGGCCGACATTTTTTTCCATGCAAGGGACTTCCGTGGTGGCGGCGTACCTGCCGACGGACTCGCCGTGACGTTTGAGGAGATTCACGTCGGAGGCAAGGGGCCACGCGCCATGGCTGTGCAACCGGCCCGGGCCCTGACACACCCGCCCGCGCTCCAGGGCGGCGCGCACCCCTCGGCCGTGCGGCGGGGAGATCGGGCACACGGCCCGCGTACCTCGCGGGGTCGAATGGCACCGGCCCGCGAGACTCCCGCTGCGCCGGCTTTGATACTGATGCTGGCCT
This sequence comes from Comamonadaceae bacterium, assembly GCA_023259355.1. Lineage (GTDB taxonomy): Bacteria > Pseudomonadota > Gammaproteobacteria > Burkholderiales > Burkholderiaceae_C > JAHFQI01. The sequence continues at coordinate 14,806 of JAHFQI010000048.1, forward strand.
GGGCCGCGCTGATCGGATGGGGCGTCTGGGTGGATCGCTTGCCAAAGCTGGCACTGGCCACCGTCCCGCTCCTGAACCTGGTCACCTTCTACGCTTACTGGACGGATAAATACGCTGCCCAAAACGGCCAGTGGCGTACGACGGAGAACACACTGCACCTCTTCGGCCTGCTGGGCGGCTGGCCCGGCGCCTGGGCCGCCCACCAGATCCTGCGCCACAAGTCGCGCAAGGCGAAATTCCGCGCGGCCTACTGGGTCACTGTGGTGCTGAATTGCGCGGCTCTCTGCGGATGGCTGTTCTGGGTGCAGCCGTCGATTCGGTAGGGCCTCCGCCGGCGCTCAGCAATGAAAACCAGATTTTCCGCACTCGGATGTTCCAGCCTTGCACTGGCCCTGGCCGCCTGCAGTCCACCGCCCCCGCCGCCCATTGCAGCCGGGCAGACGTGGATGATCGCGTCGCACCGGGGTGATGGCGCCACTTCGACGACGATCCTGGCGATCGAGCCGTCCACGCCGCTGGGCACGGTGGCTTTCGTCACCGTGAACAACATGATCCTCACGATGCCGGACAAGACGAAGCGGAGCAAGCTGGGCCCGACGGCCATCACGATGGCCGCGCTGAAGGCCAGCCTGACGGAGTTCCAGTTCCGTCAGGGCGCGGACGTTCGCTACCAGGGGTATGTGGAGAAATGGCGGGCGTACGCCGCGCAGGGCCGCGCTGCGGAGTTCACCTACGATGTCCCGATCGCCCAGGCGCTCGATGCGTTTGAGCGGGGCAACATCCTGCCCGCGACGCTGGGCGACTCAGCGCAGCCGCTCCACCCGGTAACCCATCCCGGCCAGTAGCGCGGGGATGCCCTGCGGGCCCGCCATATGCAGGGTGCCGACCGCGGCAAACAGCTTGCGTCCCTGGCTGTGATGGGCGGCGATGCGACGGGCCAGGTCGGGATTGCGGTCGTCCAGCAATCGCTTCATCAGCTTGCGATCCGCCTCCGTTTTCATGCAGTCGCACCATTCGGGGTAGCGGGCCAGTTCGGCCATGTCGGCGCGCTCCCACACCTGGACCGATTTCAAAAGCGCGAGGCGGGTCTGGTCCGTCTCCAGCCCTTCCAGCCCGGCGTCGATGACCTGCGCCTCGTCAACGTCCCCGTCCCCGCCCAGCAGCGCATCGAGCTGGAGCGAAGCGGACTCCAGCGACACGACGGGCAAACCCGCACTGCGGCCCAGCATGGCCAACATCAACTCGGAGCCGTAAGCGGCATGGAGGCCTTCCCGGCGCCCCACCATGAACATCAGGGTGAACAGCTGCATTTGCACCGGCCCCTGGCCCAAAGTCGCGCCGGGCAGGCAGGCGGCTGTCCACAGCTTGCGCAGCCGCTCATGCAGTGACGCCGGGATTTCGCCCGGCGCACGGCGCGCCAGGCCGGCGGCCATCTCGCGGGCCATCGACTCGTCGAGCGGATCCAGCTCCAGGCCCATCATGTCGGTCTGACGCAAGGCGGCCGCCAACAGCGGCCCGGGTGCCATCCACTGCGCCTTGCCCACGTGCAGCGTGCCGTAGAGATAGGAGGAATGGCCGTCCTTGCTGACCCGCCACAGCGGCCCGCGATCCTGCGCCTGGGCGCGGGCGGCCTGGAACAGTTCCGGGGTCAGGGGTTCGGGGTCGGGTGGGCAAGCACCGGTGTCGGCCGCCCGGCCTTGTCCAGCGAAGAACAGCAGCAAAATGCCGCAGATCCCGGCAACCGTCTTCGCAAGCTGCATCAATTCAGCGGCCGGTTAACGGCCCTTGCGCGCCATCTTTGGGCTCGGTTTGCCCGAACCATTGTCACGCGGCGGCAGGCCGGTGTGCTGGGTCAGCATGCGGCCCGGCTTCGGCGGGTTCGATGACTTCGATGCCGCGGGCTCGGCCACAGTGGAGTTCTTCTTCCGTGCGCTGGTGTAGCCCCCATCGCTCAGCGGCTGCCAGTTGGGTATCAGGTGCTGCTTGCCGTTGCCGATCAGGTCGGCGCGGCCCATGGCTTTCAACGCCTCGCGCAGCAGCGGCCAGTTGTTGGCGTCGTGGTAGCGCAGAAAGGCCTTGTGCAGGCGGCGGCGCTTTTCGCCGCGCACGATGTCCACGGTCTCGCTGTCGCGCGTGATCTTGCGCAGCGGGTTCTTGTTGCTGTGGTACATGGCCGTGGCCGTGGCCATGGGGCTGGGGTAGAAGGTCTGCACCTGGTCGGCGCGAAAGCCGTTTTTCTTGAGCCAGACGGCCAGGTTCATCATGTCTTCGTCGCTGGTGCCGGGGTGGGCGGCGATGAAGTAGGGAATCAGGAACTGCTTCTTGCCGGCCTCGGCGCTGAATTTCTCGAACAGCGTCTTGAACTTGTCGTAGGTGCCGATGCCCGGCTTCATCATCTTGGTCAGCGGCCCCTGCTCGGTGTGCTCGGGCGCGATCTTGAGGTAGCCGCCGACGTGGTGCTGCACCAGTTCCTTGACGTACTCGGGGCTCTGCACGGCCAGGTCGTAGCGCAGGCCGGAGCCGATCAGGATCTTCTTGACCCCCTTGAGCGCGCGCGCCCGGCGGTACATGTGGATCAGCGGGCCGTGGTCGGTGGTCAGGTTCTGGCAGATGCCGGGGTAGACGCAGCTGGGCTTGCGGCAGGCCGCCTCGATCTCGGGGCTGCGGCAGCCCAGGCGGTACATGTTGGCCGTGGGGCCGCCCAGGTCGGAAATCGTGCCGGTGAAGCCCTTGACCTTGTCGCGGATCTCCTCGATCTCGTGGATCACCGAGTCTTCACTGCGGCTCTGGATGATGCGGCCTTCGTGCTCGGTGATGGAGCAGAAGGTGCAGCCGCCGAAACAGCCGCGCATGATGTTGATCGAGAAGCGGATCATCTCCCACGCGGGGATCTTGGTCGCGCCGTCGTGGCTGCCATTTTCATCCGCATAGCTGGGGTGCGGGCTGCGCGCGTAGGGCAAATCGAACACGGCGTCCATCTCGGCCGTGGTCAGCGGGATGGGCGGCGGGTTGATCCAGACATCGCGCGCCGTCACGCCTTCGCCATGCGCCTGTACCAGGGCACGCGCATTGCCGGGGTTGGTTTCGAGGTGCAGCACGCGGTTGGCGTGGGCGTAGAGCACGGGATCGGCCTTGACCTGCTCGTAGCTCGGCAGACGGATCACGCTGCGCTCGCGCGGCGGCACCTTGACGCTGCCCTTGCCGTAGAGGGCGGGGTTGGGAACGAAAGTGAGGGGCTGAATGGCCGGGTTGGCGTCGGCCGGGGTGGAACCGCCTTCTTCCTTCGCGCAAGACGCGCCCTGCTGCGCCGCCTGCTCGCTGGTCGTCTGGTAGGGGTTGATGTGGGTCTCGACGCGGCCCGGCTCATCCACCTGCGTGGAGTCGATCTCGAACCAGCCCTTGCCGCTCTCGTCGTCCGTGCGGCGCACGAAAGCCGTTCCGCGCACGTCGGTGATCTTCTGCACCGGCTCCTTCGCGGCCAGGCGGTGCGCGATCTCGACCAGTGCACGCTCGGCGTTGCCGTAGAGCAGCAGGTCGCACTTGGCGTCCACCACGATGGATCGGCGCACCTTGTCGGACCAGTAGTCGTAGTGCGCAATGCGACGCAGGCTGCCTTCGATGCCGCCCAGGATCAGCGGCACGTCGTTGAACGCCTCGCGGCAGCGCTGGCTGTAGACGATGGCGGCGCGGTCGGGGCGCTTGCCGCCCACGTCGCCGGGGGTGTAGGCGTCGTCGCTGCGGATCTTGCGGTCCGCCGTGTAGCGGTTGATCATCGAATCCATGTTCCCGGCCGTCACGCCCCAGAACAGATTGGGCTTGCCCAGGGCGCGGAAGGCCTCGGCGCTCGTCCAGTCGGGCTGGGCGATGATGCCGACGCGAAAGCCCTGCGCCTCCAGCACGCGGCCGATCACCGCCATGCCGAAGCTCGGGTGATCGACATAGGCGTCGCCCGTGACGAGGACGATGTCGCAGCTGTCCCAGCCGAGCTTGTCCATCTCGGCACGGCTCATCGGCAGAAACGGCGCCGTGCCGAAACGCGCCGCCCAGTACTTGCGGTAACTGGTCAGCGGCTTGGCGGCGCGCGCAAAAAAGGAGACGTCGACGGGGGCGTTCATGGGTACAAGGCGGGGAATAACCCCGCAGTGTACGTTTTCAGCCCCCGCCGGGACACCTCAAAGGTCTTTCAGCGCGGCAGCGATCTGGGCCTGGAAGGCGCTGGCATCGCCCAGGGCATGGGCGTTCAGCAAGGCCAGCTTGACCAGAAACAGCTCGGAGTTCTCCGGGCCGGCCTGATCGATGGCCGTGGCCAGGGTGTCGTAAACCTGCTCCAGGCCGGGGATGGTCAATGTTTTGGATGTATTCATGATCAGGCTCCTTCCCGGGCCAGGGCGGTTTTCAGGGCAGCCTGAAGACGACGGGCGTCCAGGCTCATCCAGCGCGCGCAGACGTGCTGGTCCGGGCGCAGCAGGTAGGCCGCGCCGCCCGCCAGCACACCGTAGCGCTGGCGGAAATGGCCATCGACGTCGGCCAGGGTCAGGTCGGCGCCGGCCACCGGCTGGGCGGCCCCGACCGCCACCACGCGCAGCGGCACGCCGTTCGCCCGGGTATCGGCCACCACCTGCCGCAGCGCGTCGGGGATGGCAGGGCCCTCGGTGAAATACAGCAGGTCGAAGCCGCCGCCCAGATGGTCGAGCAGGTAGTCGTCTGCGCCTAAGCGGATGTTCTGCGGCGGCGCGCCGTGGCCTGGTCCGGCCTTGAACAGCAGGTTGTCATCGCCCGCGCTGTTGAGCGCGGAGTGCGTGTACTCGTGCGGCCGCGAGGTGCGCCAGTGGTAGAGCGGGCCGACAAAGGGCTCGGAGAGCGACAGCGACAGCACGGCGTCGCGCAGCAGGCGGAAACCGCGCGTGGGCGGCGTCATGAAGCGGGTGCTCTTGCTCGCCTCGTCGATGATCTCCCTGGCGGCGCCGACACGCTCCTGGCTGTAGCTGGCCAGCAGGCGCTCGGGCGCCAGCCCCTTGACCACGAACGCCAGCCGCCAGGCCATGCACTGGGCATCCTGCCAGCCGGTGTTGGCGCCGCGCACGCCGAAGATCGGCAGCATGTGCGCCGCGTCGCCGGTGAAGAGCACACGGCCATGCACGTAGTCCGGCAGCGTGAGCGCCCGGGCCGAATAGACCGAGCACCAGTCCATCTCCCAGGGTGTGCCGGCGTGGCCGATCATGGCCAGCTGGGCGTCGATGCGGGCCTTGAGCGACTCGGGTTTGAGCGCATCTTCCGGGCTCTCGTCGGCCGGCAGCTGGTAGTCCACGCGCCAGATGCCGTGCGGCTCGCGGTGCATGAGGATGGTGTTTCCGGGGTTCCAGACGGGGTCGAAGAAGGCCTGGCGCTCGGTGGGCAGCGGCAGGTCGATGCGGATGTCGGCGATGACGAAGCGGCCCTCGTACGAGGCCCCCTCGAGCTTGAGGTCCATCATCGAGCGCACGCCCGAGCGCGCGCCGTCCGAAGCCACCAGCCAGTCGGTCTCCAGCAGGTAAGGGCCCTCGGGCGTGTCCACCTCGACCCGGGCAAAGCCGTCGTTGTGGTCAACGCGCGTCACGCGGTTGCCCCAGCGCAGCTGGATCAGCGGACTCGCCAGCACGGCATCGACCAGGTATTCCTCCAGGTACTGCTGCTGCAGGTTGATCATGGGGAAGAAGCGGTCGTCGGCGTCGTGCGGCGCTTCCATGCGGAACACGCGCTGGCCCCGGTAGTAGGAGTTGCCGAAACGCCAGGGCAGGCCGTTTTCCGAGATGCGGCGGTCCACGCCCACCTGCTGCAGGATCTCCATGGAGCGGCGCGTGAACACGATGGCGCGGCTGCCTTCGGACACCTGCAGCTCGGACTCCAGCAACACGCAGGGCACGCCGTAGCGCGCCAGTTCGAGCGCGGCCACGAGACCGATCGGACCGGCGCCGACGATCACGACCTTCTTGCGCTCCTGCGCGGGCGCGGCCGATGGCAGCCAGGGCTTGAAGACCTTGTAGTCGTAGTAGATGGAGCGCCGGGGTTCGGCATGGGGCTGGTGCATGAGGGTCTCCGATGGTTGGCCTTTGGCTGCGCCCGGGAGCGCACTGCCTTGTTTGCCCCGCCAGTGTAGGAAAGTGCCGGCCCGGGCCTGTCCCCAAACGGGAACATGGCGTGCGGACTGGCGCGGCGTGCCCGCCCTCAATCCCCGGTGTCCGGCTCCATCAGCAGGCCCAGCAGCTCGCGCTGGCCCGAAATGCCCAGCTTGCGGTAGACGCGCTTGAGGTAGGTCTGCGCGCTGGACACCTCGATGCCCATGCGGTCGGCGATGCCCTCGGTGGCATGGCCCGACAGCAGGCCGCGCACCACGTCCAGGTCGCGCTTGGTGAGCGCCGGGCAGCGGCGCAGCAGGCGGGCCAGCATGAGTTCGGCCAGGTCGTGGTTCACCGCCTGCCCCGTGAAATGCAGGCGAACGGCCTGCACCACCAGCGGCGCGAAGGCCTCGACCACCGCAATCGCCGCATCGTCGAACGGCCCGTGCTCGACACCCCGGTAGAAATTCACCGACAGCCAGCGCTCGCCCTCGTACAGCGCCAGGATGGCCAGCCGCTCGGCCACCTGCGGCAGTTCGTAGCAGATCTCGCGGTATTCGCGGTGCGCGATGTCCTCGCCCTTTTGCCGGTGCAGCAGGATGTGCGGGCTGGCCGCGCTGGCGCGCCGGGCCGCGGCCAGCTCGGCCTGCATGACCCGCACGCTGCCGTCCAGCGGGTAAAAGCGCGACACATAGTCCTGCGAGATGCGCGGCAGGGCCTCGGTGCGGGCGCGGTCGCCGACGGCCACGATACGCGGCCGGCCCTGCCCTTCGTACGAAAAAATCGTGCACTGCGCCAGCGGCACGTGGCTGCCCACCAGGCGCAACAAGTCTTCGGCCACCGCATGGCGGCCCGAGAGACCGAGCTTTTGCAGCAGCGCGGTGACCTGGGTCAACGGCAGGTCAAACCCGGAAGCCGGTTGCGGCGGGAGCGGCCAGTAATTTGTCATGCATTCACGGGCGGGCGGCTTCAGGGCGCCAGCCGGAGCGTGTGGCGAAAGCCGGCGGGGTTGAGTTGCAGCGGCCGGTACTTCACAGCCGCCCATTCCTCGCGCATGTCGCTGTAGCGCGGCGAAAACACCAGCCCGCTCTGGCCGGTCTGGTAGATGAACTGCGACTTCTCCAGGTCGGCCAGGTCGTAGATCGCACGCATCGAGGCCGCATGGCGGTTGGCGAAGGGCGTCTTCGGATCGTTGGGCCAGTATTCGCCGACATTGACCGTGAAGCTTTCACCGCCGGTTGGCACGTCCACATTGAAGAACGTGGCCAATGCCGGCACCTCGCCGAACGGACGGTGCTTGCTCAGCGCCACGTGCAGCTGGCCCCATTGCCACTTCGAGACATCGCTGCCCAGCCATGCCTGCAAGCGGCCGAGTGCCCTGTCCAGCGCGGCGGCGGACTGCGCAGCGCAGGTTTTCGGGGCACACCACCACGGGTCGTCGCGCGCCAGGATACCTTCGACAGCGCCACGGAAATGGCGCTTGCCATAGAGCGCATTGAACCTCGCCTCGCCCAGGCGCGGAACGATCAACCCGCGCGCGAGTTCATCGACCCACACCGAAAAAATCAGTGGCGCAGCGCTGTCGGCGCGCATCGTGCCGTCAAAACCTTTGAGTTGCGCCTGCGCGGCGGCCGTCAGAGGATGTGCCGGTGCCGCCCCTTGCAAGTACGCAAGCAAGCGTTGGGTCGCCAGCGACCGCACGTCGCCCTGAATCTCCTGCATGGCTCGGCGGTCGTGTTTCGGCTTGGCGTCAAGCAACTGCGCGATACGGTCGTACCGGTAGGGCCAATGCCAGTCCTGCCCGATGAAATAGGGGTAGTCCGGCGGCGTGACGCGCTGGTTGGCCGTGGCGTACCAACCTTTCGCCGCCGTTTCAGCCGGGTCGTCCTGCGGCGTCTGGGCGTAGGGAATCCAGCCGGCCCAGTCGTAGCGCGCGTCCCAGCCCGGCGACGGCGCCACACCGCGAATGTCGTTGTCGGCGCGGCGCAGCGGCACCTTGCCGATGGCCTTGAAGGCCACGCGCCCGGTGACGTCGGCCATCACGGTGTTTTGCATGGGCGAGTGCCAGTGCGCGTAGGCGGCCAGCAGCTCCTCCACCGACTGCGCCCGGTTGGCATGGATGCCCGCCACCACGGTCTGGTTGTCCGCGTCGAGCGCGCTCCAGCGCAGGGCGATCACGTAGCGGTTCAAGTCCAGCAGCCCGGCATGGGATGCCTGCGCATCGCTCAGGACGGGGCCGTGGCGGGTCTCGCGCATTGTCACGGTCACGTCGGGCTTGCCCTTGACCTTGATGACCTCGGGGCGGATCTTGAACTCGGCCCAGCCCTCCGGTGTCCGGTACTGCGCCGGGTT
>JAHFQI010000207.1 GCA_023259355.1 Comamonadaceae bacterium
GACTTGGCCAGAATGCGCGACACCGTCGTTTTGCCCACGCCGCGCGTGCCGGTGAACAGGTAGGCATGATGCAGCCGCCGGGTCGTCAGCGCGTTCGTCAGCGCCTGCACCACGTGCTCCTGGCCGACCATTTCGGTGAAATTCCGCGGGCGGTACTTGCGGGCGAGCACGAGGTAAGACATGCAGGGATTCTACGGGGCGACGCGGCCCGTATTTCGGCCCGCGGGATTAGGGAAAGACGCCCAGAATCGTCCCCCTGTGGCTTCAAAGACACGCCACAAGGGGCAATTTCGGGTTATGCTGCGCTGCACAATAAATCAAAGTCAAGCGCCTCCCCACCCTGCAGGTCCCCCAGAACCTCAGGCCCTTCAGTGAACCGGTTGGAAAACCATGCTGGAACATATTGACAGCGAAGACATTGCAAACGCGGCCGCCGTGCTTGCTGACGCAGACCCCGAAACCGCCGCCCTCGTGGAGGCGCTGGAAGGCTGTCGCCATCCCAAGGCAGGCCGCCTGCTTGCGCGCCTGGGCCAGCACCCCGATCCAGATGTGCTGACGCAGTTGCGCGCCGACGTGCTGCAACTGCTCACACTGACCTTCGGCCGTGCCGAGGCGCTGCGTCGCCTACAATAGCGCCTGACGGGCCTTCCCGCATGGTAAAGCGGCCAACCGGGTCAGGTGGGGAACCAAGCAGCCCTAACTGTGGAGCCAGTGCCGGGGTCAAGGCTCGTCAACCTCTTCTAAAGAAGTGAGTGGAATCAATGACTTACGTTGATTGATGCCATCAAACACTCATTTTGTAGCACATGGATGTGGCACATAACCCCTGCGAGGTTCGGTTTCATGGCACATCTGACAGGTTTATTTCAGCGAGGTGGATCCGCTACCTTCGCGTCGCGCTCCCTCAAACTCACCACGCACTCCACCAGCGGCGATTGAATTCAGCTTTTTTCGACTGAGATCGCCCCGTCATTCAGACGGCAATTGCTTCATCCTTGATTTACACAGGTGCCGCACAATAATTCGTGAGCTTATGGTGATCTGATGAAACAGCAATCCACATCCCATTACGACTCCCTCAGCCTGGCTTTTCATTGGGTTACGGCCGTGGTCGTGACCATCGCCTTCATCCTCGGGCCGGGTGGCTTCGGCCGACTCATGCGGCAAGGCATCGACCCCGCAACCCGAAGCGACATTGTCTGGCACGAGTCCCTGGGGATATTGGTCTTGGTATTGACCGTGTTACGTCTCATCTGGGTGGCGTTGCGCCCTGCCACGCCGCAGATTCTCATGGCCGGCTGGATGCACGTGACGTCCAAACTGGTTCACTTGCTGCTTTGGTCGCTTCTGCTGGCGCTGCCAATCACTGCGTTCCTGGCCCTGGGCAGCGAAGCCCATCCGTTGACGCTGCTGGGTGGTGTGCGCATCGACAAGATGCCCATGATTGCCGACTCCGCGATCGCGAAACTGGCAGATTGGGGCGATGTTCACGCATTCCTCGGCGACGCCATCATGTGGCTTGCCGGCTTGCACGCCGCGGCAGCCATCTACCATCACGTCGTGCTGAAAGATGGTGTTCTCTCAGCCATGTTGCCGCACAAGCGTTCTTCCTGAAAGGTTCCCGACCCACGGATCGTGTTCTTCGTTGGCCCTGTTCAGGCATCAGCCCGGGCAAAAAAAGCCGCCAGCCCTTTCAGGCTGGCGGCTTTTTCTTTGGTGGATGCTGGTTTATTTCTTCGCTGGCGGCAAATCCGTGCAGCTGCCATGCGCCACTTCCGCCGCCATGCCGATGCTCTCGCCCAACGTGGGATGCGGGTGGATGGTCTTGCCGATGTCGACGGCGTCGGCACCCATCTCGATGGCCAGGGCCACTTCGCCGATCATGTCGCCCGCATGCGTGCCGACCATGCCGCCGCCCAGGATCTTGCCGTGGCCGTGCGCCTCGGGGCTGTCGTCGAACAGCAGCTTGGTGTAGCCCTCGTCGCGGCCGTTGGCGATGGCGCGGCCGGAGGCCGTCCAGGGGAACAGGCCTTTCTTGACCTTGATGCCCTGCGCCTTGGCCTGGTCTTCCGTCAGGCCCACCCACGCCACCTCGGGGTCGGTGTAGGCGACGCTGGGGATCACACGGGCGTTGAAGGCCGCTGCTGCCAGCTCCTTGTTGCCCTGCAGTTCACCGGCGATCACTTCGGCCGCCACATGCGCCTCGTGCACCGCCTTGTGCGCCAGCATGGGCTGGCCCACGATGTCGCCAATAGCGAAGATGTGCGGCACGTTGGTGCGCATCTGGATATCGACGTTGATGAAGCCGCGGTCCGTCACCGCCACACCGGCCTTGTCAGCAGCGATCTTCTTGCCGTTGGGCGTGCGGCCGACGGCCTGCAGCACCAGGTCGTACACCTGCGGCGCGGGTGCGGTGCCGCCCTCTTCCGCCGGCGCGAACGTCACCTCAATGCCTTCGGGCGTGGCCTTGGCGCCCACCGTCTTGGTCTTGAGCATGATGTTGTCGAAGCGGTGGGCGTTCATCTTCTGCCACACCTTGACCAGGTCGCGGTCGGCGCCCTGCATCAGGCCGTCGAGCATTTCCACCACATCAAGGCGCGCGCCCAGCGTGCTGTAGACCGTGCCCATTTCCAGGCCGATGATGCCGCCACCCAGAATCAGCATGCGCTTCGGAACACCCTGGAGCGCCAGGGCGCCGGTGCTGTCCACCACACGAGGATCGTTGGGCATGAAGGGCAGGCGCACGGCTTGCGAGCCGGCGGCGATGATGCACTTCTTGAAGGCAATGGTCTTCTTGGTGCCGGTCTTTTCCTGGGCCGTGCCGCTGGTTTCTTCCACTTCAACGTGGTTGGCACCGACGAAGGCGCCATAGCCGCGCACGGTGGTGACCTTGCGCATCTTGGCCATGGCGGCCAGGCCGCCGGTCAGCTTGGAGATGACCTTTTCCTTGTGGCCGCGCAGCTTGTCGACGCTGACGGTGGGCGCGCCAAAATCGACGCCAAGGGCCGCCATGTGGCTCACTTCGTCCATCACGGCCGCCACGTGCAGCAAGGCCTTGGACGGAATGCAGCCCACGTTCAGGCAGACGCCGCCCAGCGTGGCGTAACGCTCCACCAGGACCACCTTGAGGCCCAGGTCGGCCGCGCGGAAGGCGGCGCTGTAGCCGCCAGGGCCGGCGCCGAGCACCAGCACGTCGCACTCCAGGTCGGCCGTGCCGCCGAAGCTGGCGGCGGTCGGGGCCACCACGGGCGCCGCTGCGGGGGCCACAGGTGCAGCAGCCGGCGCTGCGGCAGCGGGGGCCGCCACGGCACCGCCTGCTGCTTCAAGCATCAGCACCACGGAGCCTTCCTTGACCTTGTCGCCGAGCTTGACCTTCAACTCCTTGACCACGCCGGCGTGGCTCGATGGAATTTCCATCGACGCCTTGTCGCTCTCCACGGTGATCAGGCTTTGCTCGGCCTTGATGGTGTCGCCCGGCTTGACCAGCAATTCAATGACGGCCACTTCGGAAAAATCGCCGATGTCCGGCACTTTGATTTCAATCAGGCTCATTGGGAACCTTTCAGTTTGATCGTGAAAATATCCACCGGTGTGGCGGAGTTCTTGTCGAATTCGCAGCCCGCGTGAACGCCGGCCAGGGCCACCTCGCGGGCGGTCCGGGCCTTGTCCCAGGTGGCATGCATCGCGCCGAGTGCAAAGCCGCGCCCGGAGCCGATGCCCCAGAACTCCTTGAACTCGAACACTTCGCGGTAGCTGTAGAGCCCATAGATGCCGGACGCGTTGGCAATCACCACGCTGAACTGGCTGGACTCGTACGGGTCGTTGTCGTCTTCCTTGGTCTGCAGGAAAAAGGTTTCCTTCAGCAGCGGGTGAAGCCGCGTGAAGCTGTCAAAAACCTCGTCCTTGCTGTTCAGCAGGAGTTGCTCCTTGGGCAGCGCGGTCATGGCCTTGCGCAGCACCGGAAAGTGCGCCACGGTGCCCGCCATGCCCACATAGCTCGGGCCGGCGGGCGTGTCCACCCTGAACAGCTTGCTGTTGGACTCGTAGCGGTGTCCCAGGCGGGTGTCGCCAAAGGTCACCAGCGTGTCGGCGGCAATAGCCACCTGACCCGCCTTTTTCACCACGACAACGGTCGTCATGCGCGTCTTTCAGGCACGCTCAGAGCAGCACGCGGCGGAAGTCGCCCATGATCTGGCCCAGGTAGGCGTTGAAGCGCGCGGCCGCCGCGCCGTCAATCACCCGGTGGTCCCAGGTCAGCGACAGCGGCAGCATCAGGCGCGGCACAAAGGCCTTGCCATCCCACACCGGCTCCATCTGGCTCTTGCAGACGCCCAGGATCGCGACTTCAGGCGCATTGATGATGGGCGTGAAATAACGCCCGCCAATGCCGCCCAGCGACGAGATCGTGAAGCAGGCGCCGCTCATGTCGGCCGGACCCAGCTTGCCGTCACGCGCCTTCTTGGCGAGTTCGCCCATTTCCTGGCTGATCTGCAGCACGCCCTTCTTGTCGGCGTCCTTGATCACCGGCACCACCAGCCCGTTGGGCGTGTCCGCCGCGAAGCCGATATGGAAGTACTGCTTGTAGATCAGCGCATCGCCGTCCAGCGAGCTGTTGAACTCGGGGAACTTCTTCAGCGCCGCAACGCAGGCCTTGATCAGGAAGGCCAGCATCGTGACCTTGACGCCCGACTTTTCGTTTTCCTTGTTGGTGGAGACTCGGAAGGCTTCGAGGTCGGTGATGTCGGCATCGTCGTGGTTGGTGACGGCCGGGATCATGATGGCGTTGCGCAGCAGGTTGGCGCCGCTGATCTTCTTGATGCGGCCCATCTCCTTGCGTTCGATCGGGCCGAACTTGGCGAAGTCCACCTTGGGCCAGGGAATCAGGCCCAGCCCGGCACCCGAATCGCCGCCGGCCGCCGGCGCCTTGGCCGCCTGGGCCTTGGTCTGCGTGGCGCCCGCCATGACGGCCGCGGTGAAGGCCTGCACGTCGTCCTGCGTGATGCGGCCTTTCAGGCCGCTGCCCTTGACTTCTTCGATCGGAACACCCAGCTCGCGGGCGAACTTGCGCACCGAGGGTGACGCATGGGGCAGGCCCGCAGTCACGGTCGTGGGGTTGTGCGCGGGCACCGCCGCCGCGGGCGCGGCGCTTGCCGCGGGTGCGGGGCTGGCCGCCACGCTGGCCACAGCGGCCACCGGGGCGGCTGCCGCTGCTACAGCAGGCGCGGCCGCGCCCGTGGCGCCTTCCAGGATGGCCAGCAGATCACCGATATTGACCTTGTCGCCCACCTTGACCTTGAGTTCCTTGAGCACGCCAGCGTGGCTCGAAGGAATTTCCATGGAGGCCTTGTCGGACTCCACGGTGATCAGGCTCTGCTCCACCTTGATGGCGTCGCCCGGCTTTACGAACACTTCGATGACGGCCACGTCCTTGAAGTCGCCGATGTCGGGCACGTGCACTTCCACCGGACCGGTGGCCGCGGGCGCGGCAACGGCCGGCGCCGGAGCGGCGGCGACAGGGGCTGCCGCCGCAGGCGCGGGCGCAGGTGCGCTGGCGGCGGGTGCCGCAGCGGCGCCAGCGGCTTCGAGCACCAGCACCACCGAACCCTCTTTCACCTTGTCGCCCAGCTTGACCCGGAGTTCCTTGCCCA
>JAHFQI010000049.1 GCA_023259355.1 Comamonadaceae bacterium
GACGTCATCGCCGCGGGCAGCCCCTTGGCCGACGTGCTCAACCCCGAGTGGGTGGGCGCGCAGCAGGAGTACCTGGCGGTCAAGGCCCTGGGCGGCGCGGCGCTGACCGGCGCGGCGCGCCAACGTCTGGCCCTGCTGGGCATGCCGCCCGCCCTGGTCCAGCGCGTGGACGAGGCCAACCGCCCCGTGCCGGTGGCCACCATCACCGCCCCGAACGGTGGCGTCATCGCCGAACTCATGGTGCGCCAGGGCATGACGCTGAGCCCCGGCATGACGCTGGCGCGCATCAACGGCCTCGGTACCGTGTGGCTGGAGCTGGCGCTGCCCGAGGCGCAGGCCAGCCAGATCGCGGTCGGCCAGGCGGTGCAGGCGCGCCTGCCCGCGCTGGCGGACGCGGTGCTGGCCGGCAAGGTGGCGGCGATCCTGCCCGAGGCGAACCGGGAAACGCGGACGCTGCGCGTGCGCGTGGAGCTGCCCAATCCGGGCCAGCGCCTGCGCGCCGGCATGTTCGCGCAAGCCAGCCTGCGCGGCCCGGCCGAGGAGGCCTTGCTGGTGCCGGCCGATGCGGTGATCCGCACCGGCAAGCGCGCGCTGGTGTACCTGGCCGGCGAGAACGGCCAGTTCCAGCCGGTCGAAGTGACGCTGGGCCCGGAGCGCGATGGCAAGCTCGTGGTGCGCCAGGGCCTCACGGAAGGCCAGAAGGTGGTGGCGTCCGGCCAGTTCCTGCTGGACTCCGAAGCCAGCCTGCGCGGCATCGCGCCGCGCGCTGCGGCGGCGCCGGTGCGCGAGCCCGCTTCCGCTTCCGCTTCCGCTTCCACGCCGGCGCCAGCGTCGCCATCGGCACCGGTGGCGCAGCAGGTCGCGCGCCATGAAACGACAGGCGTCATCGAGGAGATCGATGCGAACAGCCTCACGCTGCGGCACGAGGCGGTTCCCGCGCTGAAATGGCCGTCGATGACGATGCCGTTCAAGCGCGCGAAGGGTCTCCAGGTGCAGGGGCTCAAGGCCGGCGATGCGGTCCGCTTCCAGTTCAGGGCCGTGGGCGACGAATACGAAGTGGTGGCGATCGAGCGCAGCGCGGCGCACAGCGGCCACGCCAGTGAGCCGGCGCCAGCGCCGCGAGCGGGAGCCCGGCCATGATCGAAAAAATCATCCGCTGGTCCGTCGCCAACCGCTTCCTGGTGTTGCTGGCCACGCTGGCGCTGGCGGCATCCGGTTTGTGGGCCCTGCGCTCGACGCCCATCGACGCCCTGCCGGACCTGTCCGACGTGCAGGTCATCATCCGCACGAGCTACCCGGGCCAGGCGCCGCAGATCGTCGAAAACCAGGTGACCTACCCGCTGGCGACCACCATGCTCTCGGTGCCCGGCGCGAAGGCGGTGCGCGGCTTTTCCTTCTTCGGCGACTCGTTCGTCTACATCCTGTTCGAGGACGGCACGGACCTGTACTGGGCGCGCTCGCGTGTGCTGGAATCCCTGAACCAGGTGCAGGGGCGCCTGCCCGCCGCCGCCAGGTCGGCGCTCGGGCCCGACGCCACCGGTGTCGGCTGGATCTTCCAGTACGCGCTGGTGGACCGAACCGGCGGCCACGATCTGGCGCAGCTGCGGGCGCTGCAGGACTGGTTCCTCAAGTTCGAACTCAAGACCCTGCCCAACGTCGCCGAGGTGGCCAGCGTGGGCGGCATGGTCAAGCAGTACCAGGTGGTGCTGGACCCGCTCAAGCTCGCGGGCTACGGCATCGGCTACGAGCAGGTGCGGCAGGCGCTGATGAATGGCAATCAGGAGACCGGCGGCTCGGTGCTGGAACTGGCCGAAGCCGAGTACATGGTGCGCGTCAACGGCTACCTGAAGACGCTCGATGACTTCCGCGCCATTCCGCTGGCCAGCCGCGCGGGCATCCCCGTGCGCCTGGGTGATGTCGCCACGCTGCAGACCGGCCCCGAAATGCGCCGTGGCGTGGCCGAACTCGATGGTGATGGTGAGGTCGCCGGCGGCGTGGTGCTGCTGCGCTCGGGCAAAAACGCGCAGGAGACCATCGCCGCCGTGAAGGCCAAATTGGCCGAGTTGCAGAAGAGCCTGCCCCGGGGCGTCGAGATCGTGACGACCTACGACCGCAGCGCGCTGATCGAGCGGGCCATCGCCAACCTGTCGCTCAAGCTGCTGGAGGAGTTCATCGTCGTGGCGCTGGTGTGCGCGGTGTTCCTGTGGCACTTGCGCTCGGCGTTGGTCGCGATCATCGCGCTGCCGCTGGGCATCCTGGCGGCTTTCCTGATCATGCGCTGGCAGGGCATCAACGCCAACATCATGTCGCTGGGCGGCATTGCGATCGCCATCGGCGCGATGGTGGACGCGGCGGTGGTGATGATCGAGAACGCGCACAAAAAGCTGGAGGCCTGGCAACACGTGCATCCCGGGCAAACGCTGGCGGGGCCCAAGCGCTGGGCCGTGATGACCGAGGCCGCGGCCGAGGTCGGGCCGGCGTTGTTCTTCTCGCTGCTGATCATCACGCTGTCGTTCATCCCGGTGTTCACGCTCGAAGCGCAGGAGGGGCGGCTGTTCGGCCCGCTGGCGTTCACCAAGACCTACGCCATGGCGGCGGCGGCCGGCCTGTCGGTCACGCTGGTCCCGGTCCTGATGGGCTACTGGATACGCGGGCGCATTCCGGACGAGCAGAAAAACCCGATCACCCGCGCGCTGATCGCCGTCTACCGGCCCGCGCTGGAATGGGTGCTGCGCCGGCCCAAGGCGACCCTGGCCATGGCCGCGCTGGCCTTCGCCACCACCGTGTGGCCGGTCAGCCAGCTGGGCGGCGAATTCCTGCCGCCGCTGGACGAAGGCGACCTGTTGTACATGCCCTCGGCCCTGCCCGGCCTGTCGGCGCAGAAGGCGTCGGAGCTGCTGCAGCTGACCAACCGCATGATCAAGACGGTGCCGGAGGTCGAGCGTGTGTTCGGCAAGGCGGGACGAGCGGAGACCGCCACCGACCCGGCACCGATGGAGATGTTCGAGACCACGGTGCAGCTCAAGCCGCGCGAACAGTGGCGTGCCGGCATGACGCCGGAAAAAATCGTCGAGGCGCTGGACGGCGCGGTCAAGGTGCCCGGCCTGTCCAACATCTGGATTCCGCCGATCCGCAACCGCATCGACATGCTGGCCACGGGCGTCAAGAGCCCGATCGGCGTCAAGGTCACGGGCACCGACCTGGCCGCGATCGACCGCATCGCGGGCCGGATCGAAGCGGTCGCCAAAGGCGTGCCGGGCGTCTCCAGCGCGCTCGCGGAACGCCTGACCGGCGGCCGCTATGTGGATGTGCGGATCGACCGCGTCGCGGCGGGGCGCTACGGCCTCAACATCAGCGACGTGCAGGCCATCGTGTCCGGCGCCGTCGGTGGCGAAAACGTCGCCGAGACCATCGAGGACCGGGCGCGCTTTCCGATCAACCTGCGCTACCCGCGCGAGTGGCGCGACACGCCGGACAAACTCGCGGCGCTGCCGATCTTCACGCCCCTGGGCCAGCAGATCACGCTGGGCACGGTGGCCCAGGTCGTCATCACCGATGGCCCGCCCATGCTCAAGAGCGAAAATGCGCGCCCCTCGGGCTGGGTGTACGTCGATGTGCGGGGGCGCGACCTGGCCTCGGTGGCGAACGACCTGCGCCGTGCCGTGGCCGAGCAGGTCAAGCTGGAGCCGGGCATCAGCATCGCGTACTCCGGCCAGTTCGAATTCATGGAGCGCGCCAACGCGAGGCTGAAGGTCGTCGTGCCCGCCACCCTGCTCATCATCTTTGTGCTGCTGTACCTGACCTTCAAACGCCTCGACGAAGCGGCCCTGATCATGGCCACGCTGCCGTTTGCACTGACCGGCGGCGCGTGGTTTTTGTACCTGATGGGCTACCACCTGTCGGTGGCGACGGGGGTGGGCTTCATCGCGCTGGCCGGCGTGGCGGCCGAGTTCGGCGTGGTCATGCTGATCTACCTGAAACACGCGCTGCACGACCGGCTCAAGTCGGGGCAGGCGCCCAGCGCGGCCGTGGTGCTCGACGCGATCCGCGAAGGCGCGGTGCTGCGCGTGCGGCCCAAGGCCATGACGGTGGCCGTGATCCTGGCCGGCCTCGTGCCCATCGTCTGGGGCAGCGGCACGGGCGCCGAGGTCATGAGCCGGATTGCCGCGCCCATGCTGGGCGGCATGATCACCGCGCCCCTGCTGTCGCTGTTCATCATCCCGGCGGCGTACCGGCTGATGCGCTCGCGCGCAGCGGCGACCGAAGCGGTTCACCCATGACCCGCATGCCATAGGGCGGCCGTCCGGGCACGACATAATCGGCCGCATGAATGCAAGCCTCTCTGTCACCGGCCCAGGCGCCATCACCGACGTCGCCGGCATCGAGGTCGGCCATTTCACCGATCCGCGCCGGCCCACCGGTTGCAGCGTGGTGCTGGCGCGCGGCGGCGCGGTCGCTGGCGTGGACGTTCGCGGCGCCGCGCCGGGCACGCGCGAAACCGATCTGCTGGAGCCCGGCAACCTGGTGGACCACGTGCACGGGGTGCTGCTGTCGGGCGGCAGCGCCTTCGGGCTGGATGCGGCCACGGGCGTGATGCGCTGGCTGGAGGCGCAGCGCATCGGCCTGGACGTGGGCACGGCCCTGGTGCCCATCGTGCCGGCCGCGGTGCTGTTCGACCTGCATGTGGGCGACGCGGCGATCCGGCCCGACGCCGATGCGGGCTACCAGGCGTGCGCGAATGCCTCGCGTGCGCACCCGGATGAAGGCTGCGTGGGCGCGGGCACCGGTGCCACGGTGGGCAAGCTGTTCGGCATGCCGTTCGCCATGAAGGGCGGTATCGGCACAGCATCCATCACGCTCGATGGCGTGACGGTGGGCGCGCTCATCGCCTGCAACGCGTTGGGCGATGTGGTGGACCCCGATACCGGCGCGTTGATCGCCGGCGCCCGAACGGCCGATGGTGCCGCCCTGCGCGACACGCGCCGGGCCCTGCTGCGCGGCGAGCCGCCGCGGCCGATCCTGGCCGGCACCAACACCACCATCGGCGTCATCGCCACCGACGCGCCGCTCACCAAGGCGCAGGCGCGGCGCCTCGCGCTGATGGGCCACGACGGCCTGGCGCGCAGCATCAACCCGGTCCACACCCTGTCGGACGGCGACACGCTGTTCGCCCTGGGCACGGGCCTGGCGGGCAAGTCACTGGGCATGATGGTGCTGGGCGTCATGGCCGCCGAGGCCGTGGCGCGCGCCACGGTGCGCGCGGTGCAGGCCGCAAAAAGCTTGGCGCTGGACGGCCTGACGCTGCCCGCCGCCGCCGACCTGCCGCAGCCACCGCAACCCCAGTCCCCTGCACGATGAAACCCCTCCATATGGCGCAGACGGCCCGCGCCACCCTGATCTCGCTGCGCGAAATGCTGCTGTCCGGCGGCCCCCTGGTGCTGCTGGCCGCGGCACTGCTGGTGGCCGCCTACTGGTGGCTGAATCCGAACCCGCCCAAACGCGTGACGCTGGCCACGGGCCCGGCGCAAAGTGCCTACGAGGCCTTCGGCAAACGTTATGCGAAGGCGCTCGCGGCCAACGGCATCGAGGTGGTGCTGGTGCCCAGCGAGGGCTCGCAGGACAACCTGCGCCTGCTGCGCGAGGGCAAGGCCGACCTCGGCTTCGTGCAAGGGGGCACGGGCGAGCCCAGCGCCTCGGCTTCGGCCGATGACGCACCGGCCGTCATGTCGCTCGGCAGCCTGTTCGTCGAACCGGTGTGGCTGTTCTACCGCGAGGACGCCGCGCGCAAGCGGGCCATCCATCCGCCAGGGCAACGCAACGCTGCGGGCACGCTCTCGTCGCTGACACAACTGCAGGGACTGCGCGTGAACATCGGCTCGGCGGGCAGCGGCGTGCCCGCGCTGATGACGCGGCTGCTGGAGATCAACCGCATCGACCCGGCCAGCATCCGGCTGTCGCGGCTGGAACAGACCCCCGCCACCGTGGCGTTCCTCGGCGGCGAACTTGACGCCATCGTGTTTGCCTCGGCCCCCGAAGCGTTGATGGTGCAGATGCTGCTGCAGACGCCCGGCGTGAAACTCATGGACTTCGCGCAGAGCGAGGCCTATTCGCGCCGGCTCGCCTTCCTCACGCCCGTGGTGCTGCCGCGCGGCGTGGTGGACCTGGCGGCCGACGTGCCGGCGCAGGACGCCCGGCTGATCGCCTCGACCACCGCCCTGCTGGCCCGCGAAGCCACCCACCCCGCCGTGCTGCAGCTTTTTTCCCAGGCGGCGCAGGAATTTCACGGTGGGGCGGGCTGGTTCAACCGGGCCCGCGAGTTTCCCAATATCGGGCACAGCGACTACCCGATCGCGCGCGAGGCCGAGCGCGCGCTGCGCAACGGCCCGCCGCTGCTGCAGCGCTACCTGCCGTTCTGGCTGGCGAATCTGGTGGAACGCATGTGGCTGGCGCTGGGCATCATCCTGGCCATCCTGCTGCCGCTCTCGCGCGTCGTACCCCCGCTGTACGAGTTCCGCATCCGCTCGCGCGTGTTCCGCTGGTACGGCCTGCTGCGCGAGATCGAAAGCCGCATCACCGCCGGCGATGAACCCGCGGGCACGCTGAAAGACGAGCTGAAAGAGCTGGAGCGACAGGTCGAGAAGGTGACCGTGCCGCTGTCCTACGCCGATGAGCTGTATGCCCTGCGCAACCACATCCAGATGGTGCGGGGGCGCCTCGCGCAAGCTTGACGGCCCGTGCGTGCGGCTTCAGGGCTGAGGGGGCGTGGTGGAGGCGATCGAGTTGATCAGGGCCTGCTGGGCCACACTGTCCAGCGCCTGGTCCAGCATCAGGCCCTCGGAAACGATACGGATCATGCCGGTGGCCATCAGCCGCGACATGGAGCGTCGCGACATCGAGTGGGCGCGTCCGCGCGTTGACGTGAACATGAAGAGCGTGCGGTGCGGGCTGCTCCAGGTCAGTTTCAGCCGGGTCCATTCGCCGTCCAGCATCAATTCGACCCAGGCCCCTTCCGAAATCGTGTCACTGGCCGACTGCGCCGCGGCCTGGTCGGCCGCCGAAATCTCCATGGTTGACGGGTCCAGCGGCATGACCGATTCGGCTTCCAGGTAACCCACATCGGCGGTCTCGGCTTCAGCTAGCCACGGCGCCTCCGAAGGCATGGAGTCCGGTGAGGCGGATTCGCCAGCCTCCGGCTCGGCCTCATGCGTCGCCACACGGGAGGCTTCAGTCACCGGCGTCTGCGCCACGGTCTCCGATTTTTCGCGCGCCGCACGAGCCTGATGCAGCACGGCCTCATGGCAGGCAATCAGTTCGTCAAAGAACTGGCTGATGCGGCGCGGCGGAAAGGAAATGAGCTGCAGCCCGGAACGCAGCGTGGCCAGCATGCCCGGGATCATCTCGACCAGCCGCACCGGGTTGCGACGGGCCTGCTTGGGCTGAACGCTCCAGATCAGGTCGTCCACCAGCGCCAGATAACCCTGCGGATCGGTCGTGCCCCGCGTGCAGTTCAGCTGCGACTCGGCGACCACCTGGGCCCAGGGTCCGAGCAGGAAGGCGCGCACCAGCGGCGGCACGGGCAGATCCCCCAGCTTGTTCAGCCAGTCGCCCATCAGGCGCTGCGCCAGCAGATTGCGCTGCTCCACATGAAGCAGCCCGCGCGCTGTCTCCTCGCGCAGCTGCATCTGGGCCTTGTCTTCCTTTTGCCAGACAGCCAGCAGCGTCTCCATTTCCACCGCAAAGGCCACCGCCTTCGGCGCCCGCGAGGCGACGACGCCCTGCACCGCAGTCTGGATCGACTGGACAAATCGGAGGTAGCCCTCGTCGGCCTCGTCGGTGAAAGCCAGGCTCCGGTCGGTCACCCGGTCGAGGAACTGGCGCGCCGGGTGCTTGTGGTCGCTGAAAAAACGGACGTCCGTCTGGGACAGCTGCTGCAGCGCCGGGCTCAGGCCTTGCAGGACACCCCGGACCTTGGCGAGCAGGCGCTCGTCCATCGTCAGGTTGTCCAGCATCATCCGGGTGACTTCCTCGCCAATCTGCTGCCCGAGCTGACGCCCGTCCAGGGGCGCCCGGTGCAGCATGTCCACCTGCTGCGCCGCGGCATTGCCCGCATTGGAGGCCTGCTCCTTCTTGCGCGACTCCAGCCGCTGGATCATGGCCTCGACCTGCTTCATGTCCTGCAGCGCCTGCACCGACGCCGGAACAGTGTGCAGAAAATCATTGCCCGATCGCCCGGCCATCGCATCCAGACCACCCAGGTCCGCGGAAAAAAGCCGCCGCAGCCGCTCCAGAGTGATCACGGCGCGCGTGGTTTCGTTGATCCGGCCCGCGCTGCTCGGCGCCACCACGGCGGCCAGTGACGGCGGCGCCAGCCCTGCCGGCTCCACGCCGTGGGACAGCAGCCATTCGCAGAGTTCGCGGTAAATCTGGCGCAAGGCAACGCCCAGACGACCTGCCGCCGACGCCAGCACCTCGGTGCGGATTTCGGCGATCGAGATGTGGGCCGCCATGGTGTCGCGCAAGGCCTTGGCAAAAAGCTCCGGCCGAAGCGGATTGATGTTGGGCTGGACGCTGATCCACCCCATCACCGTGCTCATGAGCGCGTTCAGCCGGGGCAGCAGCTCGCCGACGGCGAAATCCAGCTCCTGCTGCACCCGGGCGAGTTCGATGCTCTGGTCGAGCTGGTGCACATCCAGCAGCTGGATGTCCTCGAACCGGACCAGCGGCCGGCTGCCGGCATCGGCGGCGCCGCCATAGGACAGCACACGAACCTGCCCCAGAAAAGCATTTTTCAGGGACTCGCGCTGGTCCAGCAGCTGCTGGATCACGGGTTTGAGTTCGGGGCGAAAAACACCCTGGGAGGGCTTGCCTGGCTGGAGGCCGGCGGCGAGTTTCAGCCCGTCCAGCACCTGGTCCATCAAGCCGGGTACCTGCGACAAAACCAGTTCAAGGCAGGCGGACACGGTCACCTTGCGATGACCGAGGTTGTCCACGATGCCGATTCTGCGGGTTGATGCGGGTCTCATTGGCGCCAGTATTGCAGGAATTCCCGCCGCAAGGCGGTATTACTTGAGCGCTTTATACCGCATGCGCTTGGGCTTGGCGCCCTCCTCGCCCAGGCGTCTCTTCTTGTCCGCCTCGTACTCCTGGTAGTTGCCGTCAAAGAACACCCACTGGCTGTCGCCTTCGGCGGCCAGGATGTGGGTGGCGATGCGGTCCAGGAACCAGCGGTCGTGGCTGATGACCATGATCGAGCCGGCGAATTCCAGCAGCGCGTCTTCCAGCGCGCGCAGGGTTTCCACGTCCAGGTCGTTGGACGGCTCATCGAGCAGCAGCACGTTGCCGCCGGCAATCAGCGTCTTGGCCAGGTGCAGGCGCCCGCGCTCGCCGCCCGAGAGCATGCCCACCTTCTTCTGCTGGTCGCCGCCGTTGAAGTTGAAGCGGCCGCAGTAGGCGCGGCTGGCCATCTGGAACTTGCCCACGTTCAGGATGTCGAGCCCACCGGAGACGTCTTCCCACACGGTCTTTTCGTTGGAGAGATCGTCGCGGTGCTGGTCCACGAAGGCCATCTTCACCGTGGAGCCGATCACCACCTCGCCGCTGTCCGGCTTTTCCTTGCCCGCGATCAGCTTGAACAACGTCGACTTGCCCGCGCCGTTCGGGCCGATGATGCCGACAATCGCGCCGGCCGGCACGGTGAACGACAGGTTGTCGATCAGCACGCGGTCGCCAAACGACTTGGTGACGTTGTGGAATTCGAACACCTGGTTGCCCAGGCGGTCTGCAACAGGAATGAAGATTTCTTGCGTTTCGTTACGCTTTTGGTACTCGAAATCACTCAATTCCTCGAAACGGGCCAGACGCGCCTTGCTCTTGGCCTGCCGGCCCTTGGGATTCTGGCGCACCCACTCCAGCTCCTTCTTCATGGCCTTGGTGCGGGCGTCTTCCGTGCGGTTTTCCTGCTCCAGGCGGGCTTCCTTCTGCTCCAGCCACGTCGAGTAATTGCCCTTGTAGGGAATGCCCATGCCGCGGTCGAGTTCCAGAATCCACTCGGCCGCGTTGTCCAGGAAGTAGCGGTCGTGGGTGATGGCCACCACGGTGCCGGAGAAGCGAGCCAGGAACTGCTCCAGCCAGTCCACGGATTCCGCATCCAGGTGGTTGGTCGGCTCGTCGAGCAACAGCATGTCGGGGCGCGACAGCAGCAGGCGGCACAGCGCCACGCGGCGTTTTTCACCGCCGGAGAGCTTGCCGACCACGGCGTCCCAGGGCGGCAGGCGCAGCGCGTCGGCGGCAATCTCGAGCTGGTGCTCGGAGGCGTCACCGGCGGTGGCGATGATGGCTTCCAGCTTGGCCTGCTCGGCGGCCAGGGCGTCGAAGTCGGCGTCTTCCTCGGCGTAGGCCGCATACACCTCGTCCAGCCGCTGCTGGGCCGCCTTGACCTCGCCCATGCCGCTTTCCACGGCCTCGCGCACGGTCTGCTCGGGGTCCATCTTGGGCTCCTGCGGCAGGTATCCGATCTTCAGGCCCGCCATCGGGATGGCTTCACCCTCGATTTCCTTGTCGATGCCGGCCATGATCTTGAGCAGCGTGGACTTGCCCGAACCGTTGACGCCCAGCACGCCGATCTTGGCGCCTGGGAAGAAACTGAGCGAGATGTCCTTGAGAATCTGACGCTTCGGCGGCACGATCTTGCCGACGTGGTTCATGGAAAAAACGTATTGAGCCATAGTGCTGGGGAACCCTTGGGAAAAGCAGGCGCGCGTTGCGCAAAAGCGTGAATTATCCGCGCATGCGACAATGCGGGTTGTTGCGGGACCCAGTTGCCCGTGACTTCAGCACTTTGCTGGGGACGAAGAAAGCAATTTCGGGCTCCCACTCTTGAAACTCATCTGCCTTTGACTGGCCCGGTTGTGACTCCTCGCACCGGAACAGGCCGATGCCCCAAGCGCCCAGGACGGGCGCCTCCAAATGAACTTTGATGATCTGAAACTGGCTCCGGCCATTCTGAAAGCCGTGCACGAGCAAGGCTACGAAATCCCCACTCCGATCCAGGCCCAGGCGATTCCCGCCGTGCTCGAAGGTCACGATCTGCTGGCCGGCGCACAAACCGGCACCGGCAAGACCGCCGCCTTCACCCTGCCCATGCTGGACAAGCTCAGCCGCGGCGAAGCCGGCAAGAACAAATTCGGCGGCACCGCCATCCGCGCCCTGGTGCTGACACCCACCCGTGAACTCGCCGCCCAGGTGGAAGAGTCCGTGCGCGACTACGGCAAGTACGTGGAACTGAGCTCCACCGTGATCTTCGGCGGCGTCGGCATGAACCCCCAGATCAGCAAGCTCAAGCGCGGCGTCGATATCCTGGTGGCCACCCCCGGCCGCCTGCTCGACCTGCAGCAGCAGGGCTTCCTGGACCTGTCCAGCGTGCAGATGCTGGTGCTCGACGAAGCCGACCGCATGCTCGACATGGGTTTCATCCATGACGTAAAGAAGGTGCTGGCCCTGGTGCCGCGCGACAAGCAGAGCCTGCTGTTCTCCGCCACCTTCAGCGACGAAATCCGCGATCTGGCCGCCACCCTGCTGAAGAACCCGCAGAGCATCCAGGTGACGCCGCGCAACACCACGGTGCAGCGGATCACGCAGACCATCCACCCGGTGGGCCGCGGCAAGAAGAAGGCCCTGCTCGCCCACATCATCCAGGAAAACAACTGGAGCCAGGTGCTGGTGTTCACGCGCACCAAGTTCGGCGCCAACAACGTGGCCGAGTTCCTGACCAAGAACGGCATCGAGTCGATGGCGCTGCACGGCAACAAGAGCCAGTCCGCGCGCACCCAGGCGCTGGCCGGCTTCAAGAGCGGCGACATCCGTGCGCTCGTGGCCACCGACATCGCCGCCCGCGGCATCGACATCGAAGACTTGCCGCACGTCGTCAACTACGAGATCCCCAACGTCAGCGAAGACTACGTGCACCGCATTGGCCGCACCGGCCGCGCGGGCGCCGACGGCCAGGCCGTGAGCCTGGTCTGCCTGGACGAAGAGGGCTTCATGATGGACATCGAGCGCTTCACCAAGCAGCAGATCGGTGTGCAGCACATCGAAGGTTTTGGACCCGAGCCCGGTGAAAAGGCCGAGCCCATCGCCATGGGCCGCCAGACCATCTGGGGCGGCGCCGGCAAGCCGCCGAGCCGCGACGTCATGCAGGCTGCCGCCAAGGCCGCCCGCGGTGAAATGATGCAGCGCATGCGCGAGAGCAAGCCGGCGGGCGGCGGGCGTGGCGGCAAGCCGCAAGGCGGCCCCCGTCAAGGCGAGCGTCAGGATGGCGGCGCGCCCAAACCCGCACACGGCCAGCGCCACGGCGGCCTGAACGCCGGCCGGGGCAACACCAGTCAGGGCCAGCGCCCGCCGGCCGAGCGCCGTGACCGCGGCGACCGGGGTGACGAGCTGCCGCGCAACGTGGACCCGCTGCGCACCAACCTGCACAATACGCGGCATGAACCCCGCAGACCCGCCCACGACGCGTCCGGCCAGCCCGATCCCATGCGCACCAGCATCGACAGCATGGCCGACCGTGGCCGCGGCGGACGCAACGGCGGTGGCCGCGGCCCCGGCGGCGGGCAGAACCGCTCTGGTGGCGGGGGCTTCGGGTCTCGTGGGCCGGGAAATCCTTCGCGCTCTTTTAGCCGATAAGGACTTTGCGGCGGTTCACTGCGTGGGTCGCCGCCCGCTGGGCCTGAGCCACCCCAAGCTCCAGTCCCACACCGTGGACTTCGCGACCCTGCCGCCCTTGCCGGCGGTGGACGATGTTTTCATTGCGCTGGGCACGACCATCAAGGTGGCGGGCAGCCAGAGCGCCTTCCGCGCCGTGGATCTTGATGCCGTCCTGGCTGTTGCCAGCGCCGCACGGGCATCGGGCGCCACCCGGCTCGGCGTCGTCAGCGCCATGGGCGCCAACCCGCGCTCGCCGGTCTTCTACAACCGGATCAAGGGCGAAATGGAACAGGCCGTCCTGGGCCTGGGCTTTGCCGGCGTGGTCATCGCCCGCCCGTCCATGCTGACCGGCGACCGCGAGTCGCTGCAACAGGCAGCCCGGCCCGCCGAACGGTTGATCCAGTCCTTCATGCGGCTGATCCAGCCCCTGACTCCCGCCAACCTGCGTGCGATTTCCGCGAGCGACGTTGCGCGCAGCCTGATCGAAGCCGTCAAGACGCGCGGACCTGGCGTGCACATCCTGCCGTCCGGCGACCTGCAGCGGCACTGAACACCTGTCGCCATGACCGACGCCCTCCCGCCCACCATCCGACCGACCGAACCGGCCGCAGCCCAGCCGGCCAACAACTGGGCCACGCTGACCGTGGCCACCTGCAACCTGCTGAACCTGGCCAACCCGGGGCGGGTTTACTACCCCAACCAGGAGCCTTATTCCACCCGCGAGTTCGAGCGAAAAATTCACTGGCTGGGCGAGCGCCTGCAGACGCTCAATGCGGACGTGCTGGCCGTCCAGGAAGTCTGGGACGAGGCCGCGTTCAAGGGCGCCGTCTCGCGCAGCCGCCTGCACTACCAGTGGATCGGTGCGCCGGGTGCGGAAAATCACGACGGCGGCCAGGGCGCCCAGGGCACGCCGCGCGTGGGCCTTGCCACGCGGCTCAAGGTCGAGCAGCTGGACTCGATCGCCGACTTTCCCGCCACCTGCGTGGTCGACGTGCCGGGCATCGGCCCCCACACCCGCTTCGAGCGCCCGCTGCTGTCGGCGCGCCTGCGCACCAAGCACGGCCAGCCGGTGCAGGTCATCACCACCCACCTGAAATCCAAGCGGCCCAAGTTCCTGCAGGATGCGCTGGGCAACGCCCTGGAAGACAACGACGATCCCGCCGTGCGGGCCCTGGCCTCGCTGCGCGCGCTGATCATGCGCGGCGCCGAGGCGGCCGCCTTGCGGCATGTGGTGATCGACCTGCTGCACCGCACCAGCGTGCCGCTGGTGGTGCTCGGCGACTTCAATGACAGCCCGCACAGCGTGACCACGCAGCTCATCGCCGCGACCGCGGAGGTGGCCTACGACCGGGCCGCGCGCGACGTGGCGCTGTTCAATGCCTGGGATGTCCAGGGTGCGAGCGCGCTGCGGCGCGACGTGGCCTATTCGCACATTTACCAGGACTACCCGGAAATGCTGGACCAGATCCTGGTCAGCGAGGAGTTCGTCAACGGCAGCCGCTTCCAGATCGGCGACGTGCGGCGCGTCGAAGTGTTCAACGACCATCTGCACGAGGGCCGCGACCGCTCGCGTTCGGACCACGGCTTCGTGCGCGCCCTGCTGCGGCTGCGCGTGCCCGAGAACGCCGGCGCCGCGAGCGCGGGCTGACCGCGCGGGTGGACTGACCCGCGCCGCAACTCAGCCGCGAACGAACAGCGTCACCAGCGGGTCGGGCCCGAGCTGGCGGCTCCAGTGGCCGTGCACGGCCGGGTCGAACACCGCGCCTTCTGGCAGCGTGTCGGCCGAGTAGAAATGCTCACCGGGCTTGAAGACCCGCGAGCTGCCGCCCTGCAGGCCGATCTCCATCTGGCCGCCCAGGATGAACACCCATTGCGGGCTGCCGGTGCAGTGGAACTCGCTGCGAAAGCCCACCGGGCTGTGGCGCAGCTGGTAGCCGCCCGAGGCGAACACGGCCGAGAGCATGGCGCTCGGTTTGCCCTCGGTCAGGGGGATGGTCTCTTCGCGAAATTTCGCGCGGCCATCCAGGTCGGTGAACAGGACAATTTTGGTGAAGGCGGACACGTCAGACTCCTGAACAATGGCGGGGTTGGCAGAAAAGGGGACTTGCGGCATTGACGGATTCAAAGCGTCGCCGTGACGCCGCCGTCCACATACAGGATATGGCCGTTGACGAACTTCGAGGCGTCGCTCGCCAGGAACACGGCGGCCCCAGCCAGGTCTTCCACGTCGCCCCAGCGGCGGCTGGGCGTGCGGTTGGTCAGCCAGGCGCTGAACTCCACGTCGTTCACCAGTTTCTCGGTCAACTCGGTCTTGAAGTAGCCGGGGCCCAGGCCGTTGACGTTCAGGCCGTGTGGCCCCCAGTCGATGGCCATGCCCTTGGTCAGCATCTTCACCGCGCCCTTGCTGGCCATGTAGGGGGCAATGCCGGGTCGGCCCAGCTCGCTCTGGACCGAGCAGATGTTGATGATGTGGCCACGCCCGCGCGCGATCATGGGCCGCGCCACGGCCTGGCCGACGATGAACACGCTGTCCAGATTGGTCTGCATGATCTGGTGCCAGTCTTCGTGTGGAAAGTCCTGCAACGGCGAGCGCCGCGTCATGCCGGCGTTGTTGACCAGAATTTCGATCGCGCCAAGATCGCGCTCGATCGCATCCACCGCCGCCTGCACGGCATCGGCTTTCGTCACGTCGAAGGCGCGCGTGTGCAGGGTCAACCCCTCGCCGCGCAGCGTCTCCGCCGCGCGCGCCAGTTTGGCTTCATCGCGGCCATTGAGCACGACGCTGGCGCCAGCCTGCCCCAGGGCGCGCGCCAGCGCAAAGCCGATGCCGCCGGAGGAGCCGGTCACGAGGGCCAGACGGCCGTCGATTCTGAAAGGGTTGGGTGCTGTCATGGGAAGTCTGTTCAAGATGGAAGAGCACGCAGCCGCGCCAGCGCGTCGCGCACGATCGTTTCGGGGGATTGTTCGATGTCGAAGCCCAGCGCCGCTTCGTCCGGCGCGGGCGGCTCCAGCGTGGCGAGCTGGCTGTCCAGCAGCGACGCCGGCATGTAGTGGTCCTCGCGCAAGGCCATGCGCGCGGCCAGCACGGCACGATCGCCGTGAAGATGCACAAAGCGGATATCGGGCGCGCCACCGCGCAGGATGTCACGGTAGCTGCGTTTGAGCGCCGAGCACGACAGCACCAGCCCCTGATCCCGCGCGCGGGCGTCGGCCAGGCGCTCCGCCAGCGCTTGCAGCCAACCCAGCCGGTCGTCATCGGTCAAGGCAATGCCGGCCGCCATGCGCGCCACGTTCTCAGCGGGGTGCAGCTCGTCGCCCTCGACGTAGCCGACGCCCAGCCCTTCGGCGATCAGCCGGCCCACGGTGCTCTTGCCGCAGCCGCTCACGCCCATCACCACGATGCGGCAAGGTTCCATGCTTCAACTCAGTCCAGCCGGTTGCCGCTGGCGCCGTCGAAGACGTGGGTCTTGGCCGTATCGATCTGCAGGTACACGGTGTCGTCGGGCTGCGCGGCGGTGCGGCCGTGCAGCACCACGACCAGTTGCGTATTGCCCACCTGCAGCAGCAGTTCGGTCTCGGCCCCGGTGGGCTCCACCACCACGACCTTCGCGGCGATGCCGCCGCCCGAGCCCGCCACGCGGATGTCACCGGGACGCACACCATACTGGACCGCCTGGCCATCGAGCCCCTGCGCGAGCGTGCCCACGGGCCACTGCTGGCCTTCGGCCTCGACCCAGCTGCGCCCGTCCGCCTGGCGCAGGCTGCCCTTGAGCACGTTCATCGCCGGTGAACCGATGAACTGCGCCACGAACAGGTTGCGCGGGCGGTCGTACAGCTCCAGCGGCGTGCCGATCTGCTCGATGATGCCGTCGTGCATCACGACGATGCGGTCGGCCATGGTCATGGCCTCGATCTGGTCGTGCGTCACATAGACGGTGGTGGTCTTCAGGCGCTGGTGCAGGGCCTTGATCTCGGCGCGCATGGCCACGCGCAGCTTGGCGTCGAGGTTGGACAGCGGCTCGTCGAACAGGAACACCTTGGGGTCGCGCACGATCGCACGGCCCATGGCCACGCGCTGGCGCTGGCCGCCCGAGAGCTCGCGCGGAAAGCGATCGAGCAGCGCGTCGAGATTGAGGATGCGCGCCGCGTTGCCGACGCGCTCGGTGGTCACCGACTCTTCCGCCTTGCGCAGCTTGAGGCTGAACGCCATGTTGTCGCGCACCGTCATGTGCGGGTACAGCGCGTAGCTCTGGAACACCATCGCGATGTCGCGGTCCTTGGGCTCCAGGTCGTTGACCACCTTGCCGTCGATGTGGATCTCGCCGCCGGAGATTTCCTCCAGGCCCGCCAGCATGCGCAGCAGCGTGGACTTGCCGCAGCCCGAGGGGCCAACCAGCACGACGAATTCGCCCTCGGCGATGTCGAAACTGATGCCGTGGATGATGTCGACCTTGCCGAAGGATTTCTTGATGTCGCGAAATGAAACGGTTGCCATGGGGGCTCCTGATCAGTTGAGGACAGAGATGAAGATCTGTCCCGCAAAATTGGGGGTGTTCAGCTTTTCACGGCGCCGGCCGTCAGGCCCGAGACCATGTAGCGCTTGAAGGTGTAATAGATCGCGGCCGGGGGCAGTGCGTAGATCAGGCCGGTGGTCATGAGCAACTCCCACGGAGAGTCGTCGGCGGACAGGAAGTTGCCCAGCGCCACGGCCAGCGTCACGCTGGTGTCGTTGGACAGCAGCAGGAAGGCGTAGAGGTACTCGTTCCAGGCCAGCAGCAGCGAATAGGTGCCCACCGCCACCAGCGACGGCACCATCAGCGGCAGGTAGACCAGGCGGAACAGCTGCATGGGCGAGGCGCCGTCGATACGCGCCGCCTCGTCGAGCTCGAACGGCAGCTTGTCCGAGGCCTGCTTGAGCACCCAGATGCAGTAAGGTGAGGCGATCGTCACCATCGCCAGGATCAGCGACCACTGGTTGTTCAGCAGGCCGTACACCCCCATGGTCTTGTACATCGGCACGGCCAGGAAGGCGGCCGGGATGAAGTACGTGAACAGCGCCAGGTTCATGACGGTGCGGCCGCCGCGCACCTTGAGACGGCTGATTGCAAAAGCCGCGCAGGTGGAGATGATCAGCGTGAGGGCTCCCACCGACAGCGCGATCAGCAGCGAGTTGCCCATCTGCCGCCAGAAATGGTCGAGGTAGAAGTGCTTCTGGTGAAACACGAAATCGAAGTTCTGCAGCGTCGGCTCCTTGGGCCACAGGCGCCCCGAGGTGGCCGAGTCCTTGGAGGAAATCGCGAACAGGACCAGGTGGTAGACCGGGATCATGGTCCACAGAAACACCGGGATGCCGATCAGCAGCAGCTTGGCCTCGGTGGCCACCGCCTTGAAGGTCAGTCGTTTCATCGCATGGGCCTTATTTCGAGAGACGCTTCATCATGAAGTACACCAGCGGCAGCACCATCGGCAGCGCCACCACGATCGAGGCCATGGCCAGGTCCACCTGGTCCAGGCGCAGGTAGCGGATGCCCAGGGTGGCCAGCACATGGGTCAGGTCGGCCGGCCCGCCGCCCGTGAGCAGGTACACGCTGTTGAAGTCGCCCAGTGTCCAGATCATCGACAGGATGGTCGAGGTCAGGTAGAGCGTGCGCATCGACGGCCAGGTGATGAAGCGGAACTTCTGCCAGCTGGTGGCGCCGTCCACGCTGGCGGCTTCGTACTGTTCGGCGGGAATGGCCAGGCGTCCGGCGATCAGGATCAGTGTCCAGAACGGCAGCGATTTCCAGATGTGCATCAGCATGGAAAACGACAGTGCCAGCGTCGGGTCGTTGAGCCAGTTCGGCCCATCCAGACCCGTCGTGCGGAAAATCAGCGCATTGATCACCCCCCATTCAGGGTTGAGCATGAAGCGCACCGACAGGATGGTCGGAATGGACGGCAGGGCCCAGGGCAGGATGAAGACCAGCGACAGGGCCTTGATCCACCAGCGCGTCTGGACGAAAAAGCCCGACAGCACCATGGCGACGACCATCTTGATGTTGATGCCCACCACCAGGAAGATCACGGTGTTGATGGCCGTGCGAAAGAAAATGGGATCGTCAAACAGCTTGACATAACTTTCCGGATGCCGCGCCAGCCACAGGCCGTAGCACACCGGGTAAAGCACGAAAACCAGGAAAATCAGCAGGTAGGGCACGACGAGCACCCGCCCCCAGAACTCCCACTGGGTGGAGGTGCGCGCGGCCGGTGCGGCGACGGGCATTGCCAGGCTTGCGTTGGACATGGGCTGAATCCGGAAAATACGATTGGAAGGAGCCGCGCCCGCCTTCCGCGAGGAAGGCGGGCGCGGCCGGGCGAGGATCAGCCCGCGACCGCCTTGATGCGCGCGATCATTTCATCAACCGCCTTGTCCACCGGCACCTTTTCATTGAGCACGCGGTTCATCGCCTTGGCCCAGACGTTCTCGTTGTTGAGCACCGTGAACTTGTAGTTCTTGGTGAACTCGAAGGGCGTGGTGCCGCTCATGTACTGGTTGTACACGGCCAGGCGATGCGGGTCGGTCTTCCAGAACGCGCTTTGCTGCGCGGCCTTGGTCACCGGGAACCAGCGGCCCAGGGAACCTTCGACGTAAGGCGTCAGGTTGGCGTCTTCCAGCAGGAAAGCCACGAACTTCTTGGCCGCGGCCTTGTTCTTGGCCTGCTTGAAGATCACACCGGTTTTCACGGCCGTGCGGTAGACGAACTTGCTTCCGTCGGGCTTGTTCGGCCAGCCCGCCGTGGCAATCTTGTTCGTGTAGTTGTCCTTGGCCACATCGCGCTGGGCCTGGGTCAGCGCGGCGTTGTTCATGTCGTCCAGCCACTTCGCCGCGATCGAGATCGTGGCGTTGTGCGTCATCACCGTGGTCTTGTTGTGGAAGGCGACGTTGTTGTCCGGGTCCTTCCAGCTGGTCGAGGACGGCGGCGTACAGCCCTTGCTGTAGACGGCCGTGTAATCGGTCATGGCGCTGATCAGGCTTTGGCGCACCGAAGGATCATCGACCAGCAGCTTGCCCGAGTCGTTCACCAGCTTGATGTTGTAGGCGTCCATGAAGGTCAGGAACGAGAAGAACGAGTCGCTCGAATCGACGCCCATGGGCATGCCGATGCCGAAGCCCCGGTTGCCCGTCTTCTGTCGGTAGCCGGTCTGCACCTTGTCGCACCAGAAGCTCCAGTAGCCCTTCCAGTCCTTGGGAATGTCGCCTTCCTTGAAACCGGCATCGGTCAGCATGTCTTTCCAGTACTGGATGTGCATGGTCTGCTGCTTGATCGGGAAGGCGTAGTAGGCCCGCTTTTGCGTCACGTTGTCGAGCAGGAAGGTGGTCGACAGCGCCGACGGCTCGAATTTGGCACGCAGCGGGTCGATCACGCTGGAGATGTCCTCGAGCTTGTCGTCATAGGCCCATTTGGCGGTGACCTGGAAGTCGTACACGTCGGCATAGGCGACGTCAGGCGGGCTGCCGGAATCCAGCGCCGCGACGGTCTTGGGGATCATGTCCTGGATCGGGTACTGCGACAGCTCGATCTTGATGTCCTTGTGCTTTTGCTCGAACTTCTTGATCGCCACGAACAGCGCCTCGTCCTCCGCCTTGTAGAAGCCCTTGACCCACCAGACGGTGAGCTTTTCCTGGGCCGCCGCATGGCCGGACGCCAGCAACGCCGCGGTCATCAGCGCGGAAGTGACAAACAGCTTTTTTTTCATCGAAGAGTCTCCTTACATGGTTATGGACAGGGATGAAATCGGGAGGGGCAACCGGGGTCAGAGCACCTTGAGGTGTGGCACCGGCTGGTCCAGGCGCGGCAGCCCGCGGCGCGACGCGAGCACCTGCTCCATGTCGTCGTGCGCGCCGTCGATCAGCACCAGGATGGCGCGCTCCGCCTTGGCCGGATCGCGCGCGGCCACAGCGTCCAGCACGGCGCGGTGCAGCGGCAGCGAACTGCGCGGACCGTCTTTCTTGCGGGTGGAAATTTCGAAACTCGTGCGCAGCAGCGCGCTGAGCACCTTGCTCATCTGCACCAGCATGCGGTTGTGCGAGGCGCGCAGCAGGCCCTGGTGAAACCGCAGGTCGTGCGTCACGTAGTCGCCACCTTCCATGACAGCCGTCTTCATGCCGGCAAACGCCGCCTCGATGTCCGCCAGATCACTTTCCGTGGCGCGCTCCGCCGCCAGCCTGACGGCCGCGGGCTCGACCACGCGGCGCAGGTACTGAAGATCGCGAATGAAGTCCACCGACAGGCCGGCCTTCGATTGCCAGGCAATCACGTCCGGGTCGAACCAGTTCCACTGCTCGGCGGGCAGGACCCGCGTGCCGACCTTGGGCCCGGTGCTGATCAGCCCCTTGGCCACCAGCGACTTGATCGATTCGCGCACCACCGTCCGGCTGACGCCGAGTTCCTCGCAGAGCACCGGCTCCGTCGGAATCGCCGCACCCACGACATAACGCCCCCCGACGATGGCTTCGCCGAGAAAATCAACCGTGTTTCCGTGGACGTTTTTGATCATTGGGGCGCGCTATTTCGTTGCTATCATATGACGATAGAAAACAAAAAAACCGGGGACAAACCCGCATGGGCGGGACCGCCTCAGCGGCACTCGGGGACGGGCGTCAGGAGGGCTTCGCCACGCACGCCGGCCTGCAGATTGGCGAACGCCAGGTCCGCCATGGCCTGCCGCGTTTCACGGGTGGCACTGGCCATGTGAGGCGTCAAGACCACCTGGTCCATGCCCCACAGGGCCGGCGGCACATGGGGCTCCGCCTCGAACACGTCGAGCGCCGCCCCGGCGATGACGCCGTTCTGCAGCGCCTCGATCACCGCGGCCTCGTCGCAGACACTGCCGCGCGCCACATTGATCAGGTAGCCCTTAGGACCCAGGGCCTTGAGCACCTGCGCGTTGATCAGCTTGCGCGTGGCCGCGCCGCCCGGGGTGATGACAACCAGGAAATCGACCTCCGCGGCCAGCGCCTCGGCACTGGCCACGTAGCGGTAGCCCGAGCCCGGCTTTTCATTGCGGGCCGTGTAGGCGATCCGCATGTCGAAGGCGGCGGCGCGGCGGGCAATCGCCTGGCCGATGCGCCCCAGCCCCACGATGCCCAGCCGGGCGCCGGTCACCTTGCGCCCGAGCGCCAGCGGGCCGCCGGGCCATTGCCCTGCGCGCACAAAACGGTCCGCCTGCGGCACGCGCCGGGCGATCGACAGCAGCAGCGCCATGGCCAGGTCCGCCACGTCGTCGGTCAGCACGTCGGGGGTGTGGGTCACCGGAATGCCCCGGGCCTTGGCGGCCGCCACATCGACCCCGTCGTAACCCACGCCGAAAACCGACACCACCCGCGCGGCCGGCAGCCGCGCCAGCAGATCGGCCGACACCAGCGACTCCCCTGTCGCGGCCACGGCCTGGATGCGCGGCGCCAGCGCGGCGAACGCCGCCGCATCGCCCTCGTGGGCGCGGTCGTGCACCGTGTAATGGGCTTGCAGCGCTTCCATGAAAAACGGGTGCAGCTTGGCAACCGCAAGAATGTCGGGCTTGGACATGGTCGTCTCCATTGATCGAGGGAACTGAAAGGGCGGCCTCGGGTTGTCGCCAGCCGCCCTGGAATGACTCGCATCAATGGTATTACGATATGACAATGAAAAAGTCGGGATTTACCCCAAGGGCGGGGTAACCGACCCACACAGGCACGGCGCGGTCAGGGTGCGGCTTGCAAGCTCAGGCCAGCACGCCCAGCGGCCAGGGCACGAATTCGTTGAGCCCGACGCCCAGCGCCTCGCTTTTGGTCGGCTCGCCGGAGGCATGGCGCAGGATCTGCTCGAAAATCTGCCGGCCCATGGTCTCGATGGTGGCCTCGCCGTCGATCACGACACCGCAGTTGATGTCCATGTCGCTCACCATGCGCTGGTACATGGGGGTGTTGCTGGCCAGCTTGATGGTCGGCGCCGGCACCGAGCCGAAGCAGGAGCCGCGCCCGGTGGTGAAGCAGATCAGGTTGGCGCCGCCGGCGATCTGCCCGGTGGCGGACACCGGGTCGTAGCCGGGCGTGTCCATGAACACCAGGCCGTGCTGGGTCACGGGCTCGGCGTATTCGTAGACCTCCATCAGCGGCGCGTTGCCGCCCTTCTTGGCACCGCCCAGTGATTTTTCCAGCACGTTGGCCAGGCCGCCG
>JAHFQI010000050.1 GCA_023259355.1 Comamonadaceae bacterium
TGGCTCCCGATTACATGAAGCGGGAACAAAGCCACACCATCGACCGCGCCGTGCTCAAGGAGATGGGCAGTCTGGGGCTCATCAGCGCGGCCCTGCCCGAAGACTTCGGGGGCATGGGCGTGGATTGCGTCACCTCGGGCGTGATCATCGAGCAGATCGCCTATGGCGACTTCAACATGAGCTACGTCCAGCTCGTGAGCTGGCTGATGGGCCAGATCCTGTGCAAGTACGCTGCGCCCGAGGTGGCGCAGCAGTGGGTGCCCAAGCTGGCGGCGGGCGAAGCGCTGGTGGCACTGGGTTTGACCGAACCGCGCGGCGGCTCCGACGCCGCCAACCTGATCCTGCGCGCCGAGCGCCAGGGCGACCACTACGTCATCAACGGCGAGAAGACCTCGATCAGCTTCTGCGAGCAGGCCGATGTCATCGTGTCCTTCGCCCGCACCGGCAAGGTGGACGCCGTGGCCAAGGGCATCAGCGCCTTCGTCATTCCGATGAACGCGCCGGGCGTGAGCTGCGCGCGCTTCAGCGATGTGGGCACCAAGATCGTCGGCCGCGGCTCGGTGTTCTTCGACAACGTCAAGATCCCCGCCAGCCACCTGATGGGCGAGGAGAACCGCTCCTTCTTCCAGATCATGAACGGCTTCGACTACAGCCGCGCGCTGATCGGTCTGCAATGCCTGGCCGCGGCGCAGGCCTCGCTGGACGAGTCCTGGGAATACATCAAGGAGCGCAAGGCCTTCGGCGCCCCGCTGGCCCAATACCAGGGCGTGACCTTCCCGCTGGCCGAAGCCGACACGCTGCTGACGGCGGCGCGGGCGCTGTGCTACCGCACGCTGTGGCTGCGCGACGCCGGCCTGCCGCATACTGCCGAGGCCGCCATGTGCAAGTGGTGGGTGCCGAAAATCAGCTATGAGGTGATTCAACAATGCCTGCTGACCCATGGCCACTACGGCTACACCACCGATCTGCCGCACCAGCAGCGCATGCGCGATACGCTGGGCTTGCAGATCGGCGACGGCACGGCGCAGATCATGAAGCTCATCATCGCCCGTGAGCGGGTGGGCCGGGTGGCGGTGCAGTACGCCCAGGGCAGCAACAAATAAGCACGCCATGACCATCCGCATCGAACGCCACGGCGCCGTGGCCCATCTCGTGCTGGCGAGGCCCGAGCGGCTGAACGCGCTCACGCCCGAGATGATGGAGTCGCTCGCCGAAGCCACGACGAGCCTGCAGAAGGATCGCGAGGTGCGCGCCGTGCTGCTGCGCGGCGAGGGCCGCGCGTTCTGCGCCGGTGCCGACGTCGGCACGATGAAGGGCCTGGATGTCCTGAGCGGTCGGCAGCGCATCCAGCGTGCGCACCGCGTGATCGCCGGGTTGGCCAATCTGGACAAACCGGTGATCTGTGCGGTGCGCGGCGCGACTGTGGGCGTGGGCTGGAGCCTGGCGCTGTCCTGTGATGTGATCCTCGCCTCCGACAACGCCAAGTTCAGCCTGGTGTTCAAGAAAATCGGTCTGGCGCCCGATGGTGCCGCGGCCTATTTCCTCACCCAGTACATCGGCGTGCTGCGCGCGCGAGAGCTGATGATGTCGGCGCGCATGGTGCCGGCCGAGGAGGGCAAACAGATGGGCATGGTCAACGAGGTCGTGCCCGACGACCAGCTCGACGCGCGCGCCGTTGCGCTGGCCGAAGAACTGGCCGAATCGGCCACCTTCGCGCTGGCCATGGGCAAGCGCATGTTCCGCGCCTCGATGCAGCCCAGTCTCGAAGCCTTTCTCGACTACGAAGCGCAGGCCCAGAACCTGGTGCTGCAAAGCGATGACCGGAAGGAGGGCGTCGCTGCCTTCCTGGAAAAGCGCATTCCCAAGTTCGTCGGCCACTGATTCACGGAGAACAAGCATGTTTCAACTCGACCCCGACCTCGAAGCCTTCCGCCAGGAAGTCCGCAAGACCGCCGAACGCGCCTTTCGCGACAAGGCGGCCCATTGGGATGAGAAGGAGGAGTTCCCGGAGGAGAACCGCGCGCTGCTGGCCAAGCTGGGTTACCTGGGGATGGTCATTCCCGAAGCCTATGGTGGCTCGGGTGCGCCCGTGATCCAGGGCACGATCATGCTCGAGGAAATCGCGCGCGTGTGCTTCAACACCGCGCTGGTGGCGCAGATCGCCATCAACGGGCCTTCGCGGGCGCTCGCCATCCTGGCGTCCGAAGAACAGAAACAGCGCTGGCTGCCGGGTTGTGCAAGTGGCAAGTACAGCTTTGCCATCGGCATCAGCGAACCCGGTGCCGGCTCGGGCATGACCGACATGATCACCTCGGCCACGCCCGATGGAGACGACATCGTGCTCAACGGCCAGAAGGCCTATTGCACCGGTGGTCACCTGGCCAGCCACATTTTCGTCTTCGCACGCTGGGGCAAGACCGAAGGACCGCGAGGCATCGGCGCGCTGGTGGTCGAGCGCGGTACCAAGGGCTTCGAGGTCGGCCATCCAGACCGCAAGATGGGTGGGCGGGGCATGCCCGAGGTGCAGCTCTACTTCGACCACTGCCGGGTGCCGCGCGAGAATGTGGTGCTGGCCGGCGACCCGGACTCGACTCGCAGCTTCAAGCGCCTGATGAGCTCCTTCGGCCCGGAGCGGGTGGGCAATGCCGCCATGTGCCTGGGTGTGGCGCAAGCCGCCTACGAGGCGGCCAAGGCCTATTCGCAGGAACGCGAACAGTTCGGCCGGCCGATCTGCGAGTTCCAGGGTCTGCAATGGAAGGTCGCCGATATGGCGGTGCAACTGCATGCCGCGCGCCTGATGATCTACCGCGCGGCGACCAAGCTGGTCGACGGTTTCCCCGACCCGCTGGAAGCCGCGATGGCCAAGCTCTATGCCAACGAGATGGTGCAGCGCGTGACCAACGAGGCACTGCAGATCCATGGCCATGCCGGCTTCACGCGCGACCTGCCGCTGGAGCGCATGGTGCGGGATTCGCGTGGCTTCGCGCTCGGCGGCGGCACCACCGAAATCCTGCGTAATACAATCGCGTCCATGGTTTACGGCCGCGCCTTCGATCAACGCAAGGGTTGAGAGCAGGCACTTCTTTTTTTTGGAGAACACACCATGCAAAGACGACCTTTGATCCTTTCCGCGCTCGCCGGCGCCGTGACCGCGCTGCCGGTTCTCGCCGACACTTGGCCGAGCAAGCCGATTCGTCTGGTGGTGCCGTTCGCGCCGGGCGGCGCCACCGACGTGGTGGCCCGCATCATTTCGCAGAAGCTGGCCGATGGGTTGGGTCAGCCGGTGGTGATCGACAACAAGGCCGGTGCCAACGGCATCGTCGGCACCGATGTGGTGGCCAAGGCAGCACCCGACGGTTACACGCTGCTGTTGACGGTGGCCAGTGCGCAGACCCTGACACCCGCCCTCTACAAGCTGCCCTTCGATCCGCTCAAGGATTTGGCGCCGATCAGCATCGTGGCCAATCTCGGCGGGGTGATGGTGGTACACCCTTCCGTGCCGGCCAAGACCATGCAGGAGTTCATTGCGCTGGTCAGATCCAAGCCGGGCAAGTACGATTTCGCCGCCGGCACCAGCCTGATCCAGTTGATTGGCGAGAACTTCAAGAAGGCTACCGGGGCCTACATCGTGCCGATCCCGTACAAGGGCACCGGCCCGCAACTGGCCGCCGTGCTGGCCGGCGAAGTGGCGATGACGATAGATCCGTTCACTGCCGTCAGCCACATCAAGGCCGGCCGCTTGCGCGCGCTGGCGGTGCTGTTGCCCAAGCGCTCGCCCTTGCTGCCCGATGTGCCGACGATGATCGAAGTTGGCGTGCAGGGAGTGGAACTCAACTCCTGGGCCGGCCTGCTGGCACCGACTGGAACGCCGAAACCGGTAATCGCGCGGCTGCACGAAGAGATCAGGAAGATCGTCGCCATGCCCGACGTGAAGGAGCGACTGGCATCGCTCAACTATGAACCGGTGGGCAACACGCCGGAGCAGTTCGCCGCCCTCATGGTCACCGAAACCGCGCAATGGGCCAAGGTGGTCAAGGAAACGAACTTCAAGATCGAGTAGCTGGCCCCCACGCTCGTCACTGCGTGTACTTCGCTGCCCCCCGAGGGGGCTGTGCTTGCTTGGGGCGGCCCGGCGCGGCGCACTGGCCCCCACGCTCGTCACTGCGTGTACTTTGCTGCCTCCAGAGGGGGTTGTGCTTGCTTGGGGTGGCCCCGGCCGCACGGATCAGGCTGCGGGTGGGGGCGCTGAGCGGCTCACCACCACGGACGCGCTGCGCAGCGCGTCGATGGCGGCACGGTCGTAGCCGAGCTCCGTGAGGATTTCGTCGGCATGTTCGCCCAGGCGCGGCGGCCGGTGCCCCGGCCGGCCCGGGTTGGCCGATAGTTTGACCGGTAGTCCGACTGAGCGATGGCCTTCCTGCGCCACCAGCATGTTGCGATGCGCTGAATGCGGCTGGGTCAGGGCCTGCGGCACGTTGTTGACCGGACCGGCCGGCACGCCGTGGCGCATCAGCTTTTCGCACAGCTCGGCCACCGGGAACGCGGCGAGCGAGCGCTCGATCTCGGCGCGCAAGGCTTCGCGGTTGTGCAACCGGGCCGGGTTGTCGGCGAAGCGGGCGTCATCGGCCAGATCGCTGCGCGCCACGCATTCGCAGAAACGGCGGAACTGGGCATCGCTGACCACGCCGAGGAACAGCTCGCCGTCGCCGGCCGCGTAGCGGTCGTAGGGCGCGATATTCGGGTGCGAGCTGCCCAGCAACTGCGGCGTGCGGCCCGAATAGAGCCAGTTCGATGCATGGGGCATGAGCAGGCTCAGGCCGGTGTCGAACAGCGTGGCCTCGACGCGCTGGCCGCGGCCGGTGCGCTCGCGCACGGCCAGAGCCAGCAGCACACCGGTCAGCGCGTTGTAGCCGGTCAGGTAGTCGACGACAGGCACGCCGATGCGCAAGGGGCCGGTTTCGGGTGTGCCGTTGATGCTCATCAGGCCGCACATCGCCTGCAGCACGGCGTCGTAGCCCGGCAGGCCGCCAAGCGGCCCGTCGGCGCCAAAGCCCGAGACGGTGCAGTAGATCAGGCGCGGGTAGCGCGCCGCCAGCACTTGCTCGTAGCCGAGGTTCCAGCGTTCCATCGTGCCGGGCAGGAAATTCTCCACCAGCACGTCGGCGCCTTCGATCAGCCGCACGAGCACCGCTCGGCCCTCCGGACGGGACAGATCCAGGCCGATTGAGCGCTTGCCGCGATTGAGCGCGCCGAAATAGGCGGCATCGCCCGAGTCGTCGTAGGGCGGGCCGAAGCGCCGCGACTCATCGCCGACAGGCGGCTCGACCTTGATCACCTCGGCGCCGTGGTCGCCCAGCATCTGGGCGCACAGCGGCCCGGCCAGTACGCGCGACAAGTCCAGCACGCGCAACCCGGCCAGCGAGCCGCCTGATGGGGCCGCAGCGGGCCGCGTCGGCGCACCGGAGGGGGTGACAACGCCTGTCATGCCGCGCCTCCGCGCTGCGCCGCCATGACGGCGAGCGGGCTACCGACCCCGCCCGCAA
This sequence comes from Comamonadaceae bacterium, assembly GCA_023259355.1. Classification (GTDB taxonomy): domain Bacteria; phylum Pseudomonadota; class Gammaproteobacteria; order Burkholderiales; family Burkholderiaceae_C; genus JAHFQI01. Next base: position 5,544 of record JAHFQI010000050.1, read on the forward strand.
GGGCCTGCCGGATCGCCACTGACTTGCGCGCCGTGAGGTCGAAGAACAAGGCGGTGACGACGATGGACGTGATGATCTCGCCGCTGACCGAATCGACCACGTAATGCACCACGTGGAATATCTTCTCGCCCGCCGCGAGCAGGCCGCTGCGGATGTCCACGCACTGGCCGGCGCGCATCGGGCGCAGGTAGGCGATGTCGTAGTCCAGCGCTGCCGACCCGAAGCCGCGCTGGAACAGGCAGGCGCGGTCGATCTTGAGCACGCGGAACAGGTGCGTGATGGCGTCGTTGAAGCGCGCGATGTGGGCGCGCGGCGGCGCGATGCCGTCGGCGCCGCATTCCCAGGTTTCGACGGAACCGCGATAGGTCAACGCGAGGCTGCCGAGATCGGGCGCGGACGCTGCCGTCTGCGCCATCGGCGGTGGTGGTGGCGCCTCGGGCAGTTCGCCCGCCAGTGCCACAGCGGCGGCAAGAACGTCGTCAGGCCAGGGCAGGGCAGTATGGCGGTCAGGTGCCATCCAGCGCAAGCGGGTTTCGAAGGCCGCCGATTCGACGCCGGTGTCCTGGTTGAACATGCGGCTGGCAATGTCGAGCGTGCCGCCGGCTGCAGCGGCGCGGATGCCGGTGCGGATGGCGTAGATGTCGCCGGCACGCAGTTCGCGTTTGAACAGGGTGCGGTCGGCGACTGGCATGAGGCAGGGCCCCGTCCCACGAAGCCGCGATGGCACCAGGCCCAGCCGGGCCGCGTGTACGGCCTGCGCGTCGCTGGCCTTGGCCAGGTAGAACTGCACGTTCAGGTGGCCCCACTGGTCGCACTCCCAGGCGTTGATCGCGCCACGGCCGGTGACGAAGAGCGCGCTCACAGAGAAACCTCCGCGCTTTGCGCTGCGGTGTGGCGCTTGGGGCGGCCCGGCGCGCTCACAGGCCGTCCTCCGCCAGCAAGCGCTCGCGCGCCCTGGCCAGAACGCCGGCATCCAGCGGTGCCGAGCGGCGCGCGTCGAGGTCCATGTTGACGGTGAACACCTTGGACGTCATCACCACCTGGTCGGTCTCGATCTTGCGCAGGCGATGAAAGAAGGTGATCTTGCGTTCACTGGCCTCCAGCACACCGCTTTCCATGCGCACCAAGTCACCGGCCAGCAACTCCTTCAGGTAGGCGATTTCCTGTTTCACGGCGGCGGGTGCCTGCCGCCGCTCGCGGATGAAGGCCGGCGTGATGCCGATCGAGGCCATCACATGCCAGGCGGCGTCCGAGACTTTGGCGACATAGAACTGCACGTTCATGTGGCCGAGATGGTCGCACTCCAGCGGCGACACGCGGCCCAGGTAGGTTTCGACGAGCAACGATGTCTCCTTGGATCCAAGCATCAAATCCTTGGCATTGTAGTTGGATTTCTTCGCCACGCGACGCCACTTGGCGGTGCCGTCGCGCGCGGCAGGCTGCGCCATGAACAGTCGCCGAGGGCCGCCGATGCCTTGGCTTCATTCGATTTTCATCCCCGATGCCTTGATGGTCTTGGCCCACTTCTCGGTTTCGGTCTTGGCGAAGGCCGCGAACCGTTCGCCGGTCATGGGCAGCAGGTCCAGCCCGGAGGCTGCCAGCTTTTCCTTGATGTCCGGCAGCGTCAGGATGCGCAAGACTTCGCTCTCCATCTTCGCCGTGATCTCGCGCGGAACGCCGGCGGGCATCATGATGCCTAACCAGGAGTAGGCTTCGAAGCTGGGTACGCCGGCTTCCTGGACGGTCGGCACGTCCGGCAACAAGGGCGAGCGCTGTGGCGACGTGACCGCCAGCGCGCGCACGCGGCTGCCCTTGATCTGCGGCAAGGCGGTGACCGGCGGCTCGAACGTGAAGCCGACCTCGCCCGACATCACCGCCATCAGCCCGGGCACCGTGCCTTTGTACGGAACCGCCGTGATGTCGGTGCCGGTGACCGACTTGAACAGCTCGCCGGTGAGATGGATGGTCGCCGTACCCGCCGAGAAGTTCAGTTGGCCGGGTTTGGCCTTGGCCGCATCGACCAGATCCTTGACCGATTTGAATGGCGAGGCCGCCGGCACGACGAGCACCAGCGGCGTGTAGGCCATCAGCACCACCGGCGTGAAGTCGCGCACCGGATCGTAGGGCAGCTTGCTGTAGAGCGACACATTGGTCGCGTGTGTGCTGAGCACCGCCAGCAGCATGGTGTAGCCGTCGGGCGCGGCCTTCGCGGTTGCTTCGGAGGCGATGATGCCGTTCGCACCGGGTTTGCTGTCCACCACCACCGGCTGCCCCCAGGCCTCGGTGAGTTTTTGCCCGATCATGCGCGCCATGATGTCGGTGGCGCCGCCGGGCGCGAAGGGGATGATGAAGCGGATCGGCTTGCTGGGGTAGGTGGGCTGCGCCAGCGCCGCTTGCGGCGCGGCCACCAGAATGGCAACCGTCACAAACCAGAGTCGAATAAGGTTCATCTTGCTTTTCCTTGAGGCTGGGCTTGTCATTCGACCTTGATGCCGGCTTCCTTGATCACCTTGGTCAATCGGGCAATATCCGCCTTGTGAATGGCGGCCAGTTCTTCGGCGTTCCCGGGGATCGGCTCGGCACCTGCGCTCTTCAGTTTTTCAAGCGTGTCCGGCTGCTTCAGCACTTTCAGGATTTCGGCGCCCAATTTGCTGGCGATATCCTTTGGCGTTCCGGCCGGCGCGAAGAAGCCGACCCAGGCCGTGTATTCAAACCCCGGAATCCCGGCCTCCACCACGGTGGGAAATTCGGGCGCCAGTGCCGTGCGTTTCGCGCTGGTGACTGCCAGAACCCTGAGCTTGCCCGCTTTGACTTGGGGCATGCTGCTGGCGAGAGGTTCGCACACCACCTGCAATTGCCCGGCCATCAAGTCGGTCAACGCCTGGGGGCTGCTCTTATAGGGAACCATGGTGATGTTCACCCCTGCCAGGGACTTCAACATCTCGGTGCAAATCTGGGCGGAATTGGTGCCCGAGCCATAGTTCAATTCGCCGGGCTTGGATTTGGCCAGGGCGATCAGCTCCTTCATGTTGTGGACCGGCAGCGACGGGTTCACGACAAAAACGAAAGGGGCCACGACGGCCATGGCCAGCGGCGTGAAGTCCTTTATCGGATCGAACGGCACCTTGCTGTACAAGCTGACGTTGGCCGCCACCGTCGTGCTGGAGCCAAACAAAATGGTATAGCCGTCGGCCGCGGCCTTGGCTGCGGCGTCCACGCCGATGATGCCGCCGGCGCCGGGACGGTTTTCCACCACCACTTGCTGTCCCAGGGCTTCCCCCATCTTGAGGGCAATCATCCGGGCCCAGATATCGGTACTGCCGCCCGCGCCCTGCGGCACGATCATGCGGATCGGCTTGGCAGGCCAGGTCTGGGCGGCGGTGTACTGGGCCTGAGAAAAAACGAACAGGCACAAGAGCAAAGCGAAGCGTCGTTGAAAGGTTTTCATGTCGTCCTCCATTGGAGATTAAGGTTGAGGTGGGTGAGGGAAAAAATGGCGGTGCGTGGGTTCCGGTGTCTTGACCACCGCCGCGGCGCAAGCCCGTAAAATCAACACAGCCGAAAATGGCTTCAAATAGAAGGAACTCATATGACCGAACCCGCTGTGTTGACCAGTACCCGAGACTTCGTCTGCACGATCACGCTCAATCGTCCGGACAAGCGCAATGCGATGGCGCCGGAGATGCTTCAAGCCTTTCAGGGCGTGATCGATGTCGTCCGGGCCGACCGCGATATTCGCTGCCTCGTGATCACCGGCAGCGGTGCGAATTTCTGTTCGGGGGCCGATTTTCGGAGCGGCATCCTTGATCGCGGCGACGCGCTGCCTCATGAAGCATCGTACGGCATTTACCGGCCGTTCCTGACCATCCTCGATGTCGAAGTGCCGGTGATCGCGGCGATGAACGGCCACGCCATCGGCGGCGGTTTCGGCCTGGGCCTGGTGTGCGACATCCGCGTGGCCAACCGCGATGCAAGATACGGTGCCAACTTCGCGCGCCTCGGATTGCACTCGGGCATGGCGATCAGCTACTTGCTGCCGCGCATCGCCGGTGTCCCGCGCGCCGCGGAGCTGCTGTTCACCGGCCGCGTGTTCTCCGGCGCCCAGGCCGCCGAGATGGGCATTGCCAACTACGCCACCGCGCCCGACCAGGTGCTTGCGAAGGCGCATGAACTGGCCGCCGAGATCGCCGCCGGCGCGCCGGCGGCGGTGCGCATGATGAAGCGCTCGATGTACCGCGGCCTGGGTTGGGACCCGAAGACCGCCGGCGAGTATGAGGCGCACGCCCAGTCGCGCACGCTGGAGATGGCCGACGCCAAGGAAGGCGTGCAAGCCTTGCTCGAGAAGCGTCAGCCGCGGTTTCGCGGCGTCTGAGGCGGCGGCGGACGGCATCGTCACGTTTTCACCATCCGCCAAAGGACAGGCCGCCGTTGACGCTGACGGTCTGACCGGTGACCTGCGATGCGGCATCGGAGGCCAGGAAGGCCGCGACCTGCGCGACCTCGCCCGCCGTCGGCGCGCGGCCTTGCGGAAAACGCTCCAGGGCCTTGGAAAACAACCGGTTCTCAAAGCTGGGCTTGGAGAAGATGCGGTCCCAGGCCGGCGTGTCGGAGGTGAGCGTCAGGGCGACCGCATTGACGCGGATGTTCCAGCGCGAAAACTCCCGTGCCAGCGCCTTGGTCATCAGCACAATGGCCGCGCCCACCGCGCCGATCACCGCCTCGCCCGGTGTCGGATGGCGGGCCGCGTCGGTGGTCACCATGATGACCGAGCCGGCGCCGCGCGCGCGCAGTGCCGGCAGCGCCGCATGGACCGGAAAAATTCTCGGGAACAGCCGGGCCTGGACGCTGGCTTCGATTTGCTCGGCGGTCATGTCGGCAAAGAGCATCGGCCCGACCGGGCCTTGGGCGCCGGCGCTGACCAGGATGTCGAGTCCGCCGGCCTGGCGCACCGTGCGCTCGACCACCGTGGTCATGGCCGCGTGATCGCCGCCGGCGCCGGCCTCGAAGCCGACCTTGGGCGTGATCTTGCGCAACTGCGCCAGCGCTTCTTCGCCATGCGCCGGATCGCGGCCGGTGACCACCACATGGGCGCCGCGGCGCGCCAGCTCCTGGGCAATGTGAAAACCGATGCCGCGCGTGCCGCCGGTGATCAGGGCTATTTTGCCTTCCATGATCCTAGAAACCGAAGTTGGACGCGCGCTCACGCCAGAGGGGATGCCGTGCGTGGGTGCAAAAGTTGGAGGGCATGCAGTTTAGCCAGTGGTTGTAGGCGGTCAATTGCGGTTTCCAGGATGATCAGCCTCTGGGTGTCGTGACGCCAGCGGCGGCCAGCGCGTCGATCTGCGCCAGTGAATAGCCCGCTTCCGCCAGCACTTCGGCGCTGTGCTCGCCCAGGCGCGGCGCCAGGCGCGCGGTTTCCAGCGGCGTGCGCGACCAGCGCGCGGGCGGACGCAGGTTCAGCACCGGGCCTTCGCTCGGATGCTCGCGCCGCTCGAAGAAGCCCACCGCGTTCAGGTGCTCGTCCTCCAGCAGCGATTCGAGCGTGTGCAGGGGGCCCGCCGGGATGTCGGCCGCGCGCAGCAGTTCGAGCCACTGCGCGGTGGTCCGGGTGCGAAAGAGGGCCTCGAGAAAGCCGTAGACCTCGCCCGAGTGCTCGGTGCGCGCGGGCAAGGTGGCAAAACGCGGGTCGTCCATGCGGGCCGGCTCGCCGATGCCGGCGAAGAAGTTGCGCCACTGGCGATCCGAGATGATGAACGCGCAGACATGACCGTCGGCGGTGCGGAAGGGGCGGCGGTCACGGCTGAGGTGGCGGGCGTAGCCCGGCGGCCCGAGTGGCGGGTCGAACGCTGCGCCCATCAGGTGGTCGCCCAGAACGCCTTGGGCCAGGGTCTCGAACATGGGCATTTCGACCGCCTGGCCTTCGCCGCTGCGCAGCTTGTGAACCAGGGCGCCGAGCACCGCATTGACCAGGGCCAGACCGGCCTGGCGGTCGGCCATGGCCAGCGGTACGTAGCGCGGCCCCTCGGCGCCGGCACGCTCGAACAGGCTGGGGATGGCCACCATGCCTTGCATCAGGTCGTCGAGCGCCGGCTGCGCCGCATAGGGGCCGTCCTGGCCGAAGCCGACGGCGCCGATGTAGACGATGGCCGGGTTGGCGGCGGACACGGCTTCGTACGACAGGCCCAGTCGCGCCATCGCCTGCGGCCGCACATTGTGGACCAGGATGTCGGCGCGTTCGGCGAGTTTGAGTACGGCGTCCCGACCTGCGGGTTGCTTGAGATCGAGCACCAGGCTGCGCTTGTTGCGGTTGCACTGCATGAACATGCCGCCCATGCCGGGGCTGCGCGCGGGGCCGATCATGCGCACCAGGTCGCCCTCGTGGGGCTCGATCTTGATGACGTCAGCGCCCATGTCGCCCAGAATCTGGGTCGCGAACGGACCCATGAGGTAACTGGTCAGATCAAGCACACGGATGCCGTGCAGCGATGTCATCGTGAATTCTCGTTTTCTTTTGAAAGGTCAAAGGGTGGCGTGACTAGGTAGGGTATCCTAATAACCGTTCGTTAATTTGGCAACCCTGGGATCAACCCTCGAACTACAAGGAGCTACTGCATGTCCAATCGATCACTGGACGATCTCAACCCCGGCGATGTGTTCAAGAGCTACGGACGAACCGTTACCGAAGCCGACATCGTCATGTTCACCTGCTTCGCCGGATTGAAGCTGCCGATCTTCATCAACGAGGAGTTCGCCAAGAAGCACACAGACTTTGGCGGCCGGATTTGCCCGGGCCTGATGACTGCCACGCTGGCCGCCGGCATGATGGAGGAGATCCTTGGCCCGGCGACCATTGCCGCATTGGAACTGAGCAACTTCAAGTTCACGGTGCCGGTGCGGCCGGGCGACACGCTGCGCGCCGAGATTACCGTCGAGGACAAGAAAAACCTGTCGGACGGCAAGCGCGGCGTGATGCATGGCCGTGTGCGCGTGTTCAACCAGCGCGACCAGCAGGTGCTGGAGTTCACCGAAAAACTGATGATGCGCCGCGGCTCGATGGCCGAGCTGGTCTGACCAGGCCAGGTCGCTGACGGGCACCGGTCCCCGGCGCCCGTCAGGGGCCTCACGCCGGAGTCAGGCGCGGCACGATCAGCGCATCGAGCGCCATGGCGCCTTCGCCGCGTGGCAGCACGACAAAGGGGTTGATGTCGATGCTCTCGATGGCGTCCGCGTGGCGCGCGGCATAGACCGACAGCCGCGAGACGGCATCGGCCAGCGCGTCTTCGTCGGCCGGCGGCTGGCCGCGCAGGCCGGTCAGCAGGATGCGGCCCTTGACCTCGTTGATCATCGCGCGCGCCTCGGCCACGCCAAAGGGGGCGATCCGGAAGGCCACGTCCTTGAAGGCTTCGACGAACACACCGCCCAGGCCGAACATCACCACCGGGCCGAACACCGGGTCGCGGTGAACGCCGAGGATGGTTTCCACGCCTTTTTGGGCCATGCGCGCGACCACCACGCCGTCCAGCCGCGCCTGCGGCGCGTGCTGGTGCGCGCGCTGCATCAGGGTGCGAAAGCCCTCGCGCACCTGGGCCTCGTCGCTCAGGCCCAGCAGCACGCCGCCGATCTCGCTCTTGTGCGCGATGTCGGCCGAGGCGATCTTCAGCACCAGGGGGTAGCCGGTTTCGGCGGCGCAGCGCACGGCCTCGTCCTCGCTGGCCGCAAGCAACTCGCGCACGACCGGGATGCCGGCGCTGGCCAGCACGCGCTTGGCCTCGATTTCGTTGATGGCGTGCGCCGGCGGGGCCAGCGCCCCGGCGGGCAGCGCCGGCGGGGCCGACAAGGTCTTGGCGCGTTCGGCCTCGGCAGCCAGATGCACCAGGGCGCTGGCCGCGCGCACCGCGCGAGTCGGTTCGTCGAACAGCATCACGCCGGCGGCTTCGTAGAGCTTGCGCACTTCGGCTGAGGCCAGCATCGACATGATGACGGTGCGGTCGGGGAAGCGCTGGAGCACCTTCTTGAGCTGCTCCAGCAGGTTGCTGCTGAGTTCGGCCACCTGGCCGACGCTGGACAGAAACGCGACGACGACGTCGTAGCCGCCTTCCTCGAGCATGAGCTGGAAGTTCTTTTCGAACAGCGTCAGGTCGTTGACGAGCTGCGCCGTCATGTCGACCGGGTTGCGCGGCCCGGCGAAGGGCAGGATTTCCTTCAGGCGGCGCTGCGCGTCTTCGGGCATCGGCGCGACATCGAGCCCGCACTCGGTGGCGACGTCGGCCATCAGGGCGCCGACGCCGCCCGATACCGTCAGCAGGCCGATGCGGTTGCCCTTGGGGGGCTGGCGGGCCACCGAGCAGGCATAAGCCACGTCGAACAACTCGTCGATGGTGCGCGCGCGGTAGACACCGTACTGCTTGAAGAGTCCGTCGTAGACCTGGTCCGAGCCGGCCAGCGAGGCAGTGTGCGAGGCGGTGGCCTGCGCGCCGGCCTCGGAGCTGCCGACCTTCATCAGCACGATGCGCTTGCCGCGCGCGCGCGCCAGCGCCAGCGCGGCAACGAGCCGGTCCTTGTCGGTGGCGGCCTCGACGTAGCCCATGATGACGTCGGTGCCGTCGTCCTGGGCGTAGTGGTTCACGCAATCGGCGAAGTCGACGTCGCACTGGTTGCCTGTGGTGATCCACAGGTTCAACCCGAGGCCGCGTTGGCGGATCAGCGACAGGCAGTAGCCGCCGAAGGCCCCGCTCTGGCTGACCAGGCTGATGCGGCCCGGCACCAGCCCGAACCCGGCGGCGCTGGGCGTGAAGGTGCCCAGAATGCGGCGGCGCACATTGATGATGCCCATGCAGTTGGGTCCGACCACGCGCATGCCGGTGCGGCGTGCCAGCGCGGTGATCTGCTGCTGCCATTGCGCGCCCTGACCGCCGACTTCGGCAAAGCCCGAGCTCAACACCACGGCCCCGCCGACGCCCTTGGCGGCGCAGTCTTCCAGGGCCGCCAGCACGCCGGGCGCGGGCACCGCGACGATGGCCATGTCCACCGGGCCGGGCACGGCCGAGACGGTGGCAAACGCAGGCAGGCCCTGGATCATTGCCGACTTGGGGTTGATCGGGTACAGCGGCCCGTCATAGCCGCTGCCTTTGAGGAAGTCGAGCGGGCGGCCGCCGATCTTGGTGGGGTCGGACGACGCGCCATAGACGGCGATGGCGCGCGGATTGAACAGCGCGTCCAGCGATGCGCGCGGGCTGGGGTTGGGTGTCTGCATGACCGCTCTCAGTGGATCGACATGCCGCCGTCGGCGCCGATGAGCTGGCCGGTGACGTAGCTCGCGCCTTCGGACGCCAGGAACACCCACACCGGCGCCAGTTCCTCCGGCTCGGCCCAGCGGCCGAGCGGGATGCGCTCGAGCGTGCGCGTCTTGAAGCGCTCGTCGGTGCGGATGGTTTCCGTCATCGGCGTGGCCGCACCCGGCGCGACGCAGTTTACGATGATGTTGTAGCGCGCCAGTTCACGCGCCGCCGACTTGGTGAAGCCGATCAGGCCGGCCTTGGCCGAACCGTAGTTGATCTGTCCGATGGTGCCCAGGATGCCGGCGGTCGAGATCGTGTTGATGATCCAGCCGCGCTGACGCTCCATCATGCCGCCGACCACGGCCTGCAGGCAGTTGAAGCTGCCGCTCAGATGCACCGCAAGCACCTGGTCCCACTGGTGCTGCGTCATCTTGTGCAGCATGGCCGTACGCGTGATGCCGGCGTTGTTGACCAGCACGTCCACCGGGCCGAACTTTGCCACCGTCGCGGCGGCCATCGCATCCACCGCAGCGCGGTCCGCGACGTCGCACTTCAGCGCGATGGCCTGTCCGCCCGCAGCGCGGATGGACTGCGCCACCTGTTCGGCGGTCTCCAGGTTCCAGTCGACGACGGCGACCTTGGCGCCTTGAGCGGCATAAGCGCGAGCGACCGCCGCGCCTATGCCTTGACCGGCGCCGGTGACGATGGCGACTTTGCCGCCAAGTGCTTTTCCGTTGAACATGTGCAGACTCCAGAAGATGAGGTGTTAAAAAGCGTCGCCAAACCAATTGGCACTTGATAGGATAACAAACTGTCGTTTGTTAGAATAAAAAATGCGACAGGATTTTGAGCGCAAGCCACGGGCCGTACCGAAAAGGCGCAGAACACACGGGGCAAGGTGCCGCACGGACGGACTGGTGCGGTGGCGCTCGACGGCACCACTGCCAGTGGCCGATGCCGCGTGTGCTGCCGTGATGGACTTGCAAAAAGCCTGTGGCCATCTCCTGCTGTCTGTTTTGATTTTGACTTGATGGGAAATTGAACATGATCGACCTTGGCGCGCGTCTGGATGACCTCGGGCAAGAGCAGCGCATGCTGCGCGACGCCGCAGCGAGTTTTTTTGCCGGCGACGGCGATGGCCGGCGCCTGCGCGAGTGGCGCGCGCGCGCGCCCGGCTATGACCGCGCGCGCTGGCGCGAGATGGCCGCGCTGGGCTGGACCGGCCTGCGCCTGCCCGAGCGCCACGGTGGCAGCGAGGGCAGCCTGACGCAAGCGGCGCTGCTGCTGGAGCAAAGCGGGCGCGCACTGGCGCCCGAGCCGCTCATTGCGGGCGCGCTGCTGCCCGGCGCGGCGCTGATCCACGGCGGCAACGAGGCCTTGCAGGCGCGCTGGTTGCCGCAATTGGCCAGCGGGCAATGCGCGCTGGCGCTGGCGTGGCAGGAGTCTGCCGATGACCCGAACGGCGCGCGGCCCATGCTGCAGGCGCGGCCCCAGGGCGAGGGCTTCGTGCTCAGCGGCAGCAAGCTGTTTGTCGCCGCGGCGGAGGCGGCCGATGCCTTTGTCGTCTCGGCCAGCGCGCCGGGCGGCATGGTGCTGTTGCTGGTCGAGGCCGGTGCGCGCGGGTTGTCGCTGCGCACCCAGCCGCGGGTCGATGGCGCCGCCTGGGGCGCGCTTGCGTTCGACCAAGTGGAAGTCGGCGCGGCCCAGATCGTGGCCGGCAGCGGCACGGCGCGCGCGGTGCTGCAACGCGCGCTCGACGAGGCCCGCATCGCCGCCAGCGCCGAGCTGCTGGGCGTGATGACGCGCGCGCTCGAGATCAGCGTGGCCTACATCAAGACGCGCGAGCAGTTTGGCCGCGCCATCGGCGGCTTCCAGGCGCTGCAGCACCGGGCGGTGGACCTGCTGGTGCAGGTGGAGCTGGCGCGCGCGGTGCTGATGCAGTCGCTCCAGCGCGCCGATGCCCTGGGCGACGGGCCAACTGACGACGACGCGCAGGCGCGGGCGATTGCCGCCAGCCAGGCCAAGGCACGCTGCGCGGACGCGGCGCTCAAGGTCACCAAGGGCTGTATCCAGTTGCACGGCGGTATCGGCTATACCGACGAGTGCGACATCGGCCTGTTCCTCAAGAAGGCCATGGTGCTGGCCGCGTGGCTGGGGTCTGCCGCCTGGCACCGCGGCCGCTACGGCGCGCTGGCGCCGGTCGAGGGCCTGGGGGAGAACGCGCCCGAGACCCTTGGCAGTGGCGAGCAGGCGATTCGCAGCGCCGAACTGCGGCGCTGGATTGCCGACAACTTTCCGCCGGAATGGCGCTTTCCGCCCAGCCGCCTGAGCCAGATGGAGGCCAAGTCCTGGCACGCCAAGCTGCACGCCCAGGGCTGGGTGGCGCCGGGCTGGCCCAAGGCGCATGGCGGCATGGGCCTGAGCGCTTACGAGCAGGTTGCCTTTCAGTCAGAGTTCGACCGTCATGGCATCAACATCGCGCCCAACATGGGTGTGGTGATGCTCGGGCCGCTGCTGATCCGTTACGGCACCGAGGCGCAGCAGCGCGACATCCTGCCCAGGATTTTGTCGGGCGAGGTACGCTGGTGCCAGGGCTATTCCGAACCCTCGGCGGGCTCGGATCTGGCCAATCTGCGCACCACGGCCGAGCTTGACGGCGATCACTTCGTCGTCAACGGGCAGAAGATATGGACCTCGTTCGCGCACGAAGCCGACATGATCTTTCTGCTGGTGCGCACCGATAAAAAGGCGAAAAAGCAGGAGGGCATCAGCTTCCTGCTGGCCGACATGCGTTCGCCGGGCATCACCGTCAAGCGCATCCGCAACCTGGGCGGCAGCGCCGAGTTCTGCGAGGTGTTCTTTGACAATGTGCGGGTGCCGCGCGCCAATCTGGTCGGCGGACTCAATCAGGGCTGGACCATGGCCAAGTCGCTGCTCGGCTCGGAGCGCATCATGATTGGCAACCCGCGCGTGGCGCAGGCGCCGCTGCAGCGGCTGCGCGAACTGGCCGTGTCCAGTGGCGCCTGGACCGACCCTGCCTGGCGTGCGCGCTATGACGAATTGCGCCTGGACGTCGATGACCTGGGCGCGGCCTTTGTGCGCTGCGTTGATGTGCTGCGGCGCGGGCACGAACTCGGCCCCGAGGTTTCGATCCTGAAGATATGGATCACCGAGGCCCTCCAGCGCATCGCCGACCTGATGCTGGAAACCGGCGCCGAGCGCGCCACCTGCGACGAGGCCATTGCGTTGCCCGGCGGCGACGGCTTGCACATGGCCAATGTTTTCTTCTCCGCCCGCCCGGCCACGATTTACGGCGGCACCAACGAGATCCAGCGCAACATCCTGGCCAAGGCGGTTCTTGAGCTTCCCGCCTGAAGCGCGCAACCTCCGGCACCACGCCTCCACTTCTAGCACCACTTTATGAGCATCGAAACCATGAACCCTTCCGTCGCGACGGACTGGACCGCCGGCCCCGGTCCCGACACGCGCTATGCCGAATTTCTCGCGCGTGGCGAGTTCCGCATCCAGCACTGCCGTTCCTGCCGCCAACACCAGTTCTATCCACGGCTGGTCTGCATGCACTGCGGCAGCGTCGATCTGGCCTGGGTCCAGCCCAGCGGTCGCGGCGCGGTGCATGCGGTGAGCGTCGTCAACCGCAGCGCGGAAAAAGGCGGGCCGTACAACGTGGTGCTGGTCGATCTGGCCGAGGGCCCGCGCATGATGAGCCGCGTCGACGGCGTGGCCCATGACGCGGTGCGCATCGGCATGGCGGTGCAGGCGCGCGTGGCGCCGGGCGCGGGCAACGAGCCATGCGTGGTGTTTGACGCAGTCACCGGAGCCGCATCATGAATCAGGGCATTCGCGGCAGCGCCGCCATTGTGGGCGCGGCATTGGCCGGCCTGGGCGAGGCGCCGGGCCGGACCTCGGAGGACATCGCCGTCGAGGCCAGCGTCAAGGCCCTGGCCGAGGCCGGTTTGACCACGCGCCACGTCGATGCCGTGTTCGGCTCGCTGCCGGGCAACGCCAACCCGCTGTCGGCCCTGCTGATCGCCGAGATGCTGGGGGTGCAGCCCAAGTTCAGCGACAACAACCGCACCGGCGGCTCGACCTTTCTGTCGTACACGCAGATGGCGGCCATGGCGCTCAAGGAGGGGCTGTGCGAGACCGCGCTCATCTTCTACGGCAGCAACCAGCGCAGCGCCTCGGGCAAGCTGATCTCGGCGGTCAAGCCCTTCGCCTACGAAGCGCCGTATGCGCCGATCTTCCCGGCCACCTCGTACGCGCTGGCGGCCTCGCGCCACATGCACCTGTACGGCACCACGCGCGAGCAGATGGCCGCGGTGGCGGTGGCCGCGCGCGCCTGGGCCAACCTCAATCCGGCGGCCTTCATGCGCGGGCCGTTGAGCATTGCCGACGTGCTGGCCTCGCGCATGGTCTCCAGTCCGTTGACGGTGCGCGACTGCTGCCTGGTCACCGACGGCGGCGCCGCGCTGGTGATGACCACCGCCGCGCGCGCGCGCGATCTGCCCCAGAAGCCGGTCTACCTGCTCGGCGCCGCAGCGGCCACCACGCACATGAACATCATGGCCATGCCCGACCTGACCGAGACCGCCGCGCTCGATTCGGGTCGCCGCGCTTTCGCGATGGCCGGCCTCAAGCCATCCGACATCGACGTGGTGGAACTGTACGACGCCTTCACCATCAACACCATCCTGTTTCTGGAAGACCTGGGCTTTTGCAAAAAGGGCGAGGGCGGGGCCTTCGTGGCCAGCGGCGCCATCGCACCGGGCGGCGCACTGCCGGTCAACACCAACGGCGGCGGGCTGTCCTGCGTTCACCCCGGCATGTACGGCATGTTCACCCTGGTCGAGGCGGTGCAGCAACTGCGCGGCCAGGCCGGTGCGCGCCAGGTGAAGGACGCGCAGCTCGCGCTGTGCCACGGCAATGGCGGCGTGCTGTCGAGCCAGATCACCAACATCCTGGGCACGGAGGCGACGCTGTGAGCGCACCCCTGAGCACCACCGATGCACTGCCATTGATCGAGCCGCAGACCCTGCTGCCCGCGCTGGACTGGCAGACCTGGCGCAGCGCCGGCGTCATCGCCCGCGCAGCAGGCCGTGGCCCGACCTTGCTGCTGCTGCACGGCGGCACCGGTTCATGGACGCACTGGATTCGCAACCTGCCAGCGCTGGCGCAGCACTTCCGCGTCGTCGTGCCCGACCTGCCGGGCATGGGCGAGTCGCTCGACGTGCCGCCGGACTGCGACCTCGACGGCTACGGCCAGTACCTGCTGGCGGCCGTGCAAGGCGGGCTGGTGCCACCCGGCGAGTCCTTCATGGTCGCCGGCTTTTCCTATGGCGGCGTGATGTCCGCCTGGCTGGCGGCGCACCTGCCCGAGCGCGTGACCGGTGTGTGCCTGCTCGGGCCCGGCGGCTTTCCCCCTGGCGCGTGGACACGGCCGTCACTCAAACCGATTCCCCCGGGCGCCTCCGACGATGAGCAGAACGCGATCCATCGCCGCAACCTCGAGCTGATGATGGTTGGCGACCCGCGCCGCATCGACGCGCTGGCGGTGGCGATGCAGCGGCGCAACCACAGTCTGGTGCGCTTCAAGTCGCGTTTTCTGGGCTACCGCGACACGCTGGGGCCTAGCCTGCGCGCTACGCGCTGCCCGGTGCTGTGCATTCTGGGCGACCGCGATCCTTTGCCGCAGCCCGATGCGGTGGCGCGCGCCGCCTATCTGCAAGCCAATGCGCAGCGGCTGACCTGCCGCATCGTGCCCGATGCGAGCCACTGGGTGGCCTATGAGCAGTCCGAAATTGTCAACCGGCTGATGATTGAGTTTTTTACAGAACTACACGAGCCCGGACGGAAATTTGATCTTCAAGGGGCGGAGGCCCGTCATGCCGGCCTGCGAGGTTCCGAAGGTCCATGAGAGGATTGCAGCGACATGACCCCATCCCGCCTGCCCGAACGCATCACCCGCCGGCTGCGGCTGCCGCTGATTGCCGCGCCCATGCTCCATGTTTCGGGCGTCGAGCTGGTGGCGGCGGCTTGCCGCAACGGCGTGATCGGCGCCTTTCCCACCGTCAATGCCCGCAGCAGCGCACAGCTTGACGAGTGGCTTGCCGACCTCACCGCGCGGCTGTCCGTCGCGCCAGGGCAGGCGGCGCCGTTTTGCCCCAACCTCATCATGCGCTCGCCGCGCATGGCCGAGGACCTGGCCTGCCTGCTGCGCCACCGGGTGGAGCTGGTCATCACCAGCGTGGGCTCACCGGCACCGGCCATCGAGGCGCTGCACGGCATCGGCTGCCTGGTGCTGGCCGACGTGGCCACGCTGGAGCATGCGCGCAAGGCCATCCAGGTGGGCGTTGACGGCCTGGTGTTGCTGACGGCCGGGGCGGGCGGCCAGACCGGTTGGCTCAACCCCTTTGCCTTTGTGCGCGCGCTGCGCGCCGAGTACGACGGCCCGCTGGTGCTGGCCGGCGGCATCAGCGACGGCGTGGCGCTGCGCGCAGCCCAGGTGCTGGGCTGCGACCTGGCCTACATGGGCACGCGCTTCATCGCCACGCGCGAAAGCCTGGCCGGGGACGCCTACCGCCAGATGCTGGTCGATGCCAGCATGGACGACGTGCTGCTCACCCGCGCCTTCAGCGGCCTGCCCACCAACATGCTGCTGCCGGCCATTCGCCGCGCCGGGCTCGACCCGGCCACGCTGGACGAGACCGTGACGCCAGACACCGCGGCCCAGATGTTCGGCGGCAACGCGCACGGCAACACGGGTGACGGCCCGCGCCGCTGGCGCGACATCTGGAGCGCGGGCCACAGCGTGTCGGGCGTGCGTGCGGTGCAGTCGGTGGATGCCCTGGTGGCCGAAGTGGCGCAGGAGTTCCAGCGGGCGGCCCCCTGATGCCGGCCTCGGCCGTGTTGCTCAGGGGGTAAGCATGGCATCGAGCGGACTGACCGTGCCGCCCGCAGCCACCTTCAGCACATGGGTGTAAATCATGGTGGTGGACACGTCACTGTGGCCGAGCAGTTCCTGGACGGTGCGGATATCGGTGCCTGCTTGCAGCAGGTGGGTTGCGAACGAGTGGCGCAAGGTATGAACCGACACCGGTTTGAAAATTTGTGCAACGGCGCTTGCCAGCTTGATGGCGCGTTGCAAACGCTCCTCGTACACATGATGTCTGCGCTCGATTCGGGATCGCGGGTCAACAGAAAGCCTGGCTGCAGGAAACACCCAAAACCAGCCCCAACGCCGCCCGAGATCAGGGTATTTGACGGCCAGCGCATCGGGCACCTCGACCCCTTCGGTGCCCACCTCGCGGTCATGCGTCCACAACGTCCGGGCTCGGCCCACTTGTGCCTTCAGAGCTTCATGCAAAGAGCGCGGCAACATGACCACCCGGTCTTTACCACCTTTGGCCTCACGCACGATCAACACCTGGCGGTCAAAATCGACGTCTTTGACACGCAGGCGCAAGCCCTCCATCAAGCGCATGCCCGTGCCATACAACAGTTTGGCCAACAACGCCATGTCGCCATCCATTGCGCCCAAAAGGGAGGCGACTTCAGCCTTGGTCAATACAGACGGAATCCGCCTGGGCCGGGTCGGGCGCTGCACCTCGGTCAGCCAGGGCAAATCAATTGCCAGCACCTCGCGGTACAAAAACAGCAAAGCACTGAGAGCCTGATTGTGCGTGGACACCGATACCCGGCGCTCATTGGCGAGCATGGTCAAAAACTGTGTCACCTCCGCTCCGCCCATGTAGCCGGGGTGCTTCATTTGCCCGCCTCGCCCATGCCAGCGCACGAAAAACGAACCCAGTACAAGTAAGCCTGTTCGGTTTTAAGGCTATAGTGTTTGTAACGAAGTACCTCGCGCACCTGATCAAGCAGGCGCTTGGACTGGGGAAGATAGGCGACAGAGTTCATAGAATCAAAACCATGTACAAAAACACAGTATCGACACTTGAAAGTGCAATGTCAAGCAGGCTGGGAGGCATAGGCGAAGCCAATAGCGGCCCGTCGCTCCGGTTTATTTGGTCGGATAAACTGGACTTCCAGAATA
>JAHFQI010000051.1 GCA_023259355.1 Comamonadaceae bacterium
GCGGAACGAACGCCACTCGCGCACCGACCAGGATCGACGCCAGCACGCCGACACACATTGCGTTCATGTGGAACAACGGCAGTGGTGTGATCGTCACGTCGGAGGCGTTCGCCGGCCCGGCGCGCAACTGCAGGCGCGCCAGGTTGCACATGTAGTTGTAGCTGATCATGCAACCCTTGGAGGGGCCGGTCGTGCCCGAGGTGTAGATCAGGCAGGCCAGTTCCCACGGATTGGGCTTGCGTTCGAAGGGACCGTCGTCACCACTGCGATTCCCGTCGAGCGAGGCGAGTGGCAGCACGCCACAGCGGCCGTTGCCCGCTGGTCCGCGATGGAGCACCTGCCTGACTTCAGGCAAACCGTCAGAGACGGCGGCGATGCGTTCCACATAGGTGGCTTCGCAAATCACCAGTGCCGTGCCGGCGTCGGCGATCTGATGGCGCAGGAACTCCCCCTTGAGGGCTGTGTTGATGGGCACACTGACCGCGCAAAGTTTGTTGATGGCGAACCAGCACAGCACCGCATCGATGTTGTTGTCGAGCATGGTCACGACGGTCTGGCCCGCTTGCACGCCCAGCGCGGCAAACGCATGGGCCAATTGTGTCGACTGGCGGTCAACGTCGCGGTAGGTGTGCAGTTCCCCCGAAAAGTCGAGCAGCACACGGTCAGGGTGTTGCGCCACAGCACGCTCCAGCGCTGCGATGACCGTATCCTGCTGGCCAATGGACCACGTCTCTGGATTTCCGATGCCTGCCATGTCTAAAACTCCGTGTTGCACTTTGGTGTGCAGGGAAACATTCTAAATTCAGATGAATATTCTATATATAGATTAATTGCCAGATGTGCTGGTAAACCCTTGCCTGCTACCAATTCACCGATACTTGTACAGATCCTCTGAAAGCATGGAAATGAGTCTCAAGAGCAACCAGAAAAAAAAGCCCGCGGCCCCGATCGAGGAGGGAACGCTGGTGCGCAAGACCAGCCGGAAACCCGCCAGCCTGGCTGTCGTTGCACCGGAAGATCGAACGCCCGTTGCCGTCGCCGTTGCGGCCACGAACGGGGTGCGACGGGTTCGCAGCAACCGGCGCTCGGAGCAAACCATCGCCAACATCCTGGCGGCAACCGAAAATATCGTGCTTGAGTCGGGGGCTGAACGGATTTCCATCCTGGATGTCTGCCGTGCAGCCGATGTCTCGCGTGGCACGTTCTACCGCTATTTTTCATCCCAGGATGAACTTCTCGATGCATTCTCAAGGCACAAGCGAGAGCGCTTTCACGTCTCGCTGGTCGAAGCGGTCGAGTCCTACCAGGATCCCGATGAACGTTTTGCCGCCTTGGTGCGCTACCTGGACTATTACCTGGAACATGGCAAGGCGCGTCGGCTGCTGGTGGTGGCGCCGGAGTACGCGCTCGGATTTTTCCGGCGCATTTTTCACGATTCCGTGGTTCGGTTCCAGGACGTGTTGGGCATTGTGTTCGATGCCTGGGAGGCGCGGCTGGGAATAAAGCTCGACCGCGAACTGGTGTGCGAGCTGCTGATCCGCTACGTCCTGAGCGAGCAGTTGGTGCCTGGTGACAGTGACCGCCGGGCCTTGCCCCGGCGCATTGGGAGAATGCTGGAGTCGCTGGCTGCAGGCGCGAGCCCGCGCGCCAGACGCTGAACTGGCAATTCGATCAACCGGGTCAGCCTGCGGCGACCCGGGGCGTTTCCTGCAGCAGGGCGGTGGCAATGCGCCCGAACAATTTTTTCATGGCCAATTCCGGAGACGGGCCTCGCAACGGGTCTTGGTGGGCTGAAAAGGCCTCGCAGACGGCGGCCCAGTCGGCGGGTGAGAGGTGACGGCGCGCGGCCGGGAAGATCGTGGACTCCTCCAGCACCATGTGTTCCCACACCGCGCCAGCCAGCCGCTGGACTGCCGCGTTGATCGCCTCGGTGGCATCGGCTTCACCGCTTTCCTGGCGATCCAGTGCATGGGACAAGGCGCCCACCAGCTCGTTTTCCAGGGCGTGCTGCCGCTCAAGTTCGTTCAGTGCACCGTTGAAATCGCTGGTGTGCTGCCGCAGCAGGCGAAAGACAAACGCTTCTTCCTTGGGGTGGTGCAAAGCCGCCGGAAACCGGCGCATGTAGTCGACCATCTGGCGCATCGAGGCGACATCCGGCGCGCTGGCATTGGCGTGTGCCAGCCGGACCAATTGCTGCAGACCGCCCAATACCGCCGCGATCGAGCGGTGTTCGCCCCCCACGATCGACAGCGCCCGATTGGCGTTGGCCTGGCTGTCGTTGGCCTCGATGTTGGCGACATGCACCGGCAGGTCAGCGATCTGGAGCAGGCGATTCGTCACACTGCCGTGCAGCCAGCCACGCAAACCCGGCAGGCGCCCGTGGGAACTCACGAACACCAGGTCACAACCGTGGCGGTGCGCCGCATCAAGGATGGCCTGGGCAGGGTGGTCACTGACCTGTGCGTCGGTCGCGCACTCGACGCCACCGATCCTGGCCGCGGTAGCGGCCTTGAGCAGCACAGCATTCCTGGGACCGTTGCTTTCCTCGGTCAACGCCCGGCTGTCCATTGAATACAGGAGCGCGCCTTCGCCGGTGGCGGCCAGATCGGGCGTGGCGTGAAAGAAGGTGATCCGCGCGCCGAGGGCGCCTGCGAACGGGACAGCCCGGCTGACCGTGGTCATGCCCAGGGGGGTGTCATCCAGGGCTACAAGCAGGTGTTGGTACATGAAAAAACTCCGGTGAATGACAGGCTGCGACCGGCCCGATCGGGCCATCGAAGCAGATCAGTGTTTTCGATAACTTGAACAGAATCGCATTTTCTGCTTAATATCGCATTGACGCAGCGCAAATCCACGCCGGAATTCCGGAGTCTTGGCTGCATCCTTGATACCCGAAACGACATTTGCAGAGTCCCTCGAGGCACTGCTGAACTTGAAAGACCACTCATGCTGATCGATCTCCACGCCCACGCCCCGCTACCCGGGTACTACAACCAGCATCCGTTCTGGGGACCATTCTTCGAGCGCCACCCCGACGGCGACGTCAAGCTGCGCGTCGGTCATTGGGTGCTGCGCTTGGGCTCGCCCGAACGCAAGGCCGCGGTGCGCGCCGGCAAGGGCCCTAGCGTCGAGGAATACATGGCCCGATGGGCCGACCCCAGGAACCGTCTCGCCGGCATGGACGCAGCTGGACAGAACGCGCAGGTGTTGTCTGTTCCCTCGCACTGCTACATGTACTGGGCCGACCCCGAGTTTTCCGTGCGCTTTGCCACTAAGGTCAACGATATCCTGGCCGACTACTGCTCGGCCGCGCCGGATCGCTTGATGTTCTGGGCCCACGCGCCGCTGAACGCGCCGCATGATGCCGCAAAGGAAATCCGACGTGCGTGCACAGAACTCGGCGCCAAGGGCCTGGTGGCTGGTGGTGCCAACTTTGGTGGCCTGGAAGCTGACTCACCGCAGCTGGATGTCGTCTGGAAGACGATGTGTGACCTGGATCTGCCGATCTTTATCCATGGTTACAACCAGTCTGTGACCTGGGGCATGCAGGCCGACCATGACAAGTACGAAACCACCGCCATCGTCGGCATGAACTACGACGAGACGCGCTTCTTCTGGTACCTGATCAACGGCGGCGTGCTCGACCGCTTCCCCAGCCTCAAGGTCTACATCACCCATGGTGGTGGCTACATCCCCTACCAACTCGGCCGCCTGGCACAGACCAACCGCAACCTGGATGTAGCCTTCAACAAGAAGCCCGTCGAGGAGTACCTGAAGAACTTCTGGTTCGACGTGGAGCTGCACGAAGTGCCGATGCGGCAAGCCCTGGTGGATATCATTGGCGCCGACCGAGTTCTGTATGGCAGTAACTTCGGCGGCAGCGACGCGGTGCGCCACGACCTGACCGATGGCCTGCGCCTGACTGATGACGACCTGCAGAAGATCCGCTGGAAAAATGCCTGCGAATTGCTGCACCTCGATCCAGCCAAGCTGGGCAAGCCCGCGACCAAGGCCAACGCAGCATGAAGTTCGCCCGCTGCACCGATGGCGGCGCACCTTTCTGGGCGCTGGTGAATGTCGAACGCGGAGAACTGCGCCCGATCGAAGGTGGCGTTCCCGACTGGGGTCCGGCCATCACCCGTGGTGAGGGTGAAGGCACCCTGCGGTTCAGCGGTCCGGCGCGTCCCATCACCTCCGTGAGGCTGTTGCCGCCGATTGAGAAGACCAACCGCGTGGTGGTTGCAGGTGCAAACTACGCCAAGCACCTGGCGGCCGACTTCGGCATCAAGTCGCACAGCCAGCCGATCGCCTTTCTCAAGGCCTATGGCGCACTCATTGGCGCGAATGATCCCATACGCTACCCGCCGCTGACGCAGGAGCTGGATCATGAAATCGAACTCGTCGCCGTGATTGGCGATAAGGTCAACCGCGCGGACCCCCTGGCCAGCGTGCTGGGGTATACCGTCGGCAACGACGTGAGTTCGCGCGACCTGCAGCGCAGCGGGCCACCGGGCGTCGGCATGGATCTGTTCGCTGCCAAAAGCGGGGACCAGACCACTGGCCTGGGTCCTTGGATCGTGACGCGCGAAGAGTTTCCGACCGGCAAGCTGTCCTTGCGGCTGCTGTTGCGCGTCAACGGCGACCTCCGCCAGGATGGCGACACCGCCGAAATGACCTGGAACGTGGGTGAACTGGTCAAGTTCGTGGACGAGCGTTCGCGCTTCGAATGCGGCGATGTCATGTTCACCGGCTCGCCCGCTGGCACAGCACAGGGCACGGGCAAGTTCCTCCGGCCTGGTGACGTGGTCGAGGGAGAGATCCCCGGTATCGGCACGCTGCGCAACGTCGTCACGACGATGGACTGAACACTTTGAAAGAGACACTATGAGTATCACGAAAGACAAGGTCGTCGTCGTTGGCGGTGGCCTGATGGGCACCGGCATCGCGCACGCATTCGCTAGCGCCGGCTTCACCACCGTGCTGGT
Source organism: Comamonadaceae bacterium (assembly GCA_023259355.1). Classification (GTDB taxonomy): domain Bacteria; phylum Pseudomonadota; class Gammaproteobacteria; order Burkholderiales; family Burkholderiaceae_C; genus JAHFQI01. The sequence goes on from JAHFQI010000051.1 coordinate 4,986, forward strand.
GGACAGCAACGTCGCGGCGGCCGCCAAGGCGCTGGCGGCCGTGGCCAAGATCCTGGACGACGGCGTCAAGCTGGGCAAGCTCGATGCAACGGTGGCCGAAGCAGCCAAGGCGCGCCTGACCACGCAGCCCGATCTCGCCTCGGCCAGCAAAGGCGCGGCCTTGCTGGTCGAGACCGTCACAGAAAACCTAGCGGTGAAAAAAGAGGTGGTGGGCACGGCGGCTGCGCACATGTTGCCGGGTGCCATCATCGCCACCAACACCTCGGCGCTCAGCGTGACCGAGATCGCCACTGCGGTATCCAATCCTGAGCGCGTGGTCGGCATGCACTTCTTCAACCCGGTGCACAAGATGAAACTGGTGGAGCTAGTGCGCGGCCTAGCGACCAGCGACGAAACCATCGCCAAGACACGCGCCTACAGCGACGCGCTGGGCAAGACCTCCATCGTCGTCAACGAAGCCCCCGGCCTGACCACCAGCCGCATGTCGGCCATGCTGGGCAACGAAGCCATGTGGATGTTGCAGGAGGGTGTGGCCACGGCCGAGGACATCGACACCGCGCTGCGCATGGGTTTCAACCATCCGATGGGCCCGCTGGAGCTGGGTGACCTGACCGGCTGGGACACCCGCCTGTCGGTGCTGCGCTACCTGCATTCGACCCTGGGCGACAAGTTTCGTCCCTGCCCGCTGATCATCAAGATGGTGGCTTCGGGCCGCCACGGTCGCAAGACTGGCGCGGGTGTTTATCGATACGATGAAAAAGGCCAGCGCGTTCCGGGCTCAGGCTTGAAGGCGAGTGTCCTGTGAGCGTCGTCGATGTCGTGATCCTCGGCGCGGTGCGCACGCCCGTCGGCAAGTTTCGCGGTAGCCTGGCCGGCGTCCGTGCCGATCACCTGGGTGCCGTCGTTCTGGATGAGCTGATCACCCGCGCCGGCCTGAAGCCGGAGGTGGTGGACGACGTTATCTTTGGCTGTGTCACCCAGGTGGGTGAGCAATCGGCCAACATCGCGCGGACCGCGCTGCTGGGTGCGGGCTGGCCCTGCGCCATTCCGGGCCTGACGATCGACCGCAAGTGCGGCTCGGGCGAAGAGGCTGTGCATGTGGCCGCCGGCCTGATAGCGTTTGGCTCGGCCAATGTGGTGGTAGCCGGTGGCGCCGAGAACATGAGCCGCGTGCCCATGGGCAGCAACCGCAGCATCCACGGCGAAGCCTTTGGATGGATGGCCGCAGACCGCTACGAGTTGACCGGTCAGGGCGAAGCCGCCGAGCGCCTTTGCGACCAATGGAACCTGAGCCGCGGCGAACTCGATGCCTTCGCGGTGGAAAGCCACCGCCGCGCCGCCGCTGCCGCCGAGGCCGGTTACTTCCGCCAGGAGATCGTCCCGGTGCCGGTGGCGCAGGTGCGCGAAAAGGCGCTGGAGGGCGACGCGCCCTTGTTCTCGGCCGACGAAACCATTCGCCCTGGCACAGCCGCGGAGAAACTCGCCACGCTCAAGGCCAGCTTCCGTCCCGATGGCCGCCTGACAGCAGGCAACTCCTCGCAGATCTCCGACGGCGCGGCCGCCTTGCTGCTCATGTCTTCCATCAAGGCCGCATCGCTGGGCCTGAAGCCCCGCGCGCGGATTCGCGCCATGACCACGGTGGGATCCGACCCCACGCTGATGTTGACCGGCCCGATTGCCGCCACGCGCAAAGTCCTGGCACAGGCCGGACTGACGCTGGACGACATCGACCTGTTCGAAATCAACGAAGCCTTCGCGCCCGTGCCGCTGGTGTGGATGAAAGAGCTCGGAGTCTCCAGCGACCGGCTCAACGTCAATGGCGGCGCTATCGCGTTGGGCCACCCGCTGGGCGCCAGCGGCGCGCGCATCATGACCTCCATGCTGCACGAGTTGGAGCGCAGGGGTGGTCGTTATGCCATTCAGGCGATCTGCTGCGCCGGTGGAATGGGCACTGCCACGCTCATCGAGAGGCTTTGAGCTTGGCCCGACTTCCGCTCGTGGCCCTGGCAAACTTCCCCGCCGCGCTGGCCACCGCCGTACAGCAGGGGCGTGACACCCGCATGCTCAGCGCGACCGTGCCGGTGCAGGTTTGGGCGCACCGCCCGCAGGCCGCACTGGCCTGGCTGGCGCTACTGGACCAGCTCCACAACCACGGGTTGCTCGACGGGCGGCTGCGGGAGCTGGTGCGCCTGCGCGTTGCCAGCATTACCCAATGCCGGGCCTGCCAGCTGGCGCGCAAGAGTGACGCGGTGGACGCGCAAGACCTGGAAGCGCTGAGCTGCCAGTCGGTGGAGAGCGACCGCTTCAGCCCCGCTGAACAGGTGGCCCTGCGCTACGCCGAACGTTTCACGGCCGACCCGCACGCCATCGACGACACCGATTTCGCCGAGCTGGCGACCCATTTTTCCACCGCCGAAATTGTCGAGCTGCAGATGTTCTGCGCCCTGATGCTGGCTGGCGGCCGCATGACCCTTGTCCAACACGCCTACGCCGAGGAAACGCCATGAGCACATCCTTTCACGACATTCCGCTGCAATCCCTGGACGGTCAGTCCACCACGCTCGGACCGTTCAAGGGCCAGGTTCTGCTGGTTGTCAATGTGGCCTCCAAGTGCGGCCTGACACCCCAGTACACCGGCTTGCAGAACCTGCACGACCGGTTCCACGGCCGGGGGCTTGAGGTGCTGGGCTTTCCCTGCAACGACTTTGCCGGGCAGGAACCGGGCAGCGAAGACGAGATTCGCAGCTTCTGCGACACCAACTATCACGTCAGCTTTCCGCTGTTTGCCAAGCTCCGCATCAACAGCGCGCCACGCCACCCGCTGTACGCCGCATTGATCGCGGCGCAGCCCCACGCTGTGTTGTCCGGCAACCCGCAGCTGCGTGACACCCTGAGCAAGCACAAGCTGCTGCCTGCGGGCGACACCGACGTGATGTGGAACTTCGAGAAGTTCCTGGTCAACCGCGAAGGCAGCGTGGTGGCGCGCTTTGCGCCGGACGTGACGCCCGATGACGCACGGCTGATTTCGGCCATCGAGGATGCCCTCGGCTGATCGGGCGGCCCGGGAGGACCGTTCCCAACTCGGGTTGACGCTGCTGGCGCTGGTGGCCGCGCAGGTGGGTCTGCACGGCTGCCTGAACGGCATGCGCATGACCATTCCGTTGCTCGCGGTGAGCGAGGCGCGCGGTGCCGCCGTGATCGGCCTGTTGATGGCCTTGTTCGCGGTGTTCCCCTTTTTGTTGGCGATCCCTGCAGGGCGTCTGGTGGACCGGCGGGGTTACCACCCGGCGTCGCGCATCGGCGCCGTGCTGGCACTGGCCGGGGCGACGCTGGGGGCCTTGTCGTCGCATGTGCTGGCGCTGGGCTCGGCGGCCGCGCTGGTCGGCGCCGGATCGGCCATAGGCATGATTTCTCTGCAGCGCACCGCCGGTCGACTGGCCCGGGGCGACGCCGAACGGCTGCGCATCTTCAGCTGGGTGGCTCTCGCGCCCTCGGTGGCCACCTTTGTCGGGCCCATGCTGGCCGGCGCCCTGATCGACCATGTGAGCTACCGCGCGGCGTTTGTGGGCCTGGCCTTGCTGCCCTTGGGCACGCTGCTCGTCACGGCCCTGGTTCCCGCGGACGCGCCCCGGCCACCCGCCAGCGCCCCGGTCGCGCCGCGCAAGGCCTGGGATCTGCTGGGCGACGCCGACCTGCGGCGCCTTTTTTTCATCAACTGGCTGATCGCCGCCTGCTGGGATGCCCATGCCTTCGCCTTGCCCATCCTGGGGCACCAGCGGGGATTGAGCGCATCGGCCATCGGCACGGTGCTGGCAAGCTACGCCGTGACCTCGGCGGCGGTGCGGCTGGTGATTCCTTTCATGGCCGACCGCCTGCAACCGCGCTGGTTGATAACGGTGGCCCTGTCGCTCACGGCGTCGGTATTCTTGCTCTATCCCTGGCTGACCAGCGCCTGGGCCATGGCCGCCTGTGCGGGCACCATCGGCATCGGTCTGGGTGCCATTCAGCCGGCCGTCATGTCCACCCTGCACACACTGGCCCCGGCCGACCGCCAGGGCGAGGCGCTGGGCCTGCGCTCGACTGTGATCCACTTCTCCACCTTGGTGATGCCGTTGACCTTTGGGGCCGTGGGCGCCGCGATGGGCGTGGCGCCGGTGTTCTGGATGACCGGTGTGGCGCTGTCCGCCGGGGCCTGGGCGGCGTTTGGCCTGCCTGCACGCAACAAGGAAAAACCATGCTGAAGCTGTACCACTCGCCGGGCTCGAACTCGTTGCGCATCCTGTGGCTGCTGGAGGAACTCAGGGCCGAGCGTGAGGTGATCGCCGTGCGGTACCCACGCGACGATGGCAGCCAGGCCGACCCGCGCAACCCGCATCCGCACGGTTTCACGCCGGCGCTTGAACACGACGGGCAACTGGTCACCGAAACCGCCGCCGTCGCCTTGTACCTGACCGACCTGTTTCCCGGGTCGGACGTTGGCGTGCCGGTCGGCCACCCGCTGCGCGGGGCCTACATCACCTGGCTGTTCTACCAGGTGGGCCTGACCGAGCCGCTGGTCTACATGAAAGCCCACCAAATGTTGGCGCAGGATCGGTCGATGACTGGCCTGAACGACGCCATGATGCGGCACATCGAGCACACACTGTCCCTCGGCCCCTACCTGCTCGGCGAGCGGTTCACCGCCGCGGACATTCTCTTCATGAGCCTGTTCGAACAGGCGCGGCCCCTGCTCGGCGACAGCGCCGTGCTTGACGCCTACCTGGCCCGCGCCGACCGGCCCGCCCGGCGGCGTGCGCTGGCCCTCGACCGCTGAGTCAGAGCCTGGCACGGGCTGATCGATGCCGGTGGCCTTGTTTTTTATTTTTTTTCTGGAGCATGTATGGTTTCGCGTTCTGTCGTATTGGTCACCGGAGGCGCACGCCGCATCGGACGCGTGATCGCGCTAGATCTGGCCGCGGCGGGCTGGGATGTGGCGCTGAGTTACCGGCACTCTGAAGGGGAGGCGCAGGAAACGCTGGCGGCGCTGCGTCGGTGCGGTGCGCGGGCCGAAGCGCTGCATGCCGACCTGAGCGACGAGGCAAGTTGCCGTGCGCTGGTGCCGGCGGTGCTGGCGCGCTTTGGCCGGCTCGATGCGGTGGTCAACAACGCATCCACCTTTGAATACGACAATGCCGAGACCTTTAGCCTGAACTCGATGGAGCGCCACTGGCGGGCCAACACCGCACCGGCCATCCTGCTGGCACAAGACCTGTACCGGCACCTGCAGGCCTGTGACCGGCCAGGCTGCGTGGTGAACCTGCTCGATCAGAAGCTCTGGAACCCCAATCCCGATTATTTTTCGTACACGTTGTCCAAGGCGGCGCTGGAAGCCGCCACCAGGATGCTGGCGCTTGCCCTGGCGCCTCGCGTGCGCGTGAGTGGCGTGGCGCCGGGCCTGACCCTGCTGTCGGGAACGATGAGTCAGCGGGAGTTTGACGCTGCCGGGCAGCTGAACCCGCTGGAACGCTGCCCGCCGCCGGAAGACATTGCCGGCGCCGTGCGCTTTCTGCTGACGTCCCCCGTCACCACCGGCTCAACCATCGTGGTTGATGGTGGGCAGCACCTGTCGCGCCAGCCCCGCGACGTGATGTTTCTTGCACGCGAGAAAGGTCGGCACTGAAATGCATCGCCCCCCCTTTCCGTCGCCGCTCGCAGACTGCCGTCGCCTCTTTTTGCGCAACCACGAGGTGAAGATCTACATTGGTGCCCACGATTTTGAACAAGTTGCTGCACAACGCGTGTTGATCAACGTGGATCTGTACGTGCCGTTGGCGCAGACCACGCCCGTCAATGACCAACTGGGCGAGGTCGTGGACTACGACTTCGTTCGCGAGGTCATCCGCGAGCGGGTGGCGCGGGGTCACATCCAGCTGCAGGAAACGCTGGCCGATGACCTGCTCGCCCTGTTGCTGGCCCACCCCCAAGTGCGCGCGGTACGCGTATCCACCGAAAAGCCCGACGTGTATCCGGACTGCGACGCCGTGGGTGTGGAGGTGTTTGCCTTCAAGCCGGCGCCGGCATGACGTCATTGGGGCGCTGACGTCCGGCTGGGCGGTTCCTCGATGTTCACGCCCCGAGTCCAGAGCAGCAGCAGCACGCTGACAGCGGCCGACACCATCAAGGCGGTCGCCAGCGACGTCCACCTGGCCACAGCGCCCCACAGCACCGCGCCGCCGGCATGGCCGCCCATGATGCTCATCTGGTAGATCGCCATGCCGCGGGCGCGTAGTTGGTCGGGCAGGACCAGTTGCGCTGTCATCGTCAGGGTGTTGGCCACGCACAGCCAGACCGCGCCTGACAGCGCCAGAGCGGGTGCCAGGGTCCAGGCGCTGGGCGCCCAGACTGCGGCCACTGTGGCCATCGCATGCAGCCATACGCCCACATCAAGGGTGCGGTTGCGCGCCGCGAGCGCGGGCAGGCGGGGCAGGGCCATGGCCGCGAGCACGGCGCCTGCGCCCATGGCGGCGAGCAAGGCGGTGTAGGTGGCTGCGTTCGCACCCAGCCCCTTGGCCAGCACGGGCAGCAAGGCCACCAGCGCCACCGCCTGCGCAAAGAAAACAAAGGCCCGCAACAGGACGGCACGCAGGATGGGGGAGGCGAGGGCATGGCCCACGCCGTCGCGCATGGCCTGCAGCAGCCGGGTGCGCTCGGTCGGCGGTGCATGGGCGGCTATGGGCGCCCGCCAGATCAGTACGCCGGCCATCACCGAGAGCACGGCATTGAGTGCGAAAACGGCGGCCGACCCTTGCCAGGCGAGCACGATGCCGGCAACGATCGGTCCGAGCACCCGCGTTAGGTTGATCGCCAACGCGTTCAGCGTGAGCGCTGCCGAGAGCTGTCGGCGCGCCACCAGATCGGGCACCAGGGCTGAAAAGACCGGGAAGCGGAACGCCAGGCCCACGCCATTGAGCAGGCACAGCAGCAACAGAGTGGGTGGCGAGAGGGCATCAGCGCCGGCCAGCAGCGCCAACGCAGCCGCCACCACAGCGATCCAGGCCTGCGCCGCGGCGAGAAAGCGGCGCCGGTTCAACAGGTCGGCGAGGGCCCCGCTGGCCAATCCCAGCACGAACAGGGGCAGCGTGCCGGCGGCCTGCACCCAGGCCACCCAGACGGGGCTTTCAGTGAGCTGCGTCATGCGCCAGGCGGCCGTCACCTCGTGCATCCACATCGTCATGTTGCCCGACAGCCAGGCCAACCACAGCATGCGAAAACCAAGCCCGCGGAATGGCGCCAGCAGCGAAGTGTCGCTCGCCGGCCGCCTCACGCTGTGGCGCCGCTGTCGCCGGCCAGTGCGAAGGCGGCCACGTAGCCGAAGGTCAGGCTCAGCGTGTTGTTGGCGCCATTGGCCGGCGCGCGGCCGCGCCAGAGCGAGTTCATGTCCAGGCCCACCGCATACAGACCAGGAACGGGCTGGTCTTGCGCATTGAGCACCTGGGCCCGCGGGTTCACGCGCAAGCCCAGCGTGGTGGTGGAGTCGCCCGGGAAGATCTTCACCGCGTAGAACGGCCCGTGGTCGATCGGCCCCAGGCAGGGGTTGGGTTGGTGGCGGCTGTCGCCCATGGCAAAGTCCGATGGGTTGCTGCCGCGGCCAAAGTCGGCGTCATGGCCGTCTTGTGCGAAGGTGTTGAAGCGCGCCACCGTGTTCGCAAGGCCCGCGCCGTCCACGCCGATCTTCTGCGCCAGCGCGTCGAGTGTGGGCGCCGCCGTCACATAACCGGCATCCATCAGGCGACGCAAACCGATGCCGCCCGGGCGCACCAGGCCCAGGCCATATTTGCGGATAAAGCGGTCGCCGCAGACGAGGTGGGCGGGCACCGAGCCACTGCGGTGCATGGCCTCCACCAGGTTGGTGGTGGACTCGTTGCCAAAGCGCTGTCCCTGGGCGTTGACTGCGATGCAGCCGGGCTTGCCGCGGTCCAGGAACAAATGCGGAAATTTGGTGACCGAGCCATCGGGATTGTTGCACACCGACATCACCACCCAGCCGGCGTTGCTGAGGTTCGGGCCGTCCCAGCGGGCACCCAGACCCAGCGCCTGGTTCAGGCCATCACCGGTGTTGCCTTCGCACACCAGGGACACATGGTGTTCGGGGAAAGGCAGGTGTTCGCGGCGCATGGCGTCGTTGGCCGAGAAGCCGCCGCTGGCCAGGATCACGCCGCGTGCAACCCGGACTTCCACTTCATGGCCCTCGCGCAGCACGCGCGCGCCTCGCACCATGCCGTCTTCAACGATCAGGCGTTGCATGGGCGCGTCGTGCCAAAGTGTCGCGCCCGCGTCGAGTGCCGAGCGCAGCAACCGGCCGGCCAGCGCATTGCCCATCACCAGGCGGGTGCCGCGCGGGTAGCGCAAGCGGTCGCGCCCGTAGCGTAACAGCAGCCCGGCGATGTGCCGGAACGACGCCCAGGAGCGCGTCACCTGCGGGATGTGCGCCATGTCTGCGAGGCCGACCATCATGCCGCAGGGGGCGTTGAACTCTCGCAAGGCGGGGCGCAGGCGGGCAAAGTGTTTGCCCAGCGTGCGGCCATCGAACTCGGCGGGCATCAGCAGCCGGCCCTCGGGTGTGAAGCCGGGCGCCGTGGGGTGCCAGTCGGGGTAGCCTCTCAGCACTGAAAAATGCACGGCGGTTTGCGACGCCAGGAAATCCACCATGCGGGGCGCCGCGTCCAGGAAGGCCTGGGCCAGGTCGCTGCGCACGCCGGGGCCCACCACCGATTCGATGTAGCTCAGCGCGGCCGCAGAGTCGTCGGGCAAACCCGTCGCGCGCGCCAAGCTGTTGCCGGGCACCCAGATGCCGCCGCCCGACCAGGCCGTGGTGCCACCGAAGAAACCGGTCTTTTCCACCAGCAGCACACGCAGGCCCAGGCGCGCGGCGACGGTGGCGGCTGTGAGGCCGGCGCCACCGGCGCCGACCACGAGCACATCGGTTTCGATCACCGTGCGGGCGCGCTCTGGCGCAGATCGGCCATCCAGTGCAGGCTGGGTCCGAAGGAGGGCAGCACGCCGGGCTTGGCCGCGCAGATGTGCGGGATGGCCTGCAGGCAGGGCACGAGCGTGGCCACGTAGGCGGGCTCCACGTCCATGCTGCCCAGGCGGTAGGTGCGGTCGTTATTCTGGTGCGAGACCTTCAGGTCCAGCGCCATGCGGATTGACGGCCTTCCTTCGATGGTGCCCACGTAGTACTGGCCGGGCGCCACGCCCTCGGGCAACATGCCGTTGCCGACCAGCCAGTTGTATTCGATAGTGAAAAAAGGCTCGGCGCTGATGGCGTCCACGTACCCCTGCATGCGGTGCGTGATGCGACCCACGGTACCGGCAGGGATGTGAAACGGCGTTTGGATGTCCTCGGTGGTAGCCACGTAGTCGTGGCTCTCCACAAGGCGGTCGTAGGTCACGCCCAGCACCCGCTCGGCGGTACGTGCCACCGCGGTGGTGAAGTTGTTGGCGATGGTCTGCGTCAGCACCACCTTCTCGGCCTCGGCGGGCGACTGGCCGAAGCCGACATAGCGCAGCGGGCCTTCCTGGGCGAAGCTGCAGTCCCAGCACTCCTGCAAGCGCACCGACTTGACCTCGGCGCAAGCGCCCGTGAGGCCCAGCAGGATGCGGTCGCTGATCAGGTCGGGGTCGATGCCGCCGGCGTGGAACACCGAGCCGCCACTGCGGCAAGCCTCGTCCAGCCGGGCCAGAAAGTCGGCACTGCGAAACAGATGGGCGTCTTGGTAGGGCAGGGGTGTCACCACGTTCTTGCCGGCCGCCAGCAACATCAGGATTTCGTCGTCGGTGTGGTAGGTTCCTTCGTCGTGCGCGGTATAGACGATGCAGTCGCAATCGATTTTCAGCAGCGCCTGCACGTCAGTGCTCATGGGGATGCCCAGCGGCGCCACGCCGATCAGCTCACCGGCATCGACGCCGTTCTTGGCCTCGCTGTAGGCGCGAACGCCCACCAGTTCGAAGGCGGGTGACTGGGTGGCTTCCCAGATGCACAGCTTGCCCATGCGGCCGGGGCCCCAGACCATCAGTCGGTACGGTTGTCTCATAGGTTGGTTCTCGCAGGGGTTCAGGGTTTCTTGGCGGCGGCGATGGACACCAGGTCTGCCATCGTCGGGTTGTGGGCCAGCATGCCGCCATCGGCGATGTAGGTCTGGCCATTGATGTAGCGCGCTTCGGCCGAGGCCAGAAAGCACACCAAGGCGGCGATGTCCTCGGGTTCGCCGAATTCGGGCACCAGCAGGTGGCGCTGCATCACATCGATCACGCTGGCGGCCGCGCCGCGCGTGCCTGGCGTGAGCACCAGGCCGGGGGCCACGGCGTTGCAACGCACGCCCTGCGCGCCATGATGGGTAGCGATCTGGCGCGTGAGGCCGATGATGGCGGCCTTGGACACGCTGTAGGCCATGCGCGTGATGTCACCGGAAAAGCCGCCGGTGGACGCGGTGTTGACGATGGCGCCCCCGCCCTGGGCGATCATGGTGGGCAGCGCGAACTTGGCGCCGGCCAGGTAGCCGCGCAGGTTGACCGCCATCACCTGGTCCCAGACCTCGAATTCGATGTCGATGGCGTTGCGGTCTTTGGCGTGGATCTCGGGCGAACTCAGCGCGGCGTTGTTGTGCAACACGTCCAGGCGGCCCCAGCGCGCCACGGTGCCCAGCACCAGGGCCTCGATGCTGCGCACATCGGCGGCGTCGAACTGCTGCGCGCTGGCGCGCTCGCCGAGTTCGGTCGCCAACGCCAAGGCGCGCTCGCCGTTGACGTCGGCGACCACCACGGTAGCCCCTTCGGCCACCAGGCGACGGCAGGTGGCTTCACCAATGCCGGAGGCGCCGCCGGTGACGATGGCGACCTGGTTCTCAAAACGGCCCGTGTGGGGGCCAGGCAGGATCGGTTTGCTCATGGCGATGCCTTGGTCGGTGCGGCAAAGCCGCGAAACTGCGCCAGGTTCATGGCACTGGCTTCAGGGGGTTCCAAAAAATAGCGCACGTGCAGGCAACCCGGCGTGAAGCGGTAGGTTTCGATGCTCTCGATCACGAGGTCGGTTCCGACGATGCAGTTGCGGTGGTGCACGGCGGCCTCGTGGCCATTGATGACCGTGGTGACCACTTCGAGCCGGAACTGCGTGTTGTGCTTGTCGTACATCTCTTCGATCACCAGCCAGCCATCGGCCTGGTCATCGCGCCCGACGTATTCGATATCCAGGCGTTGCGGCGCCACCTCGCGGTAAAGCGCCAGCAGGCCGGCCTTGTCGTGCGCATTCCAGCATTGCACTTGTCCACGCATGAAGCGTTCGATATCGGCGGTCTTGTCTTGTTCCATCAGGGTGTTTTCCAGGGGGCCGCTCAGACCTCGTGCCAAAGATCGGGCAGTCCGGGATTGGTGACGGCGATGAATTTCTGCAACTGCAACTTGAGCAAAGCGCCTTCGTTGTAGCCAAAACGGGCCAGCAGGTCGCCTTCGTGTGCCTTGGCCGCGGCCAGCAGGTGCAGCGAGCGGTCCCGGCCACTGTCGGTCAGGCGCCAGTGGCCGGCCGCATCCAGGTGCACCCAGTCGCTACTCTGCATGGCTTTCAGCAGGGGCGTGACGGGGACATCGAGTACGTAGCCCAGGGCAGCGTCCAGGTCGGCACTGGTCACGCCGTCACGCACGGTCAGCGCGGCGGCAACGATCCATTGCACCTCAGTCAAGCCGGCGGCCTGCGCCTTGTCGCGCACGCCCAGATGGAACTGAAAGTAGGCCCGGCCCAGCAAATAGCCCAGCAGATCCTCGCCCAGCCCGCCGGCCACGCGGGCGCTGCGCGCCTGCGGCAGCCGGGGGTCGCGTTGCGCGGCCAGCGCGTACTGCCCGGCGTGAAACACCAGCGGCGCGCGCTCGGCCCGGTCAAAAGCCGTCACTTCACCGACGAAGATGAGGTGGTCCCCGCCTTCGTGCTGGAATGAACTGCGGCACTGGAAGCGGGCGGCGCAGCCCGACAGCAGCGGCACGCCGCCAAGGCCAGCCTCGATCTCCAGGCCGCTGAACTTGTCTTCACCCGAACGTGCGAAGCGGCCCGACAGCGCTTCCTGTTCGGCCGCCAGCACATGCACGGCCCAATGGCGGCTGGCGCTGAACACCGGCAAACTGAGAGACTTTTTCGCCAAACTCCACAGCACCATGGGCGGGTCCAGAGAGACCGAGTTGAAGCTGTTGGCCGTCAGACCCACGGGCGTGCCGTCGGCGGCCCGCGTGGTGATCACGGTGACGCCGGTGGCGAAGCTGCCCAGGGCGGCCCTAAAGGCCTTGGGGTCGAGCAAGGGGGTTGTGTCCATGGTCAATGTCGGACGGCTCAGGGCTGGCGGATGAAGTAGCGCACCGTGAGAAGGCCGTTCTCGAACCGGTATAGCTCGATGGTCTCGATTGCGATGGCCGTGCCGCGCACCCTGTTGCGGTTGTGGCAGGCGGCTTCCTGGCCGTTGATGATCAGGGCCACTTCCTCGATTTCAATCTTGGCGCTTTGCTGGGCCCACATGCCTTCCAGCACGGGCCAGCCGTCGCCGGCCGGCGCGCGGCCCACGTACTCGATCTGCAGGCCCAGTGGGGCTGCGGCACGGTAGGCCGCGAAAAAGCCGTCCTTGTCGCCGGTGTTCCAGGCCTGAACCTGGGTGTGCAGGAATTGCTCGATGGCTGCCTTGTCCATGTGGTGTCTCCAGTTCAGGCTTCGGTGCCGCGCACATTGCGCGCGGTGCCATTGCGTTTGTCGCTCTCACCCCAGGCCATCCAGCGATCGGGCTCCCGCGTGTCGCCGACCCGGCGCCAGCGGCCTTCCTGCTGCGCGGTGATGGGAAAACCGCCCACGAAGTCGATCATTCGGCCCTTGGGGTCGGGCAGGAACTCCCACTCTTCCTTGCCTTCGAGCACCAGGCGAGCTTCTTCGGCGAACCAGCCGTCTTTTTCGTGTCGCACCGTGCCCTCGGTGTCGGTGGTGCAACGGATTTCGCCCTTCTCGTTCTGGAAAATGGCGTACCCCAGCTTGTCGTGACCCACCAGAAAAGAGCCCACGTCCCAGCTGCCGTCCTTGTAGATGGTGGCGAAGTTCCACCAGATGACATGCATCTTGTTGTTGACGACCAGGTCCTTGTGCATGTGGATCGCGGCACCTTCGGCCATCCAGGCCTGGTCCAGCGAAATCATGCCGTTGACCTTGCGGCCCTCGCAGGTCCCCTGCACGTCGTAGAGCTGCGCAACATAGAAGGTGCCCCAGTCCACGCCGGGCAGGTACCACTGCATGCCGTTGCCAATCAAGTGGCCGGTGAGGTCGAACAGGCCTTCTTCCTTCCAGCTGAAGTCGGTGCCCGAGGCGGTGAGGCGCCAGGGCTCACCGCTGTCGTCGGGCAGGTTGGACCACCAGGCGGTGTCGCCGTCCAGGCCGCGTGCGGGGAACATGGTCAGCGCGCGCGGCGCGATCTTCGCCTTGTCGATGCGGATGTTCTGGCCGTCCAGCCGGGTGCTCTGGTAGATGAACTTCGTCGGGTTGGGCGTGCTGCCGGGCGCGTTGAGGGCACGCACCATCGAGTAGATGTGGCCCTCTTCATCGCGCACGCTGCCAAACGGCATGTGTTTGGTGAGCTTGAGGCCGAAGTGGTCGCGCAGGTCGGCGAGCCTGGCGCCGCTGACCTTCTGCGGACCGACCAGGCACTGGTAGGCAAAGTCGGCACGTTCGGCGATGGTGTTGAAGGTACGCATGGTGTGGCTCAGTCCCAGATGACGGGGATTGAAGAAGCCCCGCGCAGCATGCTGCCAGCGATCACGGGGGCCGGGCGGTCCGGATCGAGCCGGACGTTGGGAAAGAGGTCGAGCACGGCATTGACCGCGATCGATAGCTCCATCTTCGCCACGTACTGGCCAATGCACATGTGCGGACCAAAGCCGAAGGTGAAGGACGGCTTGGGCCGGCGGTCGATGTCGAACGTGTCGCTGTTGTCGAAGATTTCTTCGTCGCGGTTCGCCGAGGCGACCACGCACTGCACCATCGCGCCCTTGGGAATCGTCACGCCGCGTATCTCCACATCGCGTGCCGCTTGACGGATCTTCACGGTGGAGGTGGGCTCGTAGCGAACGGCTTCATCGATCAGCTTGGACACCAGGGTGCGATCGTTGCGCACGCGCTCCAGCAACTCGGGGCGCTGAAGCAGCAATGTCATCACCGAACTGAAGGTGCGGGTGGTGGTTTCGCCGCCGGCCGCCACCATGGAGCGGGCGAAGGTGGTGATCTCGTGGTCGTCGAGCTTGCGGCCTTCGAACTCGGCGCGCAGCAGGCGGCACACCAGGTCATCTCCTGGAGCGCCTTCGGCACGGCGGCGCTTGACCAGTTCCATCACTGCGTCGTACAGCGTGTTGGTGGCCTTCATGGCACGTTCGCGCGATTCGGCTTCCTTGGCCGGATCCAGCTGCGGGCCGGCCAGGATGGACAGCCCCATCGCCGCGTATTCATAGAAATTGCCCAGCGCATCGTTGGGGAAACCGATCAGGCCATAGATGACGCGGATGGGGAAATACAGGCCGAAATCCAGCAGGTCGGCCCGCTTGTTGGGCACCAGGGGCAGGATGAATTCGTCGCGGATCTGCTGCTCGATCGCCGTTTTCCAGGGCAACACGGCCTGTGGCGAGAACACCGGTTGAAGCAGGCCCCGGGCGGCCCGGTGCGGGTCGCCATCCATGGCCAGAATGATCAGGCCGTCGGCACTGAAGAAGCTGCCAAAGCCCTTGGCCATGAAGCCGCTGGTGAAGGTGGCGGCATCCTGCAGCACCATCTTCACGTCGTTGTACTTGAACAGGGTGAAAGTCGGGTTGCCATGGCTGGCGCCGGCGTGGTTGGGCACGCCGATGCTGGTCATGAAGTCGCCCGCCATCACCGGCGAATTTGCACGCCGGTCGCGGCAGATTGCATACAGGTCGATGTCGATGCCGCGGTAGTTGGCCGACAGGGCCGCGAAGGCTTGCTCGAGTTTCTCGGAGCGATGAGGAATAAACATGGACGTTCTCTCGATCAAATGGGGTATGGACGGTCGCGTCGTGCGTTCCTCAGTCCCAGATCACGTGCACGCTCTTGGCGCCGCGCAGATGGGCGCCTTCGATCTTCGGCGCCTGCTGCTCGGGGTCGAGCCGGATGTTCGGGAACAGATCGAGGATGCCGTTGATTGCGCACAGCAGTTCGAGCTTGGCGACGAACTGGCCGATGCACATGTGCGGGCCGAAGCCGAAACCAAACGAGGGCTTCTGGCGGCGGTCGATGTCGAACACGTCGGGGTTCTCGAAGGCGCTTTCGTCGCGGTTGGCCGAGGCCACCATGCACTGCACGAACGAGCCCTTGGGGATCTTCACGTCGCCGATCTCCACATCGGCGGCGGTCTCGCGCACCTTGAAGGTGGACGAGGGCTCGAAGCGCACCGCTTCGTCGATCAGCTTGGGCACCAGGCTGCGGTCGTTGCGCACGCGGTCTATCAGGCCGGGGATGGTCAGCAGGAAGGTCATGGCGGCGCTGAAGGTGCGCGTGGTAGTTTCACCAGCGGCTGGCAGCAGCGATCGGGCGAAGGTGGCCACTTCGTGGTCGTCGAGCTTGTGGCCCTCGTACTCGGCGTTCATCAGGCGGGTGATGAGGTCGTCGCCAGTGGCGCCTTCTTCGCGGCGCTTTTTCACCTGTTCCATCAGCGCGTCGTACAAGGCCTTCACCGACGCGGCAGCGATCTTGCGGCCTTCCTCGGCCTTGGCCTTGTCGAGCTGATTGGCTGCCAGCATGGACAGTGCCCAGGCGGCGTACTGGTTGTACTCGTCGGGTTTGTCCTCGGGGAAGCCGACCAGCGCGTACATCACCCGCACCGGGAAGTGCAGGCCCATGTCCATCAGGTCGGCCTTCTTCTTGGGCAGCATGGGTCGCAGGAAATCTTCACGCACCACACGTTCGATCTTGGGCCGCCATTTGTTGACGTTCTCGGGCATGAAGGCCGGCTGTAGCAGGTTGCGCACCTGGCGGTGGGCGGGGCCGTCCATGCCCAGGATCATCAGGCCGTCCCAGACCTTGCCCATGCCTTCGAGGATGAAGCCGCTGGTGTAGTTGGTGGCGTCCTTCAGCACGTTCATCACGTCCTGGTACTGGAACACCGCGTAGGTGGGACGGGTGCCCGCTTGCTGGCCGGCATTGGTCGGCACGCCGAGGAACTTGGCGATGAAATCGCCCTCGTAGACCCGCGTGGTGTTGCGCATCTCACGGCAAGCGCCATACAGGTCGTCGGTCTTGCCACGGTAGGTGTCCGAGACGCTGGCGTAGGCCTGTTCCAGCTTTTCGGCATTGGTTGTGTTGCTCATGGTGGTTCTCCGTCGGGGGTTAAAGGTGTTCGTCAATGCCGGGAATGGGGGCCATCGTTGCGCCGCCGTCCACCAGCAGCGAACTGCCGGTGACATAGGCGGCATCGCCGGAGGCGAGAAACAGCACGGCCGCCGCGATTTCAGAGGGCTGGCCGGGTCGCGGCACCGGGAAGTGGCGGGTCAGCCGGGCACTGACCTCGTCGTCCAGGTGTTCGCGCAGGCGGTCCGAAAGAATCAGGCCGGGCTCGACCACGTTGACCAGCACTCCCTGGGGCCCCACCTCGCGCGCCAGGGTGCGGGCGAAGGCGTTCATGTAGGCTTTGCTGGCGCCGTAGGGCACCAGGCCGGGGGTGTGGCTGCGGTTGCCTTCGCCCGATGAAATGAAAATGACGCGGCCGCTTCCGACGGCCTTGGAGAGCGCGGGCAGCGCATCCTTGGCAAGCCAGAAAAGCGAATGGATATTGGCATGCACCTGGCGGTCGAACACCTCGTCCGGCATGTCGAGCACCTTGCCGATAGCGGCATCGGCCGCGCAGTGGACCAGCACGTCCAGCGCGCCGAAAGACTCGGTGGCGTGGGCGACCATCGCCCGCACGTCCTCGCGCTGCCCCACGTCGCCCACCGCCAGGGTGGCCTGGCCGCCGCGCTGCCGGATGCCATCGACCACCGCCTGGCCGTAGGCGGGGGTGCGGGCCGACACCACGACCCGGGCGCCTTCAGCGGCAAACGCCTCGGCGATGGCTTTACCAATGCCGCGTCCGCTACCGGTCACCAGTACGACTTTGTCTGAAAACCTGGGGGTGCGCATTGGGTGCCCTTCAGTGGAAGAAGCGCGCGTGCAGCGCACCGTTGCGGAAACTGAAGGTCTCGATGCCGGTGGAAAGCGTTTGTTCAGCCGCCCACAGGTTGCGGAAGTAGCAGGCGGAGTCCCGCCCGTTGACGATGCACTCGAAGAGTTGGATCTTCACCTTCGGGTTGAAGCTGGTCCACATGTGGTCCAGGCCGGCCCACGCGGCCTCGCCGGTTAGGGTCTGTTTGCCGACATACTCCAGCGTCAGCCCGGCCGGTGCGGTGCGGCGGTAAAGCGCCATGAAGGCGTCCTTGCGGCCGGCGTTCCAGTGGTCGAGCTGTTCGAAGTGGAAGTCGCGAATGGCCTGTTCCTCGGTGGTTGGAGGGGTGCTCATGACAGTGCTCACTTTCCGAGGAAACGCTTGACGCGACCGGCTGCGATGCGACCGGGCAGGCCATTGATGCCGCCGCCCGGGTGGATGCCGGCGCCGCCGAAAAACAGGCCCTTGACCGGCAGCGTGTCGCCGCCCAGACCGAAGGCGGGCCGCATCAGGCCCGTGCGCGAGGCGCCGGTGTCGATGTGCACCACACAGCCGTTGGGCACGTTCAGCCGGCTGGCGAAGTCGGGCGCGGCTTCCGCGCGGCGGCCGATCTCCAGGCTCTTGAGGCCGGGCATGTAGCT
>JAHFQI010000208.1 GCA_023259355.1 Comamonadaceae bacterium
TCGTCGAGAGGATGGGCGTGGCGATGAAGCCGGGCGCCACGGCGTTGACGCGCACGCCCTTCGGGCCCAGTTCGCGGCTCCAGGTCTTGGTGAAGCCGATCACGCCGAATTTGCTGGCGGCGTAGTTGGTCTGTCCGAAGTTGCCGTAGATGCCGACCACGGAACTGGCATTGAGGATGACGCCCGAGCCCTGCGCGGTCATGGTGTCGGCCACGGCCTGCGCGCAATGGAACACGCCTCGCAGGTTCACGTCGATCACGCGGTCGAACTGCTCCAGCGTCATCTTCTGCAGGCGCGCGTCTTGGGTGATGCCGGCGTTGTTGACCAGCGTGTCGATGCGGCCGAACCGGTCCTTCACGCTGGCGACCACGGCATCGACCATCTCGCGCTGCGTCACATCCATCACAAAGCCCGCGGCCGTGGCGCCCAGCGCCTGGCACTGGGCCACGGCCTCGTCCACGGCGGCTTGCCGCACATCGCAGACGACCACGGTGGCGCCTTCGCGCGCAAACTTGAGCGCGGTGGCCAGGCCGATGCCCTGGGCGCCGCCGGTGATGATGGAAACCTTGTTTTCGAGTCGTTTCATGGTCGTTGGAGGTCGTTTCAGACAAAAAAAATAGCCGACGGGTCCGACGCCCACCGGCGTGAGGAGTGTAGCGGCGCGGTCCGCGACGGCAGCGGGGCCTTCATCTCCACTGCCTGCGTGAAAGACCGCAAGGGCGGATGCGCTGATCTGCCGTGCAAGGTCATGGATGAATACGTACAGTTGCACGGTGGCAGATCGACCGATGGAAGGAGACCTTGATGAATCCCGTGACTTTTACCGAATTCGAAGCCGAGGCCCTGGCCCAGGGGTTCGACGCGGTGCTGGAGCGGCGCTGGGAGCCCGGCACCGTGCTGGAAACCCATACCCACCCGTTTGACGCGAAAGCCCTGGTGGTCCGCGGCGAGATGTGGCTCACCGTGGGCAACGACACGCGGCATCTGAAAGCCGGCGACACATTCGCGCTGGACCGGGATGTTCCGCATGCGGAGCGTTACGGCGGCGACGGCGCCACCTACTGGGTCGCCCGGCGCAGCGCTTGACGGAAAATGCGGTCGATGAAGCCGAGGCCGCGTGTCTGTTCGCGGCACTGGCCGAGGATCGTCGCTGAATGAGGTGGCTATCGCCAACACGTTAACCGCCGTACCATGGCACCCCCCGACCATAAAAGGAGAACCCCATGCAAACCCGCCGCCCCTTGCTCCGCACCGGCCTGACCCTCATCGCACTGGCTGCGCTCGTTTCCGGCTGCAGCATGCTGCCCAAGGACGAAACCGCGCACCTGGCCACGTTCACCACACGCCTCGCGGGTTCGAACGAGGTGCCGCCGGCGGCCTCGACGGCCATCGGCACGGTCGATGCCGTGCTCGACAAAAAGACCCGGACGCTGCGCTGGAAGATGTCCTACAGCAATCTCTCCGGTCCGGCCACGATGGCGCACTTTCATGGGCCGGCCGCCATCGGCGCCAACGCCGGTGTGACGCTGGGCTTTGCCCCGCCGGTAGGCAGTCCCTATGAAGGCCACGCCACGCTGACGGAGCAGCAGGCGGCCGACCTGCTCGCGGGCAAGTGGTACGCGAATGTGCACACGGCCAAATTTCCTGCCGGCGAGATTCGCGGGCAGATGATCGAGCGCAAGTAGCCCGGGCGAGACCCCGCGGGCCCATGCCTTACGCGCTTTACTACTGGCCCACGATCCAGGGCCGCGGTGAGTTTGTGCGGCTTGCGCTGGAAGCGGCCGGCGCGGACTATGTCGATGTGGCGCGTGGCAGTGCCGCCGAAGGACTGGGCATGCCCGCGCTGCTGCAAATGCTGGAACGCGATGCGTTGGCGCGCCCGCCGTTCGCGCCGCCCATCCTGCGGCACGGCAAGCTCGTCATCGCGCAGACGGCGGCCATCCTGCTTTACCTGGGGCCGCGGCTGGGCCTGGTGGGCAAGTCCGAAGCCGACTGGCTCTGGGCGCACCAGATCCAGCTGACCATTGCCGACATGGTGGACGAAGTTCACGACACCCACCATCCGATCGCCACCGGCCTGTACTACGAAGACCAGAAATCCGAGGCGCTCAAGCGGGCCCAGGCGTTTCGCACCGAGCGCATTCCCAAGTTCCTGGCCTGGTTCGAGGCGGTGCTGGTAGCCAACCCGAAAAACCAGGCGCACCCGGCGCCCCCGACGCACCACCCGGCCGTGACCACCGCCCGATCGCCTCACCTGATCGGCGCCCGCCTGAGCTATGTCGACCTTTCGCTGTTCCAGCTGGTCGAGGGCCTGCGTTATGCCTTTCCGCGGGCGACGAACCGTGCGCTGCAGAACGCGCCAAGGGTGGCGCAGCTGGCGGACGCGGTGGCGCACCACCCGCGCGTGGCTGCTTATTTACAGAGCCCACGGCGCATTCCGTTCAACGAGCAGGGCATCTTCCGGTGTTATCCCGAGCTGGACGGGTGAGGGACGGTGATCAATCCCCGAGTTCGATAATGCCGGCCAGCGGGACCTTGCCCGGCGGTTCGTAGTGCGCCACGACCCAGGCGCGCGAAGGGTGGTCCGCGGCTTCTTCGAGCAGCTCCAGCACGAAGCCTATCGACGCCTTGTCGAGCGCGGCGAAAGGCTCGTCGAGCAGTGTGACCGCGGCGCCGGAAGCAAAAGCGGCGGCCAGCCAGACCTTGCGCTTCGACCCGGTAGAGAGCATGTACAAGGGCTTGTCCAGATGCGGCGCCAGCGCAAACCCGGCCACGAGTTCGGCCAATGCCCGTCCCTCGAAGCGGGGGTACAGCGGCGGCAGGGATTTGAAGTAGTCGGTGGCGGTCACCTGATCCAAGGCGTCGGACCTTGGATCGGCCCAGAACACCTGCTGGCGGTAAGCGGCCGGCTGCTCGGCCAGGCGGATGCCATTGACCTGCAACTGCCCCGCATCGGCCGGCAGCACGCCCGCCAGCAGCCTGAGCAGCGTGGTTTTTCCCACGCCGTCGCCCCCGCGCACGAGCGTCACGCCGGGGGTGACAGCCGCCGACCAATCGGTGAAGAGTTCGTGCTGCGGATAGCCAAAGCGCAGGCCGTCAGCCCGCAGGACCACGGCCTGGGTGTCGGCGGGATATGTCATGGACCGGTCCTCTTTCTGCTGAAACGGCGGAGTGACTGCTGCAAGGCGCTCGCTACAAGGCTTTCGCCTAATGCGCGACGCGAAACCGCGTTCCCCGAAAACTGAACACCGAACTGCGCGCCTGGATCTCCTCGATCGTTACCTCTGCCGCCGCTGAAGCGCCCTGCGGAATGACTTGCCCATTCACCAGCAGCAGCCGCTGCGATGGATTTGCCGAATAAACCGCGCCGGTGATCGCCAGGGGAGGGATCTGGCGGCGGAGGTCCTCGGGCAATTCGCTGAGCAGAGGGGCTGTGGCTGCGGAGGCAGGGGGCGCCGACGGCTTCGCGGGTGGCGCCAGCGCTGGTGCCTGGAGGGTGGCGGACGGCGGCTTGGTTGTCGGTGGTGCTGTGGGGGCAACGGGTGCCTCGACAGGCGGCGGTGCTGCCACGGGGGGTGACACTGGCGGCCCAGGCATCGCAGGCGGCGCTGGCGGCGAAGTAATGGCAATCGGCGCGGGTGGCACGGTGGGGGCTGCCACAGGCGCCGGCGCGGAGGGCTGCGCGGCGATGGCCATCGCCGCCTTTGTCTGGGGCATTTCCACGGCCTTGGTGCCGGCATCGCCGGCTGGCCCCCGCCAGACCCACACGGCGGCGAAGATGCCGCCCAGCGCCACAGCGCCGGCCAGCAGCAGCCAGGCGCCGCGCCGCTGTCCTGGCACTCCGCCGGGCCCGCGGGGTGCCTGCAGGGGCTGGGCATGCAGGCCGGGAACGTGCCCGCGCTCGCGTTCGGCATCGGCCCGTTTGAGTGCGTCGAGGATGTAGGACATGGCGTTATCGCGGTTCGGTTTGCAGGCTCGGCTCGTCTCCGCCGGTGGCGCGGACGATCTGCATGAGGGTCATGGGGCCGGGCCGCCCGTCGGGCTTGAGGCCCTGGGCGCGCTGGAAGGCCTGGATGCGGGCCTTCAAGGCGGCATCCAGCGTTTGCGGCGTGGCGGGCGCCGGGGCGCCGCCCAGACGGGCCAGTCCGCCGGCGAGCCAGTCCACCGCGGGGCCGGTGCTGCCGTCGCGCAAGTCAGCGGTGTAGCCCGGCGGTGGGCGCCACCAGGTGGCGAAGTCGCCACGCCAGACGCTGCCCAGCTCGACCAGCGTCACGGTGTGCGGACTTCCCGCCACCCGCAGCGTGGCCGTCCGGTCGGTCAAGCCGACGAGCAGCGCATACACCGGCGGACCATTGCCCGGCTGCAGCGTCAGGATGCCGGGCCGCCCGAGCTGGCGAATCAGCGGCAGGCTGAGGTTGCCGGTGCGGTAACACTGCAACTGCTGCGCGGCAGCGGCCAGGCAAGGGTCGCCTTCGATGGTGGACAGCTTCCAGGTGGCCGCGAGGTCGCGCCAGGCAGGGTTCAGGTCGCGCGGCAACAAGGGGAGCAGGGTTTCGAGACCTTCGACGCGGCTCGCGGCCGGCGACTCAACCCGAACCGGCAAAGCTGCCGGGGACTGGGCGGGTAATGATGCCGCTGCTTGGGCACCCGGCATGGCGGCCACGTGAGATTCCGCGCCCGCGGGTGGCGCGTTGCCTGCTGGCGCTGACGCCGCTGCGCGAACGGCTGCGGGGAGCGGCGCGTCCTGCCGGGCCGCCCCCACGAAAAGCCCGGTCAAGACGACACCCGCCATCAGCCCGAGCCCGGCCATGGCGTAGCCGGTCCGGCCGGAGCTGACCGCCGTTTCGGGCGAGGCCTCCGGTCCGAATACCTCGGTGGCCGCCTTGTCCACCACCTTCCGATTCACGGCCTGCAAGCCGTTGGCCCAGGCGCCCAGCAGCGCGCGCCCGCACAGCAGGTTGATGCGGCGCGGCACGCCGCGTGCGAGCCGGTGAATGCGGGCCAGCGCGGGCGCGTCGAAAGGCAACGGCCCCTTGTGGCCGGCCACGGCCAGGCGATGCTGGATGTACTGCGTGGTTTCAGGCTCGCTCAGCGCGTCGAGGTGGAAGCGCGCGATCACGCGCTGAGCCAGTTGCTCCAGCTCGGGGCGGGCCAGCATGGCGCGCAGCTCGGGCTGGCCGATCAGCACGATCTGCAGCAGCTTGCGTTCGTTGGTTTCCAGGTTGGTCAGCAGCCGCAACTGCTCCAGCACCTCGGGCGCCAGGTTTTGCGCCTCGTCGATGATGAGCACGCTGCTTTGCCCGGCGGCGTGGCTTTGCAACAGAAAGGCATTGAGCGCGTCGATGAAGTCCTTGACCGTCGGCGGGGTCGGGATGCCGTGCGCCACGGTGATGTGGAACTCGTCGCAGATGGACTGCAACAGCTCGGGGACGGTGAGCTTGGGGTTGAAGATGTAGGCGACGTGGCAGCCCGCGGGAATCTGCTCCAGGAAGCAGCGGCAGACGGTGGTCTTGCCGGTGCCGATGTCGCCCGTGAGCAGCACAAACCCGCCGCCCGCGCCACCTGCGGCGCTGTCCGGACCCGCCACGCCG
>JAHFQI010000052.1 GCA_023259355.1 Comamonadaceae bacterium
CTTCTGGCAACTCGCTGAGCCGCTCGTACAGCAGATTGGCCACGGCAAGGTTGAGAACGGAATCCCCCAGAAACTCGAGCCGCTCGTTGTGGTCGGCCGAAAAACTGCGGTGGGTGACGGCGCGCGTCAGCAGCCTGGGGTCAGCGAATTTGTGCTGCAGGCGACTTTGCAGCCCCGAAAGAACCGGCTCCACGCTTACTTGGAGCGTCCGCTGTATTTCAGCAGCAGATAGCCCGGTCCCGCGAGGTGAAGTTCCCTGGTGTAGGCAAAACTCACCACCACCTTGTCGCCTTCTTTGGTGATTTCGAGGTCTTTGCCCGAGATGCTGTTGATGTCGTCGATCTGCGCGGCCTTGTCAAAGATGACCCGCACTTCCGACACGGTGCTTCCGGCGCTGGCCTTGTCGACCGCTTTCAGCGCCGCCCGGTACTCGATGACGGTGGGAATAATCTGAGCCGTGACCACGCCAACGCAGGCAATCACGCCGCCCACGAACAGCATGCCGATGAACGAAATGCCGCGCTGCGCGGACCTCGAATGAAAGCCCTGGCTCATACCCTTGTCCCTTCTTCCTTGCGGCGTCATCAATTGAACGATCCGATGCGCTTGAGGTTGCCGAAATTCATCCAGACAAAAAATGCCTTCCCGACGATGTTCTTGTCCGGCACAAAACCCCAGTAGCGCGAATCAAGCGAGTTGTCCCGGTTGTCACCCATCATGAAGTAGTGACCCTCAGGCACCTTGCAAACGACGCCTTCAACACTGTAGCGGCAATTTTGCCGGTAGGCGAAATCGTCCACACCAGGAATCAGCGCGGAACGATCCGGGTCGTTGAGCAGGCGGTGCTTCTTGTCGCCCAGCGACTCCTCGAACTGCGGAAAATAGCGCATCGCGTCTTCGTCAAAGTACTCTGGCAGGGCCGTGGTGCTGACGGGTTGTCCATTGATCGTCAGTTTCTTGTTCAGGTACGCCACCTCATCGCCAGGCACACCAACCACGCGCTTGATGTAATCGAGGCTGGGCTTGGGCGGGTAGCGGAACACCATGACGTCGCCACGCTGGGGCTTGTTGCCTTCGGTGATCTTGGTATTGATCACCGGCAGGCGCACACCGTAGGTGAACTTGTTCACGAGGATCAGGTCGCCGACCAGCAGGGTCGGAATCATCGAACCCGAGGGGATCTTGAAGGGCTCGAACAGGAACGAGCGCAGCAGGAACACGGTGATGATCACCGGAAACAGCCCGGCGGTCCAGTCCAGCCACCAGGGCTGCATGATGAGCCGGTGCTTGGCCTCAGCAATGTCGCCATCCACCTGGGTGATGCCCATCTTGTCGAGGTCGGCGCGGCGCTGCACGGCCTGCGCCTCCAGCGCATCGGCAGCCTTGCGGCGCTGCGGCAGAAAGTGAAAACGCTCGGCCAGCCAATAGATGCCGGTGACCACCGTCGCCAGGAACAGCAGCAAGGCGAAATTGCCTTCCAGCATGCCGAAGTACCAAGCCCCGGCGTAGCCGACAAAGGCCGAAAGAATCAGCGCGGTCAGGAACTGCATCAATCCTCCACCTGCAGGATCGCCAGGAAGGCCTCCTGGGGAACTTCCACCGAACCGATCTGTTTCATGCGTTTCTTGCCTGCTTTTTGTTTCTCGAGGAGCTTGCGTTTACGGGAGATGTCACCCCCATAGCATTTTGCCAGCACGTTTTTGCGCAGGGCCTTGATGGTTTCGCGCGCAATGATGTTGGCACCAATCGCCGCCTGGATCGCCACGTCGAACATCTGCCGGCTGATAATTTCGCGCATCTTGGCCACCACCGCACGACCACGGTACTGCGACTGCGAGCGGTGCACGATGATGGACAGCGCATCGACCTTCTCGCCGTTGAGCAGGATGTCCACCTTGACCACATCGGAGGCGCGGTACTCCTTGAACTCGTAGTCCATGGAGGCGTAGCCACGCGACACGGATTTGAGCTTGTCGAAGAAATCCAGCACGATCTCGCCGAGCGGCATCTCATAGGTCAGCATCACCTGGCGCCCGTGGTAGGCCATGTTCATCTGAACGCCGCGCTTCTGGTTGGCCAGCGTCATGACCGGGCCCACGTACTCCTGCGGCATGTACAGATGCACGGTGACGATGGGCTCGCGGATTTCCTCCAGGCGCCCCTGGTCCGGCATCTTCGACGGGTTCTCCACCATCATCACCTCACCGTCGGCCTTGACCACCTGGTAGACCACACTGGGCGCAGTGGTGATCAGGTCCTGGTCAAACTCGCGCTCCAGCCGTTCCTGCACGATTTCCATGTGCAACAGGCCCAGAAAGCCGCATCGGAAGCCAAAGCCCAGCGCCTGGCTGACCTCGGGCTCGTAGTGCAGCGAAGCATCGTTGAGCTTGAGCTTCTCCAGCGCGTCGCGCAGCGAGTCGTACTCGCTGGCTTCCGTCGGATACAGGCCGGCAAACACCTGCGGCTGGATTTCCTTGAAGCCGGGCAGCGCCTCGGTCGCAGGGCCGGCGTTGTTGGGCAGCTTTTTTTCCAGCGTGATGGTGTCGCCCACCTTGGCCGCCTGCAACTCCTTGATGCCGGCAATGATGTAGCCCACCTCGCCCGCTTCCAGCGAGTTGCGCGGCTCGTTGGCCGGGGTGAACACGCCCAGGTTGTCGGCGTTGTAGACCGTTTCCGTGGCCATCATTTTGATGCGCTCGCCCTTACCCAGGCGGCCATCGACCACACGGACCAGCATCACCACGCCGACGTAGCTGTCAAACCAGCTGTCAATGATCATGGCGCGCAGTGGCGCGTTCGGGTTGCCTTTGGGAGCGGGAATGCGTGCCACCACGGCTTCCAGAATCTCGTCGATGCCCATGCCGGTTTTGGCAGAACAGGGGATCGCATCGTCGGCATCGATACCGATCACGTCTTCGATTTCGGCCTTGGCGTTGTCCGGATCGGCGTTGGGCAAATCCATCTTGTTGAGCACCGGCACGACCTCGACGCCGAGGTCGAGCGCCGTGTAGCAATTGGCCACCGTCTGGGCTTCGACACCCTGGCTGGCGTCCACCACGAGCAGCGCGCCTTCGCATGCGGAGAGCGAGCGCGAGACCTCGTAGGAGAAGTCCACGTGCCCCGGTGTATCGATCAGGTTGAGGTTGTAGACCTGGCCATCGAGGGCCTTGTATTTCAGTGCGGCCGTCTGCGCCTTGATGGTTATCCCACGCTCTTTCTCGATGTCCATCGAGTCGAGAACCTGCTCGCTCATCTCGCGGTCACTGAGTCCGCCACAACGCTGGATCAGGCGGTCCGCAAGCGTTGACTTGCCATGGTCAATGTGCGCAATGATCGAAAAATTTCTGATGTGATTCATCAACGGAGAGCTTCAAGTGATTGAATTAAAACAGCGGACAAAAGAAAAAAGGGCGCGTCGAAAGCTGACGCGCCCTGAACCAACAATCTATGGCAACTGCGATAGTTGGAACTTCATTGTAGGCAAAAAGCCCCGAACGTACAGCCCAAGAACCACCGAACACCCGTCGTTGCAGCGCTGCAACACACATGTTATGCACAACTTATCAACATAAAGGGTGGAGAAATTTCTGGACAACTTGTGGGTGATCTGTGGATGGAGGGTGGACACCTGATGATGATCCCGCATCGTGGATTCCCGCATTTTCAATATGCCCCTAATCGCAGTCAGAGCCCCGTGATTCTATCCAAATTTGTAATTAGACTTTTTTGATGTTAGTGCTCACAAACAAACAGGGACTTATCGGGCTCTGAAAAATAAATGAATTCAGGTCGTTTTTTCCGCCGCAGTCTCCCCGGAAATCCCCAAACCCCAGTCGGAACTGGGGTCTCCCGAAGCGGGGAATTCCGGGCTTGAGCCGCTTCAGCGCGCCGGGCGAATCAGGGCGTACTGCGCCCATTCACCCCGGCGATACAGCACATTGACCGGCTTGTTCTTGTCCAGCCGGGTCACCGCCGCCTCGAATTCCTTCACATTGGCGACCTCGGTGTTGGCGATCTGCACAATCACATCGCCCTCACGCAGACCGGCCCGCGCCGCACCGTCCGTGGCCGCGTCCACTTTCACACCGCCCCTGATCTTCAACTCCTTTTTCTGCGCCTCAGCCAACTCACTCACGCTCAAACCCAGCAACTGCAACGCGACGCCGGGCTTCGGTTTTTCCTCACGGTCCACCGCCTTGCGCGCCGGCTTGTCGGGCTCCACCTCGCCGATGACGATGCCGATGTCCTTGGTGCCGCCACGCCGGAACACCGTCAGCGTGCTGCGGGTTCCGGGCTTGGTGTTGCCCACGAGGCGTGGCAGGTCGGCGGCCTTGTCAATCGCCTTGCCGTCAAAGCGCGTGATGATGTCGCCAGCCTCCACACCGGCCTTGTCCGCCGGCGAGCCGCCCTCCACGCCGCGCACCAGCGCCCCCCTGGGCTTGCCCAGGCCAATCGATTCGGCCACGTCCTTGGTCACCTGGTCGATCTGCACGCCAATGCGCCCGCGCGTCACGCGCCCCGATGCGCGCAACTGGTCGCTCGCCCGAATGGCTTCATCGATCGGGATGGCGAACGAAACACCCATGTACCCGCCCGAGCGCGAATAGATCTGGCTGTTGATGCCCACCACCTCGCCGCGCATGTTGATCAACGGCCCGCCCGAGTTGCCCGGGTTGATCGCCACATCGGTCTGAATGAAAGGCAGGTAGTCCCCCGTGTCGCGCTGCTTGGCGCTCACAATGCCGGCCGTCACCGAGTTCTCCAGGCCAAACGGCGAACCGATGGCCATCACCCATTCGCCCACCTTGAGCCGGCTGACATCGCCCACTTTCACGGCGGGCAGGCCAGTGGCCTCGATCTTGACCACGGCCACGTCCGAGCGCTTGTCGGCACCGATCAGCTTCGCCTTGAACTCGCGCTTGTCGGTCAGTGTGACGATCACCTCATCGGCGCCATCGACAACATGCGCATTGGTCAGGATGAAGCCATCGGCGGTCAGGACAAAGCCGGAGCCCACGCCGCGTGGCTGCTCCTCTTCCTGGGGCCGATTGGGGCGGGGGCTCTGGCGCGGCGCGTTGGGCATCGGCACGCCGAAGAAGCGCCGGAAAAATTCCTGCATGTCCTCGTCCACACCATTGCCGGCGGCATCGTTGGGACGCACTTTTTCCAGCGTTCGGATGTTGACGACCGAGGGCCCCACCTGCTCCACCAAGTCGGTGAAATCAGGCAACCCGCGAACGGCGGCCACACCCTGAGCGGCAACCGGCGCAATCGGAACAAACAGCGCCAGCAGGGTCACCGCCAACGCACCTGCCACAGCCTGCGGGCGAATTTTTTTCAAATCGACTCTCAGCATCATCGACCTTTCATCAATCAAAGTGGGCTGACCTTGCCAACCGGTCCCGGCCGGCCTTCAAGGCCACGCAGATGAGGATTTATTTGCGGCGCTCAAGACCCCGGGCGAAAGCCTGAAGCGTCTGAGGCGGCACTTCACCGACCGCGGTAAGCCACCATTCCCCGGCGGTCTTGTCGCCAAGGTGCCGCGTGAGCGTCTGCGTGGCCCCCAAGGCCATCACGCCTTCCTGGGTGTGACGCTGGCGGTCAAAAACCTCGACAAACAGCGACACAGAGGCCAGTCCGTCCGAAAATACCCACTGCACCGTGCTGTCAGCCACCGCATGCCCCCCCGATGCGGGCCGCTTGAAACAGCTCATCGGCTTGAAACCGGGCACGGGACTACGGAGCGACCAGCCCTCGGCCGCGGCCGTGGTCTTGACCATCTCGGTTTTCTCGACCTTATAGCCCTCGGTGCTGGCCATCATCTGGGCCAGCTGGTCCATCTTCACAGGCGCATCGAGCTGCAATTCTGAAAACGCCGCCTGTTCCAACACGTGGCCCGCGCCGTCGAGGGTTTGCAACTTGATGACCAGGCCTGATTTTTTTTCACTCCAGATGCGGTAGCCGAAGCGCAGGCTGTCCTTGGGCACAAACTGCACAATGTCCGCATCAAACCCGGCCACGCGCTCTGAGCCGACGAGGCGCACACCGTAAAACTCGGGAATCGCGTTGTCGCCGGACTTCAACAGGTTGGGGAACACGCCCAGCGACTCGCGTTTTTCAGTGCGCGCGACCTTCCCCTCGGGCAGGAAGGTCACGACCTGGTCGTTACGGCGAAAAGTCGAGCGCGGCGCACCGGTCAACGATTCCACGCGTTCCATTTGCTGCTCGCCGTCGCACACATGCCAGATGCGTGCACTGGACAGGGCACCGGACGCAGACGACACCACGAACGTGCCCAGATAGGCGCGTTTGCGCGACGCCTCGTGCATGCGCATGAGCCAGTCGCCCACGCTACGCTCGGCGGCGGACTGAGCTGCCTGGGACGCCTGCAAGGGGCCTTGCGCCGGGGCCTGCGCCAGAACAGGCTGAAGGGCGCCGCCAGCCCACAGAACCAGCGCAATGTGGAATGGGAGCTTGAGTTTCATGGGAGAGCCGAAAAGAGCCACAGACGAACGAAACGGGCGGCGTTCACCGTGCCGCCCCCTCAAAGGTGGCGTTGCGCAGAAAACCCGATGGGTTTTGCAATGCCGATATGCCGCCAAACTGGCGATGCGCGGCCAGCAATTCGTCCAGGCGCGGATCCCGAATCATGACCTGCTCCCCTGGCTGGGCCAACGAAGCCACCGCCTCGCGCCCCGCCGGTGCCGCAGCGAGCATGGCCACGGCGGGCGCGGCGCCGGACTGCGCAAGTTGCCCCCCGCTTGAGGAGGCCCCGTCCAATGCGCCCAACGCACTCCACCCCATCGCCGCCACGGCGGCCAGGGATGCAAACCCAGCAACCAGCTTCCAGCGGAAGCTGCCATCGTTGGCCGCGTCGTCAATTTGACGGCTTTCTTGCCCCGATGCCAGCAGTTTCGCGGGAGTTCCCGCAACCCATTTCACGGCCTCCGCAGGGCCTGTCATCAACTTCGGCGCCCCCGGCTCAGCCCGCAAGCGGACCGCCAGCCTGGCGGCAAAATCACGGTCACGGCCACACGCGGCAAGTTCACGGGAACGCAACACATCACCCACCACGTGGTAGACATGCCAACTGGCCCGCGCATCGTCATCAGCCGCCGCAAACTCCA
Organism: Comamonadaceae bacterium; assembly: GCA_023259355.1. Lineage (GTDB taxonomy): Bacteria > Pseudomonadota > Gammaproteobacteria > Burkholderiales > Burkholderiaceae_C > JAHFQI01. The sequence continues at coordinate 7,128 of JAHFQI010000052.1, forward strand.
CCGCGTCGGCAAACTCAGCCCCGTCCAACTGCCCATCAGCCAGCGCGGAAACCTGCTCGCGCTTCTTCATGATTTCATCCATGTTCATCTCATCACCTGCATTTCGCGGCTGTGCATCTCGAACTACCATCGTTTGCCCGTCTGGTGCTCCAGCATCGGCCTGACCCGCGCTGAAATGGCCTCCCGCGCCCGGAATATCCGAGATCGCACGGTCCCGATCGGACACCCCATCGCCTCGGAAATTTCTTCATAACTCAGCCCTTCAATCTCGCGCAACGTCACGGCCTGACGCAAATCCTCTGGCAACGCCTCCATTGCGGCGTTCACGGCCTCCGCAATTTCCCTGGCTGCCAATTGAGATTCCGGCGTTTCTTCGGTAGTTAGTTCGTTCTCGCGGCGGGAAGTTTCATCTTCCTCTTCGCCGGGCTGGAGCCCGCCCCCTGCGACCGTCGGGTTGCGCTTCAAGTCCATCAGCGCCTTCTTGGCGGTGTTGACCGCGATGCGGTACAGCCAGGTGTAGAACTGGGCATCGCCGCGAAACTGGTGCAGCGCCCGCCAGGCACGGATGAAGGTTTCCTGCGCGATGTCTTCCACCAGATCCACATCCCGCACCATGCGGCCAATCAGCCGTTCAATGCGGCGCTGGTATTTGATGACGAGAAGTTCGAACGCCCGTTGATCGCCGGCTACCGCACGCTCGACGAGCTGGGTGTCGCTGCCCGCGGCCGGCGGTGGAGAGGAAGAGGCGGTGTCGGTCATGGGTTCGCGGCGTCTTGCCGCGGTTCGGTCATGGCGCGCGAATATACCGCACGCCGCAAGTCGTTCCAGCGAGACGGGTCGGAAGCCGCATCGAGCCACAGCCAGCGTTGCATCACCGGCGCGTGATGCAGACGGACCAGCAGGTGGCGCTGCAGATCGAGGTGAACACTCAGGCGGGCGGGCGCCACCGGAGCATAGGGCCCCTGCCAGGCATGGCCATCCCAGCGCAGCGCGCCCTTCGGCATGCGCCGCCAGAAATGAAGGGCCAGCAGGGCGGCGAGCAGCAGCACGGCCAAGGCCAGGGTCCAGCGCCAGCCGCCAGCCCCCCAAATCCGTCCTCCGAGCGCCGTCACACCGGCACCGGCCAGCCAGAGCACGCCCAACAACCCGCCCAAAAAAGAGGAACGCCCCACCGGGTATGTGACCGATGGGGCGTTGTGCATGAACGGGTGAACTTCGGAAAGGCGCGCGGGATCGAACGCCCCGCGTTCCGTCAGATCCGCTTGAAAACCAGGGAGCCGTTGGTACCGCCAAAGCCGAAGTTGTTCTTCAGCGCAAAATCAATCTTCATGTCCCGCGCTGTGTTGGCGCAGTAATCCAGGTCGCACTCGGGATCCTGGTTGAAGATATTGATCGTCGGCGGACTCTTCTGGTGGTACAGGGCCAGCACCGTGAAGATGCTCTCGATGCCACCCGCGCCGCCCAGCAGGTGGCCGGTCATGGACTTGGTCGAGTTGACCACGATCTTCTTCGCATGGTCGCCCAGGGCCGCCTTGATGGCGTTCGATTCGTTGATATCGCCCAGCGGCGTGGAAGTGCCGTGCGCGTTCAGGTAATCGATCTGGTCGGCATTGAGGCCTGCGTTCTGCAGCGCGCTGATCATGGCGCGGCGCGGGCCGTCCATGTTGGGCGCGGTCATGTGGCCCGCATCGGCGCTCATGCCGAAACCCGACAGCTCGGCATAAATCTTCGCGCCGCGCGCCTTGGCGTGCTCGTAAGCTTCGAGCACCATCACCCCTGAGCCCTCGCCCAGCACAAAGCCGTCGCGGTCCTTGTCCCATGGACGGGACGCGGTTTTCGGGTCGTCGTTGCGGGTGGAGAGCGCTCGCATGGCGGCGAACCCCCCCACACCGAGCGGCGACACCGTGGCTTCGGAGCCCCCCGCGACGATCACGTCGGCATCGCCGTACTCGATCATGCGGCCCGCCTGGCCAATGCAGTGCAGGCCCGTGGTGCAGGCCGTGACGATGGCCAGGTTCGGCCCCTTGAAGCCGAACCGCATCGAGACATGACCGGAAATCATGTTGATGATGGACGCCGGCACGAAAAACGGCGTGATCCGCCGCGGTCCGCGGCTGGCCAGTTCAGCGTGGGTATCCTCGATCAGCGGCAGGCCGCCAATACCGGAGCCGATGATGCAGCCAATGCGCGTGGCCTGCTCTTCACCCAGCGCCTCGCCCGTGGGCAGGCCCGCATCCGCCACCGCCTGGGCCGCAGCCGCGATGCCGTAGTGAATGAAGGTGTCCATGGTCCGCGCTTCCTTGGCGGACATGTACGACTCCAGATCGAAACCCTTGACCTCGCCCGCGATTTTGCAGGCGAAATTCGTGGCGTCGAACCGGGTAATCAGGTCGATGCCGGAATTTCCGGCGAGCAGGTTGGACCACGCATCCGCCACCGTGTTGCCCACGGGGCTGATGCATCCCAATCCCGTAACAACAACGCGGCGACGGGTCATCTCAAATCAGGCCTTCTTGGAATTGGCGTAGTCGATCGCGGCCTGAACGGTCGTGATCTTCTCGGCGTCCTCGTCCGGGATCTCGATGCCGAATTCGTCTTCCAGCGCCATCACCAGCTCCACCGTGTCGAGCGAGTCGGCACCGAGGTCGGCCACGAAGGCTTTTTCACTGGTGACTTGTGACTCTTCCACGCCGAGTTGCTCGGCGATGATTTTTTTGACACGTGCTTCGATATCGCTCATGGTTCCCTCTGAGGGTTGTGAAAAAACGGAATTTTACCCGTCCTTGGCGCGCCCACTCTGGCGGTACGTCCGGACAGGTGCGGAGGTGTTGAATCGGGCAGGCCTGTTCCCCGGCGTTCAGGTCATGAACATGCCGCCGTTGACGTGCAGTTCCTGCCCCGTCACGTAAGCGGCTTGCGGGCTGGCAAGGTAGGTCACGGCGTGCGCAATGTCCGCCGGTTTGCCCAGGTGGCCCAATGGAATCTGGCTCAGAAGCGCCTTCTGCTGCTCTTCGGGCAGCGAGGCTGTCATATCGGTTTCGATGAAACCCGGCGCCACGCAGTTGACCGTGATGTTGCGGCTCCCCAGTTCGCGTGCCAGCGCGCGGGTCATGCCGGCCACGCCCGCCTTGGCAGCCGCGTAGTTGGCCTGGCCCGGGTTGCCCGAAGCCCCCACCACGCTGGTGATACTGATGATGCGGCCGTAGCGCTGCTTCATCATGGGGCGGATCACGGCGCGGCTCATGCGGAACACCGCCTTGAGGTTGGTATCGAGTACGGCATCCCAGTCCTCGTCCTTGAGGCGCATGGCCAGCATGTCGCGCGTGATGCCGGCGTTGTTCACCAGCACCTGCAGGCCGCCATGCTCCTTCACGATCGTGTCGATCAGTGCTTCGGCCGCCGCGACGTCGTTCACGTTGAGGTTCGCACCCCGGCAACCGGGGAAGGCGGAGAGCGCGGCGCTGATGCGGGCAGCGCCATCGTCGGAGGTGGCCGTGCCGATGACTTTCAGACCGCGCGCGGCGAGTTCATGGGCAATCGCGGCGCCGATGCCGCGCGAGGCGCCGGTGACCAGGGCCACCTGCCCTCCAAACTTGATTTCACTCATGACAGGAGACCTTTCACTTCCGCCAGCGTCGCGGGATCAAACAATGGGGCGCCCGTCATTTCGGCGTCGATGCGCTTGACCATGCCCGCAAGCACCTTGCCCGGTCCGCATTCGACCAGCGTGGTCACGCCACGCGCCTTGATCGCCTGCACACACTCCACCCAACGGACCGGGCCGAAGGCCTGCCGGTACAGCGCGTCGCGAATGCGATCTGCATCGGATTCAACGGTCACGTCGATGTTGTTGATCACGGGAATTCGGGGGACTGCCAGCGGCGTGGCGGCCAACTTTTCCCTGAGCTTTTCCGCCGCCGGCTTCATCAGGCTGGAATGGAACGGCGCCGACACCGGCAGCGGCAGGGCGCGCTTGGCGCCGTTGGCCTTGAGCACTTCACAGGCTTTCTCGACCGCGGCCTTGCTGCCGGCAATCACCGTCTGGGCGGCATCATTGAAATTGACCGCCTCGACCACTTCGGCGGAACCTGCAGCGAATGTGGCTTGCGCCTCGGCACACCCGGCAATCACCCTGGCCGCATCCATGCCCAGAATCGCGGCCATCGCGCCCACCCCCACGGGCACGGCCTCCTGCATCGCGGCGGCGCGGAAACGCACCAGCGGGGCAGCCTGCGCCAGCGTCAGCACGCCGGATGCGACCAGCGCCGAATATTCACCGAGCGAATGCCCGGCCACCATGGCGGGCGCGTCCCCACCCTCAGCAAGCCAGACGCGGTACGCGGCCACACCCGCCACCAGCATCACGGGTTGCGTGTTGGTGGTCAGCGCAAGCGATTCCTTGGGGCCATCCTTGATCAACTGACCGACGTTTTCGCCGAGTGCGTCCGACGCTTCCTTCAGCGTTTCGATCACGGCCGGGTGGTCGCCCCAGGCGTCCAGCATGCCCACGGCCTGGGAACCCTGACCGGGAAATACAAAAGCAAAGGATTTCATGGTGTTGAAAATTTTCTTGAATGAAATCAGACGGCATCCCAACCCGGGACGGTCGTTGTCGGCTACAGCGTCAGGAGCACGGCGCCCCAGGTGAAACCACCGCCCACGCCTTCCAGCATGAGGGTTTCACCTTTTTTGACCTGACCCGCGCGAACCGCACTGTCCAACGCCAGCGGAATCGACGCCGCAGACGTATTGCCATGCTGGTCCACCGTGACCACGACCTTGCTCATGGGCAGCTTCAGCCTTTTCGCCGTGCTCTGCATGATGCGGATGTTGGCCTGGTGCGGCACCAGCCAGTCGATATCGGCCTCGGTCTTGCCCGCCTTGGCCAGCGCGGCACGGGCAGCGTCTTCAAGCACGCCCACGGCCAGCTTGAACACGGCCTGACCATCCATCTTGAGCAGCGGGTCGCCCAGCACCTTCCCACCCGATACATGGCCGGGCACACACAGAATGCCGACATGCTTGCCGTCGGCATGCAGGTCGCTGGAAAGAAGGCCCGGCGTGTCGGACGCCTCCAGCACCACGGCGCCGGCGCCATCCCCAAACAGCACGCAGGTCGTGCGATCCTTGAAATCGAGAATACGGCTGAACACTTCCGCACCAATGACCAGGGCCTTGCTGGCCGAACCGGTCTGGATCATGGCGTCGGCGACGGTCAACGCATAGACGAAGCCGCTGCACACTGCCTGCACATCGAACACCGGACAGCCGGCGATACCCAGCTTGTGCTGCAGGATGGCCGCCGTGGACGGAAACACCATGTCCGGCGTGGAAGTGGCCACGATGATCAGATCGATGTCCTTCGCGTCAACGCCGGCGGCAGCCAGTGCGTTTTTCGCGGCCTCCGCTCCCAGATCGCTGCTGTAGACCCCCGGAGCCGCGAAATGGCGGGCGCGGATACCGGTCCGCTCCACAATCCATTCGTCGGAGGTTTCAACACCCTGGGCAGCCAGCTCGGCCACCAGGTCGGCATTCGTCAACCGGCGCGGCGGCAGGTAGCTGCCGGTTCCGGTAATGCGGGAGTAGCGTCTCATTTAATCTGTGTGTGCCACCGCAGGCACTTCGGGCCGCACCGCCGGGACCAGCAAGGGTGCGGCGTGCGCGATACGGGCCTGAACACGGTCGAGCAGTTGGTTTCGGGCTGCATCATACGCCCGGTTCAATGCGTACCCAAACGCCAGTTCGTCCGCCGAGCCGTGACTCTTGAACACCAGCCCACGCAAACCCAACAGCGCGGCACCGTTGTAACGCCGGTGATCAACACGCTTTTTGAATGCAGATAACACCGGATAAGCAACCAGTGCCGCTATTTTCGTAAAAATATTGCGCGAAAACTCGGTTTTGATGAATTGACCAATCATCGTGGCCAAGCCTTCACTGGCCTTGAGCGCCACATTGCCGACAAAACCGTCGCAGACCACGATATCGGTCGTGCCTTTGAAGATATCGTTTCCTTCAACATTGCCGAAGAAATTAAGATCGCCATTACCGGCTGCAGATCGAAGCAGTTCGCCTGCTTTTTTGATCACTTCACTGCCCTTGATGGCTTCTTCACCGATGTTAAGCAAGCCTACCGACGGGTTGTCATCGTTATTGAGCACAGACACCAAGGCCGATCCCATCACGGCAAACTGCAGCAGGTGCTCCGCGGAGCAGTCCACATTGGCCCCCAAGTCCAGCACCGTGGTGGCCCCCCCCTTGGCGTTCGGCAGCTGCGAAGCGATGGCCGGGCGGTCGATGCCCTCGATGGTTTTGAGCAGGTACCGGGCGATGGCCATCAGGGCCCCGGTGTTCCCGGCCGAGACAGCAGCCTGAGCGGCACCGTCTTTGACCTGCTGGATGGCAACGCGCATGGAAGAATCCTTCTTCCGGCGCAACGCGACCTCCACAGGGTCGTCCATGCTGACCACCTCGCTGGCAGCCACCACGCGAGCACGCGGGTGCGTCAGCCCGGCCACTGCGTCGGGCAACCCGACCAGCAGCAGTTCAACATCCGTGTGCTGGTCAAGAAAGCGGCGGCATGCGGCCAGCGTGACACTGGGACCATGGTCACCGCCCATGCAATCAACGGCGAGCGTGATCATGACCGGAATGGGTGGCTTGCAGCCAAAGCAGCGAGAAATGAACGCATCAAAAACAAAGGCCCGTGGCTACCGCAAAGTAGCGCCGGGCCTTTAGCTTTCAGCCAGATCAGGCTTCGGACTTGTTCTTCAGCACCTGGCGACCACGGTAAAAACCGTTGGGGCTGATGTGGTGACGCAGGTGCGTTTCGCCGGTGGTCGGCTCCACGGCAATGCCCGGCACATTCAGGGCGTTGTGCGAGCGGTGCATGCCGCGCTTGGAGGGAGACTTTTTGTTCTGCTGGACGGCCATGATGGCTCCTTGAAAAGCAAATGACGCCGCGCAATTCAGGCAGGCGCAGCCTCAGGTTGATACGTTGGGTTGGAAAATACGCACCGGGCAAACCCGTGCGAAGCCTTAAATTATAGCCCAACTCATTGATTTAACTGGATTTACCCAATCGCAGACTGGCCAGCGCCGCAAATGGGTTGGCTTTGGCGGCGGACTCCGCCTCGAAATCAGCATCCGCCACGGCCAGTTTCACGTCCACCGGACAGGTTTCGTGACGCGGCACCAGTGGCAAGGCCATCAACAACTCATCTTCCACCAGCGAGGCAAGGTCAAATTCGCTGCTGAGCACCAGCACATCTTCCTCGGTCTCGTCGTCCAGGGCCGCCGCCACCGTTTCGTCGGGCGCGAAGCGGAACCAGCGGTCCGAGGACACATCGACATCCACGGGCCCCATGCAACGCTGGCACGTCAAAGGCAAGCGGGTCTGCACCTGCACGTGCAGCCAGACCTCGTCCGTCCCGCCCGACACCGGACGCAACTCGCCGCGGGCCGTCCAGCACACCGTCAGGCCCTCCACCGGGCCTTGGGCTTCCTGCGCCAGGCGCCCGTGGTCCGCCAGCGCATCCTGCCCGGACAAAGGCGTGGCGGCCTGCGCAAATGCCTTTACGTCCAGCCGCCGGGCAACAAACACTTTTTTCATGCAGCCAGTGTAAGAGAATCGGCGAATGACCGACCTAGTCCCCCCTTCCCACTCCAGCGACAGGCCCCTGGTGCTGGGCTCCACATCGCGGTACCGCCGCGAACTGCTGGAACGGCTGCGCATCCCGTTTGAAGTCGCGGCCCCCGATGTCGACGAAACGCCGCGCACCGGCGAAGCCCCGCGCGAACTCGCGTTGCGCCTGGCGCTCGCCAAGGCACAGGCCGTGGCGCGGCAGCACCCGAAGGCCGTGGTCATCGGGTCGGATCAGGTCGCCGACCTCAACGGTGAGCCGCTGGGCAAGCCGGGCACACACGAGCGGGCCGTCGCGCAGTTGCGCCGGATGCGCGGACAGACCGTCGTGTTCCAGACCGCCGTGGCGGTGGTCTGCGCGGAAACCGGGTTTGAGCAGATGGCGCTGGCGCCGGTCAGCGTGCGCTTTCACGACCTGAGCGATGCCGAAATTGAGGCCTATCTGCGCGCCGAGCAGCCGTATGACTGTGCCGGCTCCGCCAAGAGCGAGGGCCTTGGCATCGCCCTGCTCGACGCCATCGACAACGACGATCCGACCGCCCTGGTGGGCCTGCCGCTGATCCGCACCTGCCGCATGATCCGCGCTGCCGGCGTGAAGCTGCTATGACGTCGCCCCATCCTCCTCAGCTCGGCACCGCACGCCTGGGCAAGCTGTACCTGGTCCCGGCGCCACTGGATTTTGGCTGCGACAGCCTGACGCCGCTCGCGCAAACCATCCCGCACGGAACCTTGACCGTGGCCGCGCGCCTGACGCACTGGATTTGCGAAAACGCCAAGTCCGCGCGCGCTTACCTCAAGCGCGTGGAAGCCCTGATGCCGCTGGCCCTGCCATTGCAAGCGCAGCAAATCAATGAGTTGCCGCGCGAAGTGCACAAAAAAGGCGACCATGCGGGCGCGCCGGGTGCGAGCTTTGACGCGCGGCCTCTGCTGACCGCCGCGCTGAACGGCCACGACATCGGTCTGGTCAGCGAAGCCGGCATGCCCGCCGTGGCCGACCCCGGCAGTTCGGTGGTGCGCGCCGCGCACGATCTGGGATTGGACGTCGTGCCGTTGGCAGGACCCGTCTCGCTGCTGCTGGCACTCGCAGCCAGCGGGTTGAACGGCCAGAATTTCGCGTTTGTAGGTTACCTACCGCAAGACGCCACCGAGCGCGCGCGACGCATCCGGGAACTGGAGTCCCTTGCGCTCAAGACCGGCCAGACGCAACTGTTTATTGAAACACCCTACCGCAATGTCGTGTTGCTGCAGGCCCTGCTGCAACACCTGCAGCACAACACCCGGCTGGCAGTGAGCAGCGGACTCACGCTTTCCAATGCACGCATCCGCAGCCAGCTGGTCAAGGCCTGGCGCCAGCAGCCTGCCGGGCCCGACAACAACACACCTGCGGTTTTCGCCATCGGACGCTGAGCCGGCGCGGCCGGTAGATCAAGAACGTAACGATCGCTGCGTCACAACGTCAACGCAGGACGGACGATGTCCAGTGGTTGTTGACCCATGCAAACAATCTATCACTCGCAGAGACAACACCTGCGGCCTTCGATCCGGCCTCGCTGCCATGGAGAACACTCATGATCGTCGAGTGATCGGCGATGGCCAGTTCCAGAGCGGATTTATCCGAAGAGAGTGGCGTGCCGCGTTTGCCATCACGCGTCAGGCCAAACAAGGCTTCGTAGGTGTAGATATCCGAGTGGTGTTTTTGCAGCATCCGGCGAACCGCCGTCGCCTCGACCTCGGTCATTGCCTCGGGGTTGACACACAGGCCGAACATCTCGGACTGAAGGAATCGGCGCCGGGCAATCCCCTTGAGCGCATCCCGGTTGCTGTTGTAGCGGATTTCGAACCATGCCTGCGAGCGATCGCCGTTGAGCACCGCGCGAGCCAATCCAGCGCCCAGCAAATCGGGAACACGTTCACCGTGGTTGTCCAAGCTGTTGTTGTCCAGGCTGTTCCATGCCAGGGAAAACAAGGCCGCGCGCTCGCGTGACTCAGGTACGTCCGGCAAGGCGTATCGGGATTGCCATGCGGCGACTAGGTTTTCACACTCCGGTGCGATCAAATTGAAAATCAGGAAGATTTCACGCGAATCCAGGGTGAAAGTGCTGCGCTTGCTCTTCAGGTTGACCGTTGCCATCGAGGTGTCGGCGGCCCACCTGCGCATCACGGCATCCAGTTTTGCATGCAGGTCGGCAGCCGTCTGGGCACATGAATACCCCATGTCGACGGCGGCACGAATCTGGTCGATGTAAGCCTGCTCCGCAGGGCTGGCTCCGGGGACCCGGAAGCCCATCGTCTCCAGTATCTTTTTGATGTGGCGATCGTCCCGCAGCCTGAACCCGACGCCCATTTTGGGCGCCTGCCTGCCATCAAGGTACGGAAAGGACTTTGGCAAACCGCACTCTTCCAGGAGCCCCAGCAAGTTGTAACGGGTTGCTTCGTACCGAATAGAGGCGAACGTGATCACTTTTTATTTTTGACGGTCAGGGCGGGCGTCCAATGTGAAAAAATTGACACGCTCCAGCACCCTGATTGCACACAGGTCACAACTATCAACCAATTTGGAAAATGCGCAGCGCAACCCCTGTCAAATTTGACAGGGGGGGCTGCTTCAACCTGGTCGATAGACACCCGTACAGGCCCCCGGCAACCGGCGTAACGGGGATTATTCTGTTGCGTTAGACCAACATCAACGAATCGCTGGCACCGATTTCAGCGCATGCACCGCGCTCTCGCCAAAAGCGGCGCCAAAGCGCTTGGCCAGACGCTCGGCCACATTGTCACGCCGGGTGTAGTCAATGATGTCTTCGGCCTTGACCACCTCGCGCGCCACGTAATCCAGCGTGCCCAAACCATCGGCCAAACCCATCTCGACCGCCTGCTGGCCGCTCCAGAACAGGCCACTGAACATTTCCGGCGTTTCCTTCAGGCGGCTGCCGCGGCCCTTTTTCACCACGTCGATGAATTGCTTGTGGATCTGGTCGAGCATGGCCTGCGCATAGCCGCGCTGCGATTCGGTTTGTGGACTGAAGGGGTCCAGAAAACCCTTGTTGGCCCCCGCCGTCATCAGGCGACGCTCCACACCCAGTTTGTCCATGAGGCCGGTGAAGCCAAAGCCGTCCATCAGCACACCGATGCTGCCAACGATGCTGGCCTTGTCCACAAAGATCTTGTCCGCAGCAGCCGCGATGTAATAGGCTGCAGAAGCACAGGATTCCTCGACGACCACGTAAATCGGTTTCTTGTGAAGTGCTTTGAGGCGCGTGATTTCGTCATTGATGATGCCGGCCTGCACCGGGCTGCCGCCGGGTGAGTTGATCAGCAACACCAGCGCCTGCGAACCCTTGTCCTCCAGCGCATTGCGCATGGCCGCCACCACCAGATCAGCGCTGGCCTCGGCGCCTGAAGCGATCTCGCCCTTGATTTCCACCACGGCCGTGTGCGCTGCGCTGGGGTCACCCGTGGGTGAACTGCGGCTGAACATCATCCAGGCCAGGACACCGACCATCAGCAGCCACGCCAGGCGGGTGAAGTTCTTCCAGCGGCGCGCCGCCTTTTGCTCGTTCAGCGCGGCAAAAGCCAGCTTTTCCAACGTCGCGCGCTCCCATCCGGGTGTCGCTGTGGGGTCGCCATTGACCCGCTTTTCAGGCACCTGCTGAAACTGGCCAGGGCCCGGTTCAGCCCTTTTTTCATCCGTATCGGGCGGCGTGGGCAGGTTGGGGTCGGTCATGTTCAAAATTCGACAGGTTGGAGGTTGTATTCAGTATGCCAGTGGACCACGCCGTCGTGCTCCGAGAGTGTGATCCGGATCAGTCCGCCCCGGCACGGGCCGCCAGCGCATGCGCCGGTGTCCGGTTCGTAGGCCGCGCCATGGGTGGCGCAGAGCAGCCACTGGCCCGTATTGTCAAAAAACCGGTTCGGTTGGTAGTCCATTTCCATGGCGACATGCCTGCACCGGTTCAGGTAAGCGTACACCCGGCCCTGGTAACGGATCGCGAAGGCGCGGCAGGTCTGGCCGGCATACACCACGTCGAAAGGCACCGCGTCGCCACCGTCGATCAGGTCCCGGGCATTGCACAGGGGAATCAGCGCCGCCATGCCTGAATTCACGCGTTGGCCAGCAGCCAGTCGTGGAGTTCGCGCACGGAATGCCCGACGAAACGGGGATCGAGCGCATGGAAAGCGTCGGGTTCGTGCGCACCATAACTCACACCCACGCTCGCACAGCCGGCGTTCAGCGCCATCTGCAGATCGTGCGTAGTGTCGCCAATCATCAGCGTGCGTTCGGGTTCCACGCCGAATTCGTGCATCAATTCTTGCAGCATGAGGGGGTTCGGCTTGCCAGCGGTTTCGTCGGCCGTGCGGGAGCTGTCGAATGCGCCCCGGAGTTCCACGGCCTGCAGCACCTCGTCCAGCCCCCGGCGGCTCTTGCCGGTGGCCACGGTGAGCCAGTGGTGGCGCGCCTTCAGATCGGCCAGCAGCGGCAAGACACCATCGAACAGACTGATGTCGTTCTGCAGCGCGACGTAATGATGACGGTAGCGCGCGCCCAGTTCCGGGTATTTTTCCGGCGGCACATCGGGCGCGGCGTGAGCGAGCGCCGGAATCAGGGCCATGCCGATCACGTACGAAGCGGCTTCATCGGTGGGCCGCTGGCCGCCCACGTCCACCACAGCGCGCTGAATGCAGCGCACGATGATTTTTGTGGAGTCGAACAGGGTGCCGTCCCAGTCGAAGGCAATGAGGTCAAACTGGCGAGGTCGGAGCGACATGGGCAACAAAATTTTCCAGATCGGACGGCGGGGATGCGAGCAACTCGACGCGCTCGCCGCTGACCGGGTGGTTGAACTGTAACCGCCAAGCATGAAGGAACATGCGCTTCAGCCCCTGCTTTTGCAAGGTCTTGTTGAGGTCGAAATCGCCGTATTTGTCGTCGCCGGCGATGGGATGACCTTGAGAGGCCAGGTGCACCCGGATCTGGTGCGTCCGGCCGGTCTTGATGGTGACTTCCAGCAACGTGAAACCACGCAGGCGCTGGCGAATCTTGACCAGGGTCACGGAGCGCATGCCGTCCGGATCGTCCTTGCCAACCACCTTCACGCGCCGTTCGCCGTCGGCCAGCAGGTATTTGTGCAGCGGGGCGTCAATCACCTTCTTGCTGGCGGGCCAGTCGCCGACGACCAGCGCCAGGTAGGTCTTGCCAGTTTCACGCTCACGGAACTGGTCCTGCAGGTGTTTGAGTGCGCTGCGCTTCTTGGCCACCAGCAGGATGCCGCTGGTTTCCCGGTCCAGCCGGTGCACCAGTTCCAGGAATTTCGCCGCCGGCCGCGCCTGGCGCAGTTGCTCGATCACGCCAAAGCTCACCCCGGAGCCGCCGTGCACGGCAACCCCCGCCGGCTTGTCAATGGCGAGCAGTGCCTCGTCCTCCATCAGCAACGGGAACTCCCGGGCCGGCGCGGGATTTTCCAGCTTCTGCACCGCTTTCTCCGACGTCCGCACCGGCGGCACACGCACCACATCGCCAGGCGCCACCCGGGTATCCGCCGCCGCCCGGCCCTTGTTGACCCGCACCTCGCCACTGCGAATGATGCGGTACACGTGGGTTTTCGGCACCCCTTTGAGGTGACGGATCAGGAAATTGTCCAGCCGCTGGCCCGCCGATTCCTCGTCCACCGTGACGCTCTGGACTTGGGGTTGTCCCTGAGTGTGCCCCTGCGGGCTTGTGGAGGCCGGGTTGCCCCCTATAATCTTGTTCACTAGCGACAGGCTGTAAGTGGTTGATTTGAATGGAAGTTGACTCCCAACCGGGGAGTTTAGTCCACCCGTCACACCCAGCCGCGCTGGAAGGTCGATGCCGCCCGCGCGCATTGCCTGCAGACTGAAGGCCCCCGCCGACAGTGGCACGCGATCCCGCAGGTCGAGCCGACGCCATGAAACCCAGATACGGAATACCCAAGTTCGCAAGCAGGTTGCTTGCGAACGGATCGAAGCGAGACTCTTGTGTTGATGATGTCAATTCTTACCTTCTGGCGGTGGCTGACAGCACCGCTTTGGGGCATGAATTCGACCGAATCAGGCGCCCCCAAAGCGCCAGCAGCCGTATTTTTCACGGCTGATCAACACCCTCCACCTCTCGCCCCCTTCCACGCGCCCACGCCCCGGCTACTGAGCTAGATCTCGGCACAGCCACAGGCTCCTCCGGCAATTCCCTTCGGTTCACAGCGTCAGTTCAGGCATCGTTGGCCCCACGAGGGCAGGTACTTTGTTCAAGAAGAAGGTTCCGCGATGAAACGGATGCTGATCAACGCCACACAGGCGGAAGAACGCCGGCTGGCGATTGTGGACGGGCAGAAACTGCTCGACTACGAAATTGAAATTGAAGGGCGCGAGCAGCGCAAGGGCAACATTTACAAGGCGGTGGTGACCCGCGTCGAGCCCAGCCTCGAAGCCTGCTTCGTCGATTACGGCGAAGACCGCCACGGCTTCCTGCCGTTCAAGGAAATCTCACGGCAGTATTTCGCCCAGGGCGTGTCTGTCGGCCAGGCCCGCATCCAGGACGTGATTCGCGAAGGCGACGAACTGCTGGTTCAGGTGGAGAAGGAAGAACGCGGCAACAAGGGCGCGGCCCTGACCACCTTCGTCTCGCTGGCCGGCCGCTACGTCGTGCTGATGCCCAACAACCCGCGCGGCGGTGGCGTGAGCCGTCGCATCGAAGGCGATGACCGGGCCGAACTCAAGGAGGCGATGGACCAGCTGGAATATCCCAACGGCATGTCCATCATCGCGCGCACCGCCGGCATCGGCCGCACCGCGCCTGAACTCCAGTGGGACCTGAACTACCTGCTGAAACTGTGGGGCGCCATCGACGGCGCTGCCAAGGGCGGCAAGGGCGCCTTCCTGATCTACCAGGAATCGAGCCTGGTGATCCGCGCGATCCGCGACTACTTCAACAACGACATCGGCGACATCCTGATCGACACCGATGACATCTACGACCAGGCGCAGCAGTTCATGGCGCACGTCATGCCCGAGCATGCCGCCCGCGTGAAGCGCTACCGCGACGACGCGCCGCTGTTCAGCCGCTTCCAGATCGAGCACCAGATCGAATCGGCCTACGCCCGCACCGTGCAGCTGCCCAGCGGCGGCGCCATCGTGATCGACCACACCGAAGCGCTGGTGTCGGTGGACGTGAACTCGGCCCGCGCCATCAAGGGCGGCGACATCGAGGAAACCGCCACGCGCACCAACCTGGAAGCCGCCGACGAAGTGGCCCGCCAGATGCGCCTGCGCGACCTGGGCGGCCTGATCGTGATCGACTTCATCGACATGGACGAGTCGAAGAACCGCCGCGAGGTGGAAAACCGCTTGCGCGATGCGCTGCGCCAGGACCGCGCCCGCGTGCAGTTCGGCTCGATCAGCAAGTTCGGCCTCATGGAAATGAGCCGCCAGCGCCTCAAGCCCGCCTTGAGCGAAGGCTCCTCCATCCCCTGCCCGCGCTGCGGCGGCTCGGGCCACATCCGCGACACCGAAAGCTCGGCGCTGCAGATCCTGCGCATCATCCAGGAAGAGTCCATGAAGGACAACACGGCCTCCGTGCTGTGCCAGGTGCCGGTCGATGTCGCGTCGTTCCTGCTCAACGAAAAACGCACGGAAATCGCCAAGATCGAACTCAAGCAGCGCATCAATGTGCTGATGGTGCCCAACAAGACGCTCGAAACCCCGAACTACCGGCTCGAGCGCCTCAAGCACGACGACCCGCGCCTGGACCACATCGAAGCCAGCTACAAGATGGCCGAAGAGGTGGAAGACCCCACCGCCGTGACGCGCCGCTCTCAGGAACCCACCAACAAACAG
>JAHFQI010000053.1 GCA_023259355.1 Comamonadaceae bacterium
CTGTCGCTGTCCACCGATGCCTATGCCACGTCGAACGCCCGCGTGATCGACGTGATCCGCGATGCGCTCTACGTGTTCGGCGAAGCGCTGGCGGGCACGGGCGACGCCTTCGAGATGCTGGGCTTCAGCTCGGTGCGGCGCCAGCATGTGCGCATCCAGCACCTCAAGGGGTTCAGCGAGGGCTGGAGCGAGGCGGTTCGCGCGCGCGTGGGCGCACTCAAGCCCGGCTACTACACCCGCATGGGCGCCGCACTGCGCGACGCCACGCGGCGGCTGGGCGCCCGGCCCGAGCGCCAGCGCCTGCTGCTGGTGCTCACCGACGGCAAGCCCAATGATCTGGACGTCTACGAGGGCCGCTACGGCCTGGAAGACACGCGCCACGCGGTGCAGGAAGCGCGCGAAGCCGGGCTGACCCCGTTCTGCGTCACCATCGACCAGGAGGCGCACGACTACCTTCCGATGCTGTTCGGCAGCCAGGGCTATGCGCTGGTGCATCACCCGCGGGATCTGGTCAAGCGCCTGACCCAGGCCTGGGTGATGCTGGCGCGCTGAACGCAAGCGTCGTGGCCGACGCCCACACCGAGCCCGGGCGGCGCCCGCATCTTTTGATGCTGGCGCACTTCTGACTTCTGAACACCGTGCCTGGCCTGAGACAATTCAGGCATGACTGACGAAATTTCTCCAGATACCCCCCAGGAAGCCAGCCTGCCGCCGGGCTGGCTCCGGGTCGAATCGCTCGACATCGAAGCCCAGGGCATCGGCCACAAGCCCGACGGCAAGGTCGTTTTCATCGAAGGTGCGCTGCCCTTCGAAGTGGTGAGCATGAACGTGCACCGCAAGAAAGGCAGCTGGGAAGCCGGCACGGTGACGACCATTCACCACGAATCGTCCCAGCGCGTGCGCCCCGGCTGCCCGCATTTCGGCTTGCACACCGGCGCCTGCGGCGGCTGCAAGATGCAGCACCTGCACGCGGCGGCGCAGGTGGCGGTGAAGCAGCGCGTGCTGGAGGACAACCTCTGGCACCTCGGCAAGGTCAAGGCCGAGACCCTGCTGCGCCCCATTGAGGGCCCGACCTGGGGCTACCGCTACCGCGCGCGCCTGTCGGTGCGCTACGTGCACAAGAAGGGCGAGGTGCTGGTGGGCTTCCACGAGCGCAAGAGCCGCTACGTGGCCGACATTCGCGAATGCCATGTGCTGCCGCCGCATGTCAACGCCATGCTGTTGCCGCTGCGGGCGCTGATTTTCAGCCTGGACGCACGCGAAACCTGCCCGCAGATCGAGCTGGCCGGTGGTGACGACGTGACGGCGCTGGTGCTGCGCCACTTGGAGCCCTTGTCCGAAGACGACCTGGCGCGCCTGCGTACCTTTGCCCTCGACTACGGCGTGCAGTGGTGGCTGCAGCCCAAGGGCCCCGATACGGTGCATCTGCTCGACGAGGGCGGGCCCGAACTGGCCTACGCCTTGCCCGACTTCGGCATCACCATGCCGTTCAAGCCGACCGACTTCACGCAGGTGAACCCGCACATCAACCGCGTGCTGGTGTCGCGTGCATTGCGTCTGCTGGCCGTGCAGCCCACGGAACGCGTGATCGACTGGTTCTGCGGCCTGGGCAATTTCACACTGCCGCTGGCCACGCAGGCGCGCGAGGTGCTGGGCATCGAGGGCAGCGAGGCGCTGGTGGCGCGCTCGCGCGAGAACTGCGAGAGAAACAAGGCCGATCCCGGCGCGACCCGGACCCTGTGCCCGACGAAATTCGTCGCACGCAACCTGTTCGAGATGACGCCGCAGATGCTGGTGGTCGATGGCACGGCCGACAAATGGCTGGTGGACCCGCCCCGCGAAGGCGCCTTCGCCCTTGCCAAGGCGCTGGCTGATCTGCACCAGTCGCGCATCGGCGCCGAGGGCGCCCAGCCGCTGCCGGCCGGCGCCGAGGACTGGACCCCGCCGAAGCGCATCGTCTACGTCAGCTGCAACCCCGCGACGCTGGCCCGCGACGCCGGCCTGCTGGTGCACCAGGCCGGTTACCGCTGCGTGCTGGCGGGCGTGGTCAACATGTTCCCGCACACGGCGCATGTGGAGAGCATGGCGGTGTTCGAGCTGGGCTGAGGCGTCGGTCGGGGGCACTCCGGCGCGCAAGCAATGTCCAAATCAAAAAAAGGGCCCGAAGGCCCTTTTTGTCTGAAAAGGTGGCGCAGCCGCCACCCCGTTTCAGTCGCGTTCGCCGCCCATGATGCCCAGCAGGGCCAGCAGGCTCTGGAACACGTTGATGATGTCCAGGTACAGGGCCAGCGTGGCGCTGATGTAGTTGGTTTCGCCGCCGTCGATGATCTGCTTCAGGTCGTACAGCATGTAGGCGCTGAACACGCCGATGGCCATGACCGAGATCGCCATCATGCCGGCGCTGGAGCCGACGAAGACGTTGATGATGCCGCCAACCATGATGGCCAGCGCGCCGACGAAGAGCCACTTGCCCATGCCCGAGAGGTCGCGCTTGATGACGCTGGAGAGGCTGGCCATCACGAAGAACACGCCGGCGGTGCCGCCGAACGCGGTCATGATCAGGTCAGGCCCGTTCTTGAAACCCAGCACCATGCCGATCAGGCGCGAGAGCATCAGGCCCATGAAGAAGGTGAAGCCCAGCAGCACCGGCACGCCGGCGGCGGAGTTCTTGGTCTTCTCGATGGCGTACATGAAGCCGAACGCGCCGCCGAGGAAGACGATCAGGCCGATCCCGCCGCCCATTGATTTCGTGATGCCGGTGGCCACGCCCAGCCAGGCGCCCAGCACCGTGGGCAGCAGGCTCAGCGCCAGCAGCCAGTAGGTGTTGCGAAGTACCCGGTTGCGCTCGCCCTGCGAGGTGACCTGGCCGTAACCCGCGCCCAGGTCGTCAATGGTTTGCACGCGATCGTTCATCTTTCAGACTCCTGTTGATGCCGCAGTCCGCGGCGAGGTGATTCTAGGTGGATTCAAGGCCGTGGCCGAAATGCGCCATGCCGGTTTCCGGGGTTTCATGTGGGTACTTTTTGGTGAAGACCGTTTTACCCGCCGTGCGGGCTTTCCCGCCAGCGCCAGCCGTTATGCTTTCAACTCTTTGACACACTCCATCACCATGAAAAACTCATTTGCCCTCGAATTCGCCGATATCAAGGCCATCGCCGCCGCCGCCGAGGCCGAAGCCCTTAAAAACAACTGGGCCGTGACCATTGCCATCGTGGACGGCGGCGGGCACCTGCTGCACCTCCAGCGCCTGGACGGCGCTGCGCCGATTTCCGCCCACATCGCGCCCGCCAAGGCCAACACGGCCGCCATGGGCCGCCGCGAGAGCAAGGTCTACGAAGACATGATCAATGGCGGCCGGGTGTCGTTCCTGAGCGCGCCGGATTTGAACGGCCTGCTTGAAGGCGGCGTGCCGATCATGAAGGATGGGCAGTGCCTGGGCGCCGTTGGCGTGAGCGGCGTGAAGTCCACCGAGGACGCGCAGGTCGCGCGGGCGGGCATCGCCGCCATCGGCCTGTAAGTTATTTGGTCAGGATCAGCTTGCCCAGCCGGGTGGCCTGCAGGCGGTAGATTTCGCCGTTGTGGCTGATTTCCACGGTTTTGCGGCCGTTCAGGAGGGCGTCGCTGGCCAGCGGCACTGCCACGCAGGCTTTTCCAGCCTGGCCGGGCAGTGGCTCCGCCTCACGCTGGCCTGGCAGCTCGGGCGGCGGGTTCATTTCCGGGCTCACGGTTTCGGCTCGGTGATGAACCCGATCTTCTTGATGCCCGCCTGCTGTGCGGCGGCCATGGCCTGGGCCACGCGCTCGTAACGCACCGCCTTGTCGCCGCGGATGTGCAGGTCGGGTTGCGGGTTCTTCGCGGCCTCGGCGCGCAGCAGCGCGGGCAGGGCCTCGTCGGTCACCTTCGATTCATTCCAGTAATACGCGCCGTCGGCCTGCACCGAGAGGCGCACGGTTTCGGGCTTGACCTGCTCGCGTTGGTTGCTCGCGCGCGGCAGGTCCACGTTGACGGCATGTTTCATCACCGGTACGGTGATGATGAAGATGATGAGCAGCACCAGCATCACGTCCACCAGGGGTGTCATGTTGATTTCGTTCATCACTTCGTCGGGTTCGTCCTGGGTGCCGAAGGCCATGGTCAGACCCCCCGTTTCATGGGAACCACCTTGCCATTGCTCCCGCCGTTGCCGCTGTTCACGCGGGCGCCGGTCACGAAGTAGGCGTGCAGGTCGTGGGCGAAGCGGTTGAGTTTGGTCAGGATGAACTTGTTGCCGCGCACCAGTGCGTTGTAGCCCAGCACGGCGGGAATGGCGACGGCCAGGCCCAGCGCGGTCATGATCAGCGCCTCGCCAATCGGGCCCGCGACCTTGTCGATGGTGGCCTGGCCGGCCGCGCCGATGCCCATGAGCGCGTGGTAGATGCCCCACACTGTGCCGAACAGGCCCACGAAGGGCGCGGTGGAGCCCACCGACGCCAGGACGGCCAGGCCGGTCTGCAGGCGGGCCGTGGTGTTGTCGATGGAATTGCGCAGGCAGCGCGTGACCCAGTCGCTCAGGTCCAGCGCGTCGTGCAATTCAGTGCGGGCCGGGTCGTCCTTCTGGCCCACGTGCGCGGCGGCGTCGCGGCCTTCCATGGCGAGCTGGCGGAAGGGGTTGTCAGCCTGCGCGCCCAGCTTGGCCAGGCCTTCGGCGAAGTCCACGCTATGCCAGAAGTCTTCCGTGCTGCGGGCCAGCCGCTTGCAGACGATGATGTCGAGCGCCTTGATGATGATCACGATCCACGAGGCGAGCGACATGCCCAGCAGCAACAGCGCAACCGCCTTGATGACCCAGTCTCCCTGGGTCCAGACGCTCAGCAGGCCGAATTGCGATTCCATGATTTGATTACTCCAGAACAAAATTGATGGGGACGTTGAACGACATCGCCTCGGCCACGCCGGCGCGTTTGCCCGGCACGTAGCGCCACCGCATCACGGTGGTCAGCGCCGCCTGGTCCAGCCGGTCGAAGCCGCTGGACGTCCGAATTTCAGCCTTCTGCGGCATGCCGTCCGCGCCGATGAGCACCCGCACGACCACCTTGCCCTGCTCGCCCAGCCGCTTGCTGAGAGGAGGGTAGGCGGGCTTGGGGTTGTTGAGGTAGTCGGCGTCACTGGAGGGCAGTTCGACCTTCGCTGGGGCGGGTGGCGCGGCGGGGGCAGTTGCCACCGGCGCGGCAATGGGCGGCGCCGGCGGCTGCGGTGTGAGCACGCCCACGGGGGCGTTGGGCGCTGGCCGGCTGTCGGGAATGGCCATCGGCTGCGGCGCCGGCTGGGGCGCGGGACGCTGCACCGCCTGGCGCGGCTGCGGGGCTGGCACGGGCGGCTTGGGCACGTCCGCCTTGGGGGCGGGCGGGCTGATGAACTCGCTCAGCACTTCGGCTGGCACCACCACCTCGACCGCGCGGCGCAGCAAACCGGTCTGCAGCGCCCACAGCGCCAGGACGTGGAACACCACGACGCTGCCAGCGATCACGACATTGCGGTTCATGCCTGAAAACGGGGGAGACAGTGGAGGGGACGAGATCATAGTTCAGAGGCTTCAGCGGCCGGGCTGCATGCAGGGTGATTATAAATGAGAATGCTTCTTATTTGTAATATTGGGCATTTGAATTGTCACCTTGCTGCAGGATGCTCAGGGTTCAGCAACGCCCCGGTCGCGTCGGCCAGGGTTCGGCATCCGGTCAGGGCCATCGCGATCTCCAGTTCGTCGCGCAGCAGCCGCAGCACGTGGGCCACGCCCAGAGCGCCGGCGTTGGCCAGTCCATAGACACAGGGCCGACCGACCAGCACGGCGTTCGCGCCGAGGGCGATGGCCTTGAGCACGTCGGTCCCGCGCCGAATCCCGCCATCCACCAGCAGGGGCAAGGTGCCCTGTATCGCGGCGGCGATACGAGGCAGCACGGCGGCTGTGGCCGGGCTGGTGTCGAGTGTGCGGCCGCCGTGGTTGCTGACGATGAGCCCGGCCAGTTGCATCGCCGCCGCCTGGCGTGCGTCGCCAGCATGCAGGATGCCCTTGAGCAGGACGGGCAGGTGGGTGGCCGACTGCAGCCAGGCCACGTCGTCCCAGGTCGGCGCATGGGCGAGCAGGCCGTCGAACAGGGCGCTTTGGCCGGGCTGCGGTGCACTTTGAAGCGGCGGGGGCGGCAAGCCGGCCAGATGGACCGCGCTGACGCCATCCGGCAGGCGGAAGCCGGCGCGGCGCTCGCGGTCGCGCGCGCCGTGGGTCGGGGCGTCCACGGTGAGCACCAGCGCCTCGTAGCCCGCGCGTTCGGCGCGTTGCACCAATTCGAGATTGAAGCCCCGGTCGTGCTGCAGGTACAGCTGGAACCACAGCGGCCCCCGGCCGGGCTCGCTGCCCATGGCCCGGGCCACGTCTTCCAGCGGGGTGCTGGCCTGGGTGCTCAGCACCAGGCCCGCTTCCAGTGCGGCGGCGGCCAGCGCCGTGGCGATTTCGCCGTCCGGATGGGCCATGCGCTGGTAGGCGACCGGTGCGAGCAGGATAGGGTGGGCCAGCGTGCGGCCGAGCAGCTCGATGCGGGTGTGGCCGCCGGCCAGGGGGCGCAGCACGCGCGGCAGCAGGCCGATTCGGCTCCAGGCATCGCTGTTGGCGCGCAGCGTGTGTTCGTCGGCCGCGCCGCCGCTGAAGTAGGCCCAGGCGTTGTCGTCGAGCACGGTGCTGGCATGGGCTTCGTGGTCGGCGAGGCTGACCACGCCGTCGGGAATCCGGGGCATCGGCGTCATGTCAGCGCCCACATGCGCAGCAGGTTGTGGTACGTGCCGGTGAGCGCCGTGGTCTCGTCGGTTTCGCCGTGCCGCTGGCGCAGGCTCAGCAGGTTCATGTCGAGGTCATGAAGCAGGCGGCGCTGCTCGTCGCTGCGCACCATGCTTTCGATCCAGAAAAAGCAGGCCAGGCGTTCGCCGCGAGTGACCGGCGTGACTTGGTGCAGGCTGGTGCCGGGGTAGAGCACCGCGTGGCCGGCCGGCAGCTTGACGCGCTGTTCGCCATAGGTGTCCGAGACGGTCAGTTCGCCGCCGTCGTACTCGTCGGGATCGGAGAGAAATACGGTGCACGACACGTCCGTGCGCACGCGCTGGCCGCTGCCGGCGACCACGCGGATGGCGTTGTCGATGTGCGCGCCGTAGAAGTTGGCGTCGCCCCTGTAGCGGTTGATACGCGGGGTGAACACCTTCTTGGGCAGTGCCGCCGAAAAGAAGATGGCGTTGCGGTCCAGGCCGGCCAGCACCAGGGCGCGGATGCGGGTGGCGGCCTCGCAGTCGTGCGGCAGCTGCTCGTTGTTTTTGACCGTGCGGGCCTGGGGGCCGGCGCTGTCCCGCCCGTCGGTCCAGGGCGCGCTGGCCAACAGGGCGCGGGCCTCGCGGACTTCGCCTTGGGTCAGGATCTCGGGCAGGGTCAGCAGCATGGTCAGAACTTCATCGTGGCGGTGAACTGGAACAGCCGCCCGGCGCCGGGGATGTAGTGTCCGGTGTAGAGTGCGTCGGCATACAGCTTGTTGGTGATGTTGCTGAGGTTGGCCTTGAGGGCCAGTGTCTCGCTGTAGCTGTACTCGGCCATCAGGTCGGCGGTGACGAAGCCGGGCGCGGCCCAGCCCGGGTTGCGGTTCGGCGTCTGCGAGCTGCGCAGGTTCAGGCCGCCGCCCGCGCGCCACTTCGGCGTGAACTGGTACGTGGACCAGATGGTGCCGCTGTGGCGCGGCGTGAGCGAGGGGCGCTGGCCTTCCAGTTCGCCGGCCAGCGCCAGTGCGGTGGTGGGCGCGCCCACGTCGATCTTGGCGATCGGCGTCCATGCATAGGAGCCGTAGACCTCCCATTTCGGGGTCAGCCGGCCGGTGATGTCGACTTCCATGCCGGCGGTGTGCCGTTTGCCGGAGAGCAGGTAGGCGGCCGCCGCGCTGTCGGGGTCGCGGTTGCGCTCGTTGGTCTTGGTCGAGCGGAACAGTGCCAGGCGGGTGGTGAAGCGCTTGTCGGCCGAGTCGAGCTTGGCGCCGAGTTCGAGGTTCTGGCTGCCCTCGGGCGGCGTGTTCGCGCCCTGGGGGTCGTACTGGTAGGTGTCGCCCGAGGTGTTGAACGAGGTGCCGTACGAGAAGTGGAAGGAGTTGTGTTCATCGGGCTGGTAGAGCACGCCGAAACGCTTGCTCCAGACCCCGTCGCCGCGGCTGCGGGCGGCTGCGGGCGTGGTGACGCCCGCGGCGCTGGTGCTGGCGGCCTGCCAGTAGTCGCCGCTGAACCGGTCGTAGCGAAGGCCGCCCAGCACTTTCCAGGCGGGGGCGATCTGCACCATGTCCTGTGCGTAGACGCCCAAGGAGCGGGCTTCGAAGGTGCGGCCGGGGGACAACACGCGCAGGTCTTCGTCGATCCAGGCCCCGTCGTTCGGCGTGCCGGCCGTGGTGTTGGGCTTGGCCAGCGCCGCGGGCGTGGTGGCGTTGAAGTTGACGAAGCTCTCGCGGGCCAGATCGACGCCGGCCAGCATCGCGTGCTTCACGCCGAGTCCTTCGAACCGCGTGCTGAAGTCGCTTTGCAGCATCGTCGTGTCGAGGTCCTGGATCTTGTTGTTGATGCCGCGGCGCAGGGCGGTGGCGCCGCTGAAGTTGTCGAGCGCGGTGGCGGCGCTGACGAACCGGATGGCGCTGGCGCGCTGGTCGCGGTCGTAGTGGCCCTTGCGCACGGTGGTTTTCAGCTCGCTGTCGTCCTGGAATCGGTGCAGGTGGCTGAAGGTGGCATAGCTTGCGCCGCCGTTGTTGCGGTCGCTGGCCATGCCGTAATAGGCCGTGGGGTCCAGCGGCAGCAATGTGGTGGCGGCCGCGCCCGACGCGGCCGTGGGGCGGATCCACGGCAGGCCGTAGTTGATGCCGTTGCGGTTGTCCAGGTGGTACAGGCCCGCCGAGAATTCGTCGGCCGTGCCGATGCCCCAACGGTAGGTGCCCGCAACCCCTTTCTTGTCGATGCTGCTGCCCGCGCCGTTGTTGTCGGCCTGGGTGGCCATGGCATTGATGCGCAGCGCCGCATTCTCACCGGTGTGAAGGTTGAAGTCGCCCGTGGCGCGACGGTAACCGTGGCTGCCCAGCGTGGTGGAGACTTCGTGTGTGTCCATCAATCGGGGCTGCTTGTTGACCTGGTTGACCGCGCCGCCGGTCGAGCCGCGCCCGAACAGCATGGAGGCCGAGCCGCGCAGCAGCTCGATGCGGTCGTTGTTGAAGGTGTCGCGCTCGTAGAAGGCCGGGTCGCGCAGGCCGTCCACGAAGATGTCGCCGGAGGTGGCCAGCGAAAAGCCGCGCAGGCGGATGTCTTCCTCGCCGCCCTCGGCCGCCAGGAAGGAGATGCCGGCGGTGTTTTTCAGCGCCGCCTTGAGTGTGTCCAGGTTGCGGTCGTCGATGAGTTTTTCCGTCACCACGGTGATGGACTGGGGAATGTCGCGCAGTTGCTGGTTGCCCTTGCCGATGCCGGTTGAGATGGCGCGCAGCGCGTCCTTGCCTTCGGGCGCCTCGGCTTTTTCCCTGACGGTCACGGTGGGCAGGGTCTTGCCGTCGCCGGCCGGGGTCTGCTGCGCCATGGCGCTCATGGAGCCCGCCAGCAGCATCGCGCCCAGCGGGAGCATGGCGCAGGGCGACAGCGCGGGGGCCGGGGGAGGGGTGGTCTTGCTGGTGCGGTTCGGACCACGCGTGTGCTTGATGCGGCGGGAGATTGACATGGTTGCAGCCTTGAGAGTTGTAAAACGGAGGCTGGCTACAACCGGGGCATGCAAGGGGGATGCGCGGCGTGGCTGGCTGGAATGTTGATTATTGTAAGCGAATGAGAACGATTCGCATTACGAATGTTGCTTTTGTGCGATGGTTCGAATGGCCACAGGCCATCCTCAAGTCCACGTCACCCGAATTTGACCGCCCCGGGGAGGCGCCGGGCCTCATGCCGCTGTGCTATTTACGCAACACCCACCACGCCGCGACCAGGGCCAGGATCAGGCTGCCGCCAAGGGCTGGAAGGAATGTTGCCATGCGTGTCGGTCCGAGTTCTGGATGCTGGCCAAGGGGGGGCAAGCCTGGCACCGGGCCACCACGTCTCGAGCGCATGACTCGCACCGCCCGCACTGCGTCGCCACGCCCAGTTCGAACTGGATGTCGGCGAAATCCAGGCCGGCTTGCACATGCCGGGCAATCTCCTTGTCGGAGACACGGTGACAGACACAAATGATCATGGGCGAAGCAACTGGTTTGGGGTGGCGATGAGAAATTATAAATACGAATCGGTCGCATTCGCAATATCCGACTGCGATGAGGGTTGCTTCCCAAATGAAAAAGCGCCCCTGAGGGCGCCCTGGCGACACAAGTGAAGAAGCTTGCTTAACTCAATTCGCCCATCTGGCTTTGCAGGTAGTTCTGCAGGCCGATCTGGTCAATCAGTCCGATCTGGGTTTCGAGGAAGTCGATGTGCTCCTCGGTGTCGTCGAGGATGCCTTGCAGCAGGTCACGCGACACATAGTCGCGCACCGATTCGCAGTGGGCGATGCCTTCCTTGATGGTGGCCTGCGCACCTTGCTCCAGCGCCAGGTCGGATTGCAGGATCTCGGGCACGTCCTCGCCAATGCCGAGCTTGCCCAGGTCCTGCAGGTTGGGCAGCCCATCGAGCATGAAGATGCGGTCCATCAGCCGGTCGGCATGTTTCATCTCGCCGATGGATTCCTCGTATTCCTTCTTCGCCAGCTTGTCCAGGCCCCAGTGTTTCAACATGCGGTAATGCACGAAATACTGGTTGATGGCGGTCAGCTCGTTCTTGAGCTGGGCCTGCAGGTGCGCAATGGCTTGGGCATCGCCTTTCATGGGATCTCCTGGTTCATGTAACGGATGCAGCCATTGTCGGGCGTGCTCACGCCACTGACAAGGCAATCAGATGCTCAGTCTGCGTTGCGGCTGTATTGCGGTTCACCCGCGGACCGAGTGCCGCTGCCGATGGCCATCCAGTGCAGGGCATCAATACGTCAGCCGCTCGGGACGGATTTCCTGAAGGATGGTGGTCGCGATCTCCTCGATCGACTTGGTGGTGGTGCTGAGCCAGCGGATGCCGGCGCGGCGCATCATGGCCTCGGCCTCCGAGACCTCCATGCGGCAATTGGCCAGGCTGGCGTAGCGGGAGTTGGGTCGCCGTTCGTTGCGGATCTCTGAAAGCCGCTCGGGCTGGATCGTCAGGCCGAAGATCTTGTTGCGGTAGGGTACCAGGGCCGGCGGCAGTTGGCGGCGCTCGAAGTCTTCGGGAATCAGCGGGTAGTTGGCGGCTTTCAAGCCGTGCTGCATGGCCAGGTACAGGCTGGTCGGCGTCTTGCCGCTGCGGCTCACGCCCACCAGGATCACGTCGGCGCCCTGCAGGTCGCGGTGCGACTGGCCGTCGTCGTGCGCCAGGCTGAAATTGATCGCGTCAATGCGGTCGTTGTATTCCTTGCTCTTGCTCGCGTCGCTGAAGCGGCCGATCCGGTGGTGCGACTTGATGCCCAGCTCCGCCTCCAGCGGGTTCACGAAGGTGCCGAACATGTCGAGCAGCATGCCCTTGCAGCCGGCCTGGATGACCTTGAGCACCTCCATGTTGACCAGCGTGGTGAAGACGATGGGCTTGCATCCCTCGATTTCGCCGGTGTGGTTGATTTGCCGCACCGCCTGGTGCGCCTTGTCGACGGTGTCGATGAAGGGCAGGCGCACATGGCGGGGTTTCATCTCGAACTGGGCGAGGATGGCGTTGCCAAAGGTTTCGGCGGTGATGCCGGTGCCGTCGGAAATGAAGAAAACAGTGCGATTGGGCATGGCGGAAACATTCCGTGATCAGGAAATTGCAAATGTAATCTGCCCGCGGGGGCCTAAAATGCCCGGCTGGCATGCCAATCCGCCCCGGATTTCGTTTGGCCCCATTTTTTTCATGCGCTGCGCTGACCGATTCGAACAACACCAAAGTCATTGGGTCTCCCCCGGAGACCCGCGCGGCCTTGCACGGTTTTTTACTTCTGGAGCTTTCCCATGTCTGCACTTTTCGATCCGGCCGCCCTGGTCGTACCGTTTGAAAACCTGAGGATGACCGACGTCGAGGCGGTTGGCGGCAAAAACGCCAGCCTCGGCGAAATGATCTCGCAGCTGCCCTCGGGCGTGCGTGTGCCCACCGGCTTTGCCACCACGGCGCACGCCTTCCGTGAATTCCTGAAATACGATGGCCTGACCGACCGCATCAACGCCCGGCTGGACGCGCTGGACACCGAGGACGTGCGCGCGCTGGCCGAGGCCGGCGCCGAAATTCGCGCCATGGTCGAAGCCCAGCCGTTTCCCGCCGATCTTGAAAAAGCCATCCGCGAGGCCTTTGTCACGCTGAACGGTGGCAATGCGGCCGCCACCTTTGCCGTGCGCTCCTCGGCCACGGCCGAGGATCTGCCCGACGCCTCGTTTGCCGGCCAGCAGGAAACCTTCCTGAACGTGCATGGCATCGAGGAGGTGCTGCACAAGATGAAAGAGGTGTTTGCCTCGCTCTACAACGACCGCGCCATCAGCTACCGCGTGCACAAGGGCTTTGCCCATGCCGACGTGGCCTTGTCGGCCGGCGTGCAGCGCATGGTGCGCTCCGATCTGGGCGCCGCAGGCGTGATGTTCACCATCGACACCGAATCGGGCTTCGAGGACGTGGTCTTTATCACCTCCAGTTACGGCCTGGGCGAAACGGTGGTGCAGGGCGCCGTGAACCCGGACGAGTTCTACGTCCACAAGCCCATGCTCAGGGCGGGCAAGCGCGCGGTGATCCGCCGCAACCTGGGCTCCAAGCTGATCGAGATGGTGTTCTCCACGCCGGAGGAAAAGGCGGCGGGAGGCAAGCTGGTGAAGACCGTGGACGTGCCCACCGAGCAGCGCAACCGCTACTCGCTGACGGATGCCGATGTGGAGCAGCTGGCCCAGTACGCACTGGTCATCGAGCAGCATTACGGCCGCCCGATGGACATCGAGTGGGGCAAGGACGGCACCGACGGGCTGCTCTACATCCTGCAGGCGCGCCCCGAAACGGTGAAAAGCCAGGCCCAGGGCAAGGCCGAGTTACGCTACAAGCTCAAGGGCCGCGGCGCCGTGTTGGCCGAAGGCCGCGCGATCGGCCAGAAGATCGGCACCGGCCCGGTGCGGCTGGTACACAACATTTCCGAGATGGACAAAGTCCAGCCCGGCGACGTGCTGGTCACCGACATGACCGACCCGAACTGGGAGCCGGTGATGAAGCGCGCCAGCGCCATCGTCACCAACCGGGGCGGACGCACCTGCCACGCGGCCATCATTGCGCGCGAACTCGGCATTCCGGCCGTGGTCGGCTGCGGTGATGCCACCGAACATCTGAAAGACGGCACGCTGGTGACGGTCAGTTGCGCCGAGGGCGACACCGGCTTCATCTACGACGGCCTCCTGGACACCGAGGTGACCGAGGTGCAGCGCGGTGCCATGCCCGAGATCAGCACCAAGGTCATGATGAACGTGGGCAATCCCCAGCTCGCGTTCGACTTCTGCCAACTGCCCAATGCCGGCGTGGGTCTGGCGCGGCTCGAGTTCATCATCAACAACAACATCGGCGTGCACCCCAAGGCGATCCTGGACTACCCGAATATCGATGCCGACCTCAAGAAGGCGGTCGAGTCGGTGGCCCGTGGCCATGCCTCGCCGCGCGCGTTCTACGTGGACAAGGTGGCCGAGGGCGTGGCGACCATCGCCGCCGCCTTCTGGCCCAAGCCGGTGATCGTGCGCCTGTCGGACTTCAAGAGCAACGAATACCGCAAGCTGATCGGCGGCAGCCGCTACGAGCCGGAAGAAGAAAACCCCATGCTGGGCTTCCGCGGCGCGGCGCGCTACATCAGCGAAGACTTCGGCGAGGCTTTCGCCATGGAGTGCGAAGCGCTGAAGCGCGTGCGCAACGACATGGGCCTGACCAACGTGCAGGTGATGGTGCCGTTCGTGCGCACGCTCGGCCAGGCGGAGCGGGTGACGCAGCTGCTGGCCACCCAGGGCCTCCAGCGTGGCGAGAACGAACTCAAGCTGATCATGATGTGCGAGATCCCGAGCAACGCCATCCTGGCCGACCGCTTCCTGCAGTTCTTCGACGGCTTTTCGATCGGCTCGAACGACCTGACCCAGCTGACGCTGGGGCTGGACCGCGACTCCGGGCTGGAGTTGCTGGCGGCGGACTTCGATGAACGCGATCCGGCGGTCACGGCGCTGATTGCGCAAGCCATCCAGGCCTGCCTGGCGCAGGGCAAATACATTGGCATTTGCGGCCAGGGCCCCAGCGACCATCCCGACTTCGCCTTGTGGCTGCGCGACCAGGGCATCAGCTCGATTTCGCTGAACCCGGACTCGGTGATTGACACCTGGAAGCAGCTGGCCGGCTGAGCCGTGGAGGCCTTTGGGGCGCATCTGCGGGATAACCCTCTTGGTGCTTAACCTTGAGTTCGGCGGGTGTGCCCTGTTTGTAAGAAAGCGGTAAGTCCGCGCCTAACAATGCGGGCATTGCCTTGTTTTGGGGTTTCATGCTCGCGGTTGTCACCACGGTCAAAATGATGGCTGAAATTGCCCTGCTGGCCCTGTTGGGCCAGTGGGTGCTGGGGCTTCTGGCCGGTGCGGGGAAGGACCGGAATTTTTTCTACCAGGTGCTGCGGGTGATCGGCCAGCCTTTTATCTCCGCGGCGCGCTGGGTTTCGCCAAAAATCATTCTTGAGCGCCACCTGCCCCTGGTGGCGTTCCTGCTTCTGGTCTTCGTCTGGCTGGGCGCTACGCTGCTGAAGATACAGACTTGCGTGCACATTGGCGTGGCCCTGTGCCAATGACGGTGTCCCTTCGGTATCCATTGCTGAAATGCCAGGCGCTCGCGTGGCTCGTCGCCGGGCGGCGCCGGGCGGCACTGGCCTGTTTTGACCGGATGCTGGTGTGTGCGCCGCACGATCGTTATGCCATGGCCAGCCGGGCGCACGTGCTGGGCCAACTGGGTGAGAAAGAGGCCGCGATCCAGGCGCTGCGGCAGCTCACGGCGGCGCACCCTGGACACGCGGCGGGTTGGTTCAATCTGGGGTTTGTGCTCGAAGAGACGGGCCACCTGGCGGACGCCGGGGCCGCCTTTCACCAAGCGACCGAAGCCGCCCCCGGCCTGGATCGGGCCTGGTACGGGTTGGCCTTGGTCCGTATCCGGGAGCGGCGCCTTGATGAAGCGGTGGCGGCGCTCCAGAAGAACACCCAGCTGCAACCCATGAGTCCGCATGGCTGGTACCAGCTCGCTCGCGTGCATGTGGACCGGAAGGCGCCCGAGGAAGCACTCAGGATCATTCGCCACCTGCATCGTTTCGAGCCCCGGATCGCCGCCCAGCTGGAGCGTGAAACAGGCCTGTGTGCCGCGCGGGTGTGACATGAATACCGGTGACATGCAGCGGTCTGAATCACGTCGCCGGCATTGGCGAAGCAATCTCCAGGTCACGGGCGTGCTGCTGGCGATCTGGTTTGTAGTGACCTTCGTCGTGAGTTATTTCGCTCGCGATCTGAGTTTCAGTTTTTTCGGCTGGCCTTTCAGCTTCTGGATGGCGGCGCAGGGTTCGCCAGTGATTTATTGTTTGATCGTCTGGTTTTATGCGCGGCGCATGGGCCAGCTGGACGTCCGGCACGGCGTTGATGAACGTGAAGAGTGAGCCATGACAGCACGGTCTGAAAGCGAACCAGGTCCCACTCAATCTCGCACGTCGCGCGCTGCGTTCAAGCAGAACCTGGGCAAGGTGTACCGGTGGTACACGGGCGGATTCGTCGTGTTCGTGGTGGCGCTGGCCATCCTCGAACAGATGGGACTGCCGCGGCGCTGGATCGGCTTCATCTTTCTGCTGGCCACGCTGCTGCTGTACGCGGGGATCGGCATCATGTGCCGGACCACCGACGCCGTGGAGTACTACGTGGCCGGGCGCCGGGTGCCGGCGGTCTACAACGGCATGGCCACGGCGGCGGACTGGATGTCGGCGGCTTCGTTCATCAGCCTGGCTGGCACGCTGTACCTTGCCGGCTACAGCGGACTGGCCTTCATCATCGGATGGACCGGCGGGTACTGCCTGGTCGCGCTGCTGCTGGCGCCTTACCTGCGGAAATTCGGCCAGTTCACGATTCCTGATTTTCTGGGTGAGCGTTACGGCGGCAACCTGCCGCGCCTGCTGGGCATTCTGGCGGCCATCCTGTGTTCGTTCACCTATGTCGTGGCGCAAATTTATGGCATCGGCCTGATCACTTCGCGGCTGACGGGGGTGGCGTTCGAGCTTGGGATTTTTCTGGGCTTGGGCGGCATTCTGGTGTGCTCGTTTCTGGGGGGCATGCGCGCCGTGACCTGGACGCAGGTGACGCAGTACATCGTCCTGATCGCCGCCTACTTGATTCCGGTGGTCTGGCTGTCGGTCAAGCAGACGGGCGTGCCCGTGCCGCAGGCCATCTACGGCTTCCAGCTGGAAAAAGTCACAGCCAAGGAAAAGCGCCTGACGGACGATCCCGGAGAGATCGAGGTCCGTGAGATTTTCAAGAAGCGTTCGGCGGAGCTGGCGGAAAAATTGAAGGACCCGCGGGCCGCGCTCGCGGCGGACAAGGCCGCGGCAGTGAAGAAATCAGCCGATCTCAAGGCGGCCCGTGCCCCGGACTCGGAAATTGTCGCTGCCGACAAGGCGCTGTACGGCCTGCCCAAGGATGAAACCGCGGCCCGGCGGATGTGGGCGGCGGAACGGGCCGTGGCGGACACCAAGTCCAGGCCCTTGAATGGCATGCCCGCCCATGCCCAGCAGTTTTCGGGCAATCCCGCCGGGGACGCCGCGGAGCAGGCTGAATTCGACGCCTCGCGCCGCAACTTCCTTGCGCTGATTTTCTGCCTGATGGTGGGGACCGCCGCGCTGCCGCACATTCTCATCCGCTACTACACCACGCCCAACGTGAAAGAGGCGCGCGAGTCCGTGACGTGGTCGCTGTTCTTCATCTTTCTTCTTTATTTCACCGCACCCGCGCTGGCCGTGCTGGTGAAATACGAGGTGTTCCAGGTACTGGTTGGCACGCCGTTCGACCAGCTCCCGCAATGGATGTTCGCCTGGAGCAAGGTGGACCCGACGCTGCTTTCGGTGGTCGATGTCAACCACGACAACATCCTCCAGCTCAATGAAATGTCCATCGGCGGCGACATCATTGTTCTGGCGACGCCGGAAATCGGCGGGCTGCCTTATGTGGTGTCCGGGCTGGTGGCCGCCGGCGGCCTGGCGGCGGCGCTTTCCACGGCGGACGGCCTGCTGCTCACCATTGCGAGCGGGTTGAGCCACGATCTCTACTACAAGATGATTGATCCCAATGCCTCCACGGCGCGGCGGGTGACGATTTCCAAGGTGCTGTTACTGATCGTGGCGTTGTGCGCGGCCTACCTGGCGGCGCAGAAACCCGCGGACATCCTGTTCCTGGTGTCGGCGGCGTTCTCGTTCGCGGCGGCGGCGTTTTTCCCGGCATTGACCCTGGGAATTTTCTGGAAGCGGGCCACCGGCCCCGCGGCGTCGCTGGGCATGATCGCGGGCCTGGGCATCACGTTTTATTACATGCTGACGACCCAGCCCTGGTTGCGCGGCATTTTCGGCGTCACGTCGCCCGTGGTGCTGTGGTGGGGCATCCAGCCGATCTCGGCCGGCGTGTTCGGCGTGCCGGTTGGTTTTGCCGTGATTGTGCTGGTGAGCCTGGTGACGCGGCCACCCAGCAAAAAAGTGCAGGCGCTGGTGGAGCACGTGCGCTACCCCAATCTCGACGGCCATTGAGGCCCGCTGCGGGTTCACAGGGGTCTGGTGATCCAGGCGCCGATACGGGCTATAATCGCGGGTTTCGCCTTGCTGCATCCCGATTCGACGCCGGGGGCAGCTCATACCAATCCCTTATTGGGTTACCCACAAGGAGTATCAATGCGTCATTATGAAATCGTCTTGCTGATTCACCCGGATCAGAGCGAACAGGTTCCGGCCATGCTGGAGCGCTACAAGGGCATGATCACCGCCGGCGGCGGCAAAGTGCACCGCGTGGAAGACTGGGGCCGTCGTCAGCTGGCTTACCAGATCAACAAGCTGGGCAAGGCCCACTACCTGTGTGTCAACATCGAAGCCGATCAGGCCGTGATGGCTGAACTCGAACATGCGTTCAAGTTCAACGACGCCGTGCTGCGCCACCTGACCGTCCAGAAGAAGACCGCCGAAACCGGCCCGTCTTCCATGATGAAGACCGTCGAGCGCGAAGAGGCCCGCAAGGCCAACCAGGCCGAATACGCCGCCTGATGCGGCTTGCCTGCGGAGTTTGAACCACGTTGTTCTGACCGCCTGTATCGCCGAGGCCAAGGCCTTGCGGTACACGCCAGCCGGTCTGCCAGCCCTTGATCTGCGACTCGAACACGAGTCCAGCATTGAGGAGGCGGGCCAGGCCCGGCAAGTCAAGACAGCGGTCAAGGCCGTTGCATTGGGTGCCATCGCCGAAAGACTCGGCGTTCAGCCCATCGGCAGCGTCTGGCGGTTCACCGGCTTTCTGGCCACCCCGCGCAATGGCAAGCTCGTCGTGCTTCATATTCAAGAGTTTCAGCAAGATTAATTTTTCAGGAGTCCATCATGGCCGGACCAAAACGTTTCAACAAAGACAAGCGCCCGAAGCGCCCCGCTCAAAACCTGCTGTTCAAGCGCAAGCGCTTCTGCCGCTTCACCGTGACCGGCGTCGTGGAAATCGACTACAAGGACATGGACACGCTGCGTGATTTCATTGCCGAAAACGGCAAGATCATCCCCGCGCGCCTGACCGGCACCCGCGCGATTTTCCAGCGTCAGCTCAACACGGCCATCAAGCGTGCGCGTTTCCTCGCCATGCTGCCGTACAGCGACCAGCACCGCATCTAAGGAGACCGACCATGCAAATCATTCTGCTCGATAAGGTCGTGAACCTTGGCAACCTCGGCGAAATCGTCAAGGTCAAGGATGGCTACGCCCGCAACTTCCTGATCCCTTCCGGCCGCGCCCGTCGCGCCACCGAAGCCAACAAGGCCGAGTTCGAAGCTCGCCGCGTTGAGTTGGAGAAGGCCGCCGCCGCCAAGCTCGTGGAAGCCCAGGCGCAAGGCGAAAAGCTCGCCGGCAGCACCATCAAGGTCACGCAAAAGGCTGGCGTGGATGGCCGTCTGTTTGGCTCCGTGACCAACCATGACATCGCCGAAGAACTCAACAAGCAAGGCTACAAAGTGGCCAAGTCGCAAGTTCGCATGCCCAATGGCCCGATCAAGGTCGTCGGCGACAGCGCGGTGAGCGTGTCGTTGCATACCGACGTGCTGGTGGACATCAACGTGACGGTGTACGGCGAATCCGCCTGACCCTTTGCGTTGCAGGACAGGCCGCCGGGTTCACGCCCGGCGGCTTTTTTCATTGGTGCCCGCAGGTTTTCAACAGCCAACGGGTCGAAAACCACTGCAATTCCACACGTTATCCACAGACTTGTCCTGTGACGGTGGCGCGTGACCGGCGTAGCATTTGAGCGTTGAAGGATTCCACCATGTCGGCTGTATTTCCCACGGATTTCCACGGTGACGTTGACGACTTTCCGCCAGACCGTCAGGTGGCGCAGTT
Source organism: Comamonadaceae bacterium (assembly GCA_023259355.1). GTDB lineage: Bacteria > Pseudomonadota > Gammaproteobacteria > Burkholderiales > Burkholderiaceae_C > JAHFQI01. Next base: position 19,676 of record JAHFQI010000053.1, read on the forward strand.
GCGCATTCCACCGCATTCGATCGAGGCTGAATCGAGCGTGCTGGGTGGGCTGCTGCTGGACAACGGGGCGTGGGACCGGGTGGGGGATTTGCTGGTTGACGGCGATTTCTACCGCTATGAGCACCGCCTGATCTATGGCGCCACGGGCGCGCTGATCAATGCGTCGAAGCCGGCGGACATCATCACGGTGTTCGAGCACCTGCAAAACCAGGGCAAGGCCGAGGAAGTTGGCGGCCTGGCTTACCTGAATTCGCTGGCGCAGTATGTGCCGAGCGCGAGCAACATCCGCCGCTACGCGGAGATCGTGCGCGAGCGCTCCATCCTGCGCAAGCTGGTGAGTGCGAGCGATGAAATCGCCACCAACGCCTTCAATCCGCAGGGCAAGGCGGTGGACCGGATTCTCGACGAGGCCGAGCAGAAGATCTTCAACATCGGGGAGGAAGGCTCGCGCATGAAGCAGGGCTTCCAGTCGATGGATTCGCTGGTGGTTCAGTTGCTCGACCGCGTGCAGGAGATGGCCGACAACCCGAACGACATCACCGGTGTGCCGACGGGTTTTTACGACCTGGACCGGATGACCTCGGGCCTGCAGGCGGGCGACATGGTGGTCCTGGCCGCGCGTCCGTCGATGGGCAAGACCGCCTTTGCGATCAACATCGCCGAACACGTGGCGCTCAACGAAGGCCTGCCCGTGGCCGTGTTCTCGATGGAAATGGGCGCTTCGCAGCTGGCGGTGCGTATCGTCGGCTCGATCGGCCGCATCGACCAGGGCCACCTGCGCACCGGCAAGCTCAGCGACGACGAATGGCCCCGTCTGACGGAGGCCATCGAGCGGCTGCGCACCGTGTCGCTGCACATCGACGAAACACCGGGCCTCACCACGAGCGAATTGCGCGCCAATGCCCGCCGGCTGGCGCGCCAGTGTGGCAAGCTCGGCCTGATCGTGGTGGATTACCTGCAGCTGATGAGCGGCTCCAGCTCCGAAGGCGACAACCGGGCGACGGAGCTTGGCGAAATTTCCCGGGGCCTCAAGATGCTGGCCAAGGAACTCCAGTGTCCGGTCATCGCGCTGTCGCAGCTCAACCGCAGCGTGGAAACGCGCACCGACAAGCGCCCCATGATGAGCGACCTGCGCGAGTCCGGCGCCATCGAGCAGGACGCGGACATCATCATGTTCATCTACCGCGACGACTACTACAACAAGGACTCGCGGGAGCCCGGCGTGGCCGAGATCATCATCGGCAAGCAGCGTAACGGCCCGACCGGCACCGTCAAGCTGGCCTTCCTGAAGCAGCTGACCCGTTTCGAGAGCCTGGCTTCGGGCGGCAGCGACGATTTCTGACGGTGACTACAACACTTCGCTGGCAAAGTCCGCCAGCCGCGAGCGCTCACCCCGGGCCAGTGTGATGTGGCCGCTGTGCGGCCAGCCCTTGAATTTGTCGACCGCGTAGGTCAGGCCGGAGGAGCCCTCGGTGAGGTAGGGCGTGTCGATCTGGGCCAGGTTGCCCATGCAGATGATCTTGGTGCCGGGGCCCGCGCGCGTGATCAGTGTCTTCATCTGCTTGGGCGTCAGGTTCTGCGCCTCGTCGATGATGACGTACTTGTTCAGGAAAGTGCGGCCGCGCATGAAGCCCATGCTCTTGATCTTGATGCGGCTTCGGATCAACTCATTGGTGGCCGCGCGTCCCCATTCACCGGCGTTGCCGCCGTCGCCTTTGGCCAGGAACTCCAGGTTGTCGTCGAGGGCGCCCATCCAGGGACCCATTTTTTCTTCCTCGGTACCGGGCAGGAAGCCGATGTCCTCGCCGACGCTGACCGTGGCGCGGGTCATGATGATTTCGGTGTACCGCCGCTCGTCAAGCACCTGGCTCAGGCCGGATGCCAGCGCCATCAGTGTCTTGCCGGAACCGGCCGTGCCGGTGAGCGTGACGAAATCCACCTCCGGATCCGTCAGCAGGTTCATGGCGAAGTTCTGCTCGCGATTGCGGGCGGTCACGCCCCAAGTCGCATTCTTGAGGTGGTTGAAGTCCTTGAGCGTGCGAAGCACCGCCGTTTTACCGCGGATTTCGGTGACGCGTGCATAGAGACTGGGTTCGCCGGGGGCTTCAAAAAAGACGAACTGGTTGATCAGCAGGCTCGGCACGACGGGGCCGGAGATGCGGTAGAAGGTGTGTTGGCCCTGCTGCCAGCTTTCCACGGTTTTGCCGTGCTTGCTCCAGAAGTCGGGGGGCAATGCGAGGGAACCGGCATACAGCAGATCGCCGTCTTCCAGTGTTTTGTCGTTCTGGTAGTCGTCGGCGGTCAAACCGAGGGCGCGTGCCTTGACCCGCATGTTGATGTCTTTCGACACCAGCACCACATCGCGCGGCGCGTGGGTCTGACGCAGCGCTTCCACCACGCCCAGAATCTGGTTGTCGGCCTTGCCCTGCGGCAGACTGGTGGGCAGGGTGTAGTTCAGCGGCTGGGTCTGAAAGAACAATTTGCCGCCGGCCTCGGTGTGCCCGGTGGTGTCGAGTTTCAAGCCGGCGCCAATGTCGGCGCCCTGGGCACCGGCCAGTGCGTCCAGTGTGCGGCTGGCCTGCCGGGCGTTGCGCGCCACCTCGGTCATGCCTTTCTTGTGGCCGTCGAGTTCCTCCAGCACGATCATCGGCAGAAAGATGTCGTGTTC
>JAHFQI010000054.1:0-15965 GCA_023259355.1 Comamonadaceae bacterium
AGCATGGCGCGCTGGCGCGGCGGGATGTCGGCCTTCAGGTAATTCACCGCCACCTGGTCGGCCACCAGCGGCTTCTTCTCGTAGATGCGCAGGATGGCGCCATGGGCGACCACGCAGTACAGGCAGTGGTTGGCGGCGCTGGTGGTGGTGACGATCATCTCGCGGTCGCCCTTTGTCAGGCCGCTTTCGCGGCCGACCGACTCGGGGACCATCAACGCGTCGTGGTACGCGAAGAACGCGCGCCACTCGGCCGGCCGGCGCGCGAAGGCGAGGAACACGTTGGGCACGAAACCGGCTTTTTGCTGCACTTCCAGGACTTTGGCCTTGATGTCCTCGGGCAGATCATTGAGGTCGGGGGCGGGGTAGCGGCTCACGGCGGACTCCTTCGGTGTGATTCGGGCATGATTCTGGGCTGATTTTGCAGGAGCCTCCATCCATGGATTCCCAATATGAAAAAGGCCTGACCACGCGCAAGCAGGTGATGGGCGAAGACTTCGTGGCCAAAGCCCTGGGCGGCGCCACCGACTTCACGCAGCCGATGCAGCACTACATCACGCGCAACGCCTGGGGCGACGTGTGGCAGCGCCCGGGGCTGGACCTCAAGACGCGCAGCCTGATCACCGTCGCCATGCTCACGGCCCTGGGCAAGCAGCACGAGCTCAAGGGCCACGTGCGCGGCGCGCTCAACAACGGCGCCACGGTGGAAGAAATCCAGGAAGTGCTGCTGCACGCCAGCATCTACTGCGGCGTGCCGACGGCGGTGGAGGCGTTCCGCAGCGCGGCCGAGGTGGTGGACGCGCCGGCCCAACCTTGAGGGATCAGCCGGCCATCAACTTGTGCACCAGGTCGGCCGCCGTTGACGCCTTGTACTTGCGCATCAGGCGGGCGCGGTAGATCTCCACCGTGCGGTGGCTGATCGCCAGCGCCTTGCCGATTTCCTTGCTGGTCAGGCCGTCCATCAGGTGCGCGGCCACCTCGCGTTCGCGGGCGGTGAGTTCGGCCTTGACGGGGCGGCGCGAACTCAGGTCCTCGAAGCTCCAGATGCCGGCCTCGTGTGGGGCATCGCGGTTGAGCGCGCGGCCGGTCACGTGGCACCAGAAGGTCTCGCCCTTGAAGCGCCCGTCCACGCGTTTCATGATGCGGTCGTCGGCGTAGCTGCCGTCGCGGTTGAGCAGCGGGGCGATGCGCGCGCCGGTGCGCTCGTACTCGTCGGCGCTGGGGTAGAGAATCTGGAAGCTCTGGCCGACCAGCTGGTCGCGCGCGGCGCCGAACATCTCGCAGACGCGCTGGTTGCAGTCCACCATGGTGCGGTTGCGTGAAAGCACCAGACCGATGGGGGCGAGGTCGAACGCGAGCTGGTAGTCAATGTCCTGGTTCATGGGTGGCTGCTGGCTCAGGGTTTGCCCGTTACGAAATACTACGTACTTTAATACGTAGTATCGTCCAGTCTTCCATTTTCAGGAGACCTGTGTGAACAAGCTCTATCCCTCCGCCGCCGAGGCCCTCAAGGGCATCGTCGCCGACGGCCAGCTCATGGCGGTTGGCGGCTTTGGCCTGTGCGGCATCCCCGAGGCGCTGATCGACGCGCTGCGCGATTCCGGCGTCAAGGACCTCACCGTCATTTCCAACAACGCCGGCGTCGATGGCTTCGGCCTCGGCAAGCTGCTGGAGACGCGCCAGATCAAAAAGATGATCTCGTCCTATGTGGGCGAGAACAAGGAGTTCGAGCGCCAGTACCTGGCCGGTGAGCTCGAACTCGAATTCACGCCCCAGGGCACGCTGGCCGAGAAGCTGCGCGCCGGTGGCGCCGGCATTCCGGCCTTCTTCACCAAGACGGGTGTCGGCACCCTGGTGGCCGAGGGCAAGGAACTGCGCGAGTTCGACGGCGAGACCTATGTGATGGAGCGCTCGCTGGTCGCCGACGTGGCGCTGATCAAGGCCGACGTGGCCGACCGCTCGGGCAACCTGCGCTTCAACCTCACGGCGCGCAACTTCAACCCCGCCGCCGCGACCGCCGGCAAGATCTGCATCGTGGAAGTGGAGCGCGTGGTCGCCACCGGCGAACTGGCGCCCGACGACATCCACCTGCCGGGCATCTACGTGCACCGCATCGTGCACAACCCGACGCCCGAAAAGCGCATCGAGAAGCGCACCCTCACCGAGAAAAAAGGAGCCTGACCATGCCGTGGACCCAAGACCAGATGGCCGCGCGCGCGGCCCAGGAACTGCAGGACGGTTTCTATGTGAACCTCGGCATCGGCATTCCCACGCTGGTGGCCAACTTCGTGCCGCAAGACCGCGAAGTCTGGCTGCAGTCTGAAAACGGCATGCTGGGCATCGGCCCGTTCCCGACCGAGGACCAGGTGGACGCCGACCTCATCAACGCCGGCAAGCAGACCGTGACCACGATCAAGGGCTCGTCCATCTTCGGCAGCGACCAGTCGTTCGCCATGATCCGCGGCGGCAAGATCAACCTGTCCATCCTCGGCGCCATGCAGGTGAGCGAGAAGGGCGACCTGGCCAACTGGATGATCCCCGGCAAGATGGTCAAGGGCATGGGCGGCGCGATGGACCTGGTGGCCGGTGTGGCGCGCGTGATCGTGCTGATGGAGCACGTCGCGAAGAAGAAGGACGGCACCGTCGACCTCAAGATCCTGCCGCAATGCACGCTGCCACTCACGGGCGTCGGTGTGGTGGACCGCATCATCACCGACCTGGCCGTGATGGACGTCACGCCCCAGGGCCTGAAGGTGGTCGAAGTGGCGCCCGGCGTGACGATGGATGAACTGCAAGCGAAGACCGGTGTGAAGCTGGTCTGACGGCATGCCGCGGGCCGTGATGGCCCGCAGGCTGAAGCCGGAAACAACAAAGGCTCCCGAGGGAGCCTTTGTTGTTGGTGTCATGGAGCGGGTGAAGGGAATCGAACCCTCGTATGAAGTCGGGTAAGGAACACGCCTCGCGGCGTGTCCCTCCCCTAAGAACCGGACTTGCAAGTTTCCCTGCATCCGGCTCAAGCAGCCCTAACTACGCTGCATTTCTGCGAAACATAGCAGCTACAAATGCCTCGTTGTTGTTATGACGTTGAGGCTAACGACTGGTTGACGTGGTGCTGGTTGTGGCAGTTTGGATGTAGCAACTCAAGGTTGCTGCACTTGTCCGATCCGCCGTCTGTGCGACGAACGATGTGATGTAAGTGCCACCCGGTCTCCCGAGTGATCCTCTCACCGCACATCGGACAACATCCTCCCTGCCAGTTCCAAATCCACGCCAGTTTTCGGCGACCGCCGAGCGAGGAGTGCATGCGCTTGGCAAGCCGTTGCGCGAAGTACTCTTCGTCCTGTGGGTCATACGGGTTTGCATCTGTCTTGACTTTCGTGTGCGACTTTTTTGTGAAGCCGCCGAGCGTCAAGAGCAAATTTGGTCCGTCAGTGAATCGCCAATCCCGCCCTTTGATGGTCGTGAAATAGCGCTTCTTGACCCACCGCTTTCCCTTGTTAGGGTGTCGGCGCTGAGCCCAGCGCCAAAGCGCTTCCCAAATCCGGTGATCGCATTTTGCGAACGTCCGTGTTGCCATCTGACTTCGGTGATACCCGGCCCAGCCGCGAATAATCGGGTTGAGCTTGGTGATCACATTGGCCTGACGTGCCGTGCGGAGTTCGGTCAACCCGAGTCGAATCTTGTCCAGAAAGTTCTTGACGTTCTTCTTGGATGGCGTAATCAACAATACCGTGCGACGTTGCCGGACATTCCATCCCAGGAAGTCGAAGCCGTTCGTCACGTGGGTGATTAACGTTTTCGCTGGTGAGAGTTCCAGTCCGCGCTGTTTCAAGAATTCCTGAATCAGCGGCTTCACCTTGTCCTCCAGAAACTCTTTCGAGCTGGCGGTCACGATGAAATCATCGGCATAACGCACAAAGTTGACCTTGGCTGCCCTGGCTTCACGCACCGTACGAAACAAGCCGTCCAGCGCGTGTTGCAGACCATCCAATGCCATATTCGATAGCACCGGCGAGATGATGCCGCCTTGCGGCGTACCACTCGTTGTCGGGAAGAAGGAATTACCTTCGAAGTACCCGGCTTTCAACCACTTGCGAAGCACCGCTTTGTCCATGCAGACATTGCGAAGCAGCCAGTCGTGGCCGATGTTGTCGAAGCAACCTTTGATGTCGCCCTCCAGCACCCATTTCCCAGAGGCCTTTCGTCCGAGTGAATTTCTCACTTGTTCGATGGCATCCGTGGTCGAGCGCTCACGGCGAAAGCCGTATGAGTGCGTATCGCCGGTCGTTTCTGCCACAGGATCAAGCGCCAGCAAATGCAGTGCCTGCGCCGCCCGATCTTTCATGGTTGGAATGCCCAGAGGGCGTTTTTCACCGTTCGATTTCGGGATGTGGACTCGACGTAGCGGCAACGGCTTGTAACCCCTGTTTTGCAAGGAATCAATCGCTGCGAACTTCGTCTCTGGGGTACTCCAAGTTTCTCGGTCTACCCCCGGGGTTTTGTTACCCCGGTTCTCGGTCACTCGACGCACAGCGAGCGCCTTCGCGCTGGTACTGTGAGTGAGCAGTCGTTGCAAACGTTTGACTTGACGCCATTCGCCTGCCTTTGTTGCTTTCGCAATGCGAGCCTGCAGCCTCCCGACTACACGATGCACATCAGCCCAGACTATGCCGTGCCAGTGTGTCCATGTAGTGGAGGCAACATCGCATTGAACTGCGTCCATATCAGCCTCCGTTGAAGTGGAGCGGGTGATGGGAATCGAACCCACGCTATCTGCTTGGGAAGCAGAAGTTCTACCATTGAACTACACCCGCCCAGTCCCGAAGGATGAACGTATCCCCGAAGGGATACATACCCTTCGGGTCGGTTGGAGCAGACCTATCTTGCGATAGGCCACCATGCAGAAGTCAGCACTCTTTCGAGTCAGGGAATTGCACCCCTATCCGCGCCATTACAGCGTGGCATTCGCTTTCTCTGCAATCCTTTACCCGCAACAGAATCGTCCGATTTTACAACCGGATTTGTCCAGTCTTGCGACCAGACTCCATTACGGGCTTACCCTGTTCCGTGCATGGAGCATGAGTCAGGAGGGTTCCACCTTTCTGCCGATGACCGTTTTGTCAGCGTGCCCCCACCAAGCAGGGATGGCAACCGGTCACGTACCTTTTGGTCAGAGCCCAATCGACTTTGGCTCATTCAGGCTTGACGGCATTTATCAGTGGTTCACATAAGTTAACCCTTTGACCCAGCCTAGCGCCTCAACCGGATTTCGATTTCCAGTATCGCGCAATAACCCTCGCGGGCATTGCGTACCCGCAGGGGTGGCTACATTGTCAGTGCGCTCAGCACCAGGTCGTTACCGACCTCGCACCGCACCTAGGCTACCAGTGGCTGAACACTGGGTCGCGCTCACGCCTCCCGGCGTTGCGACAACTCTATGCACGGCTTTTGGCCGCGCTACTCAAACTTGCCGTTCCTTGCGGACTGACAAGCACTGTCCGAAGACAGTTTTAGGGCCGAAGCCCTTCACTGCGGATATTTCCCTCTTTCGAGGGCCTCGTCCGCACGAGGTAGGCGACGACCTTCAGGTCGCACGCTTGGGAAGCTGCCGTTCTACCATTGAACTACACCCGCGAAGCCCCGGATTCTACTTGAGGATGTCGCCCAGGCAGAGGTACTTCATTTCCACGTACTCGTCCATGCCGTGGTGTGAACCTTCGCGGCCGAGGCCCGACTGCTTGACGCCGCCGAACGGCACGTGTTCGCTGGCGATGATGCCCACGTTGATGCCGACCATGCCGTACTCCAGCGCCTCGCTCACGCGGAAGATGCGGCCCACGTCGCGGCTGTAGAAGTAGCTGGCCAGGCCGAATTCGGTGTTGTTGGCCGCGTCGATGGCTTCCTCCTCGGTCTTGAAGCGGAACACCGGCGCGAACGGGCCGAAGGTTTCTTCCCTGGCGCAGAGCATGTCGGCGGTGGCGTCGGCGATCACGGTGGGCTCGAAAAAGTGTCCAGCACCCTGGCCCTGCAGCTTGTTGCCGCCCGCGACGACCTTGCCGCCCTTGGCCACCGCATCGGCCACGTGGCGCGCCACTTTCTCGACAGCGGCGTCCTCGATCAGCGGGCCCTGCACCACGCCCTCCTCGAAGCCGTTGCCGACCTTGAGCGCCTTGACCTTGGCCGCGAATTTGGCGACGAACGCGTCGTAGACGCCATCCTGCACGTAGAGGCGGTTGGCGCAGACGCAGGTCTGGCCCGCGTTGCGGTACTTGCTGGCCATGGCGCCTTCCACGGCCGAGTCGATGTCGGCGTCGTCGAAGACGATGAAGGGCGCGTTGCCGCCGAGTTCCAGCGACAGCTTCTTGACCGTCGGGGCGCTTTGCGCCATCAGGATACGCCCCACTTCGGTGGAGCCCGTGAAGCTGATGTGCCGCACCACGTCGCTGGCGCAGATCACCTTGCCCACGGCAATCGAATTGGCGCCGTCGGCCGTCAGCAGGTTGAGCACGCCGGCCGGAATGCCGGCGCGCAGCGCCAGTTCGGCGGCGGCCAGCGCCGTCAGCGGTGTGAGTTCGGCGGGCTTGATCACCACCGGGCAGCCGGCGGCCAGCGCCGGCGCCACCTTGCGCGTGATCATGGCCAGCGGGAAGTTCCACGGCGTGATGGCCGCGCAGACGCCGATGGGCTGGCGGATCACCATCAGGCGGCGGTTGTTGTCGAAGGTGGGCAGGGTCTCGCCATTGACGCGCTTGGCCTCCTCGGCGAACCACTCGACGAAGCTCGCGCCATAGGCCACTTCGCCCTTGGCTTCGGGGAAGGGCTTGCCCTGCTCGGCGGTCATGATGCGGCCCAGGTCTTCCTGGTTGGCCATCAGCAGGTCGTACCACTTGCGCAGGATGATGCTGCGCTCCTTGGCGGTTTTGGCGCGCCAGGCGGGCCAGGCGGCGTTGGCGGCGGCAATGGCCGCCTCGGCGTCGGCCGGGCCCAGGTTGGCCACGTCGGCGAGCTTGTTGCCGTTCGACGGGTCGTGCACGTCGAAGCGGCTGGCGCCCTTGACCCACTGGCCGTTGATCAGCGCGTCGGTCTTGAGCAGGGTGGGGTCGTTCAGCAGAGCGAGGGGGGAAGTCTTCATGTCCATGGGGAGTCTCCTGTGCGGGGTCGGGTCGGCAAGCTCGAATTATTTAATCTATTAAGTAATTTTGCCAGTTTTCAAGCATAGCGGTTTGGCAAAACTCTGTCCGTCACGGGGGAAGCCCCAAACCTATAATCGAAAGCTCAACCAAATCAAGCATTTACGCGCTGTTGGCGGCCCCTGGCCGGCATGGCGCGACACCCCGAAGATGAGCACTCCCACCTTTTCCGTCGCCGACATCCGCAAGAGCTTCCTCGACTTCTTCGCCTCCAAGGGCCATACGGTGGTGGCTTCGAGCCCGCTGGTGCCGGGCAACGACCCGACGCTGATGTTCACCAACTCGGGCATGGTGCAGTTCAAGGACGTGTTCCTCGGCACGGACAAGCGCTCGTACGTGCGGGCGGCCTCGGTGCAGGCCTGCCTGCGCGCCGGCGGCAAACACAACGATCTGGAGAACGTGGGCTACACCGCGCGCCACCACACCTTCTTCGAGATGCTGGGCAACTGGAGCTTTGGCGACTACTTCAAGCGTGAAAGCCTGAAATGGGCCTGGGAGTTGCTGACCGAGGTCTACAAGCTGCCTGCCGACCGCCTGCTGGCCACGGTGTACGAGGAAGACGACGAAGCCTACGACATCTGGACCAAGGAAATCGGCCTGCCGCCCGAGCGAGTGATCCGCATCGGCGACAACAAGGGCGGCCGCTACAAGAGCGACAACTTCTGGATGATGGCCGACACCGGCCCCTGCGGCCCCTGCAGCGAGATCTTCTACGACCACGGCGAGCACATCGCCGGCGGCCCGCCCGGCAGCCCCGATGAAGACGGCGACCGCTTCATCGAGATCTGGAACAACGTGTTCATGCAGTTCAACATGGACGAAACCGGGGCCGTCACCCCGCTGCCCGCGCCCTGCGTGGACACCGGCATGGGGCTGGAGCGCCTGGCCGCGATCCTGCAGCACGTGCACAGCAACTACGAAATCGACATCTTCGACGCGCTGATCAAGGCCGCCTCGCGCGAGACCGGCTGCGCCGACCTGGGCCACAAGAGCCTGCGCGTGATCGCCGACCACATCCGCGCCACCGCCTTCCTGGTCAGCGACGGCGTGATCCCGAGCAACGAAGGCCGCGGCTACGTGCAGCGCCGCATCGTGCGCCGCGCCATCCGCCACGGCTACCTGCTGGGCAAGAAGACGCCGTTCTTCCACAAGCTCGTGCCCGATCTGGTGGCGTTGATGGGCGATGCCTACCCGAACCTGGCGGCGCAACAACAGCGCATCACCGAGGTGCTTAAGGCCGAGGAAGAGCGCTTCTTTGAAACGCTGGCGACGGGCATGGAGATTCTCGACGCCGCGCTCGAGGGCGGCGTCAAGGTGCTGCCGGGTGAAGTGGCCTTCAAGCTGCACGACACCTATGGCTTCCCGCTGGACTTGTCTGCCGACGTCTGCCGCGAGCGTGATTTGAGCGTGGATGAAGCCGGCTTTCATGCCGCCATGGAAAAGCAGAAGGCCCAGGCCCGCGCGGCCGGCAAGTTCAAGATGGACCGCGCGCTGGAGTACACCGGCGCGGGCAACACCTTTGTGGGCTACGACGAGCTGGCGGCGTCGGCCAAGATTGTTGCGCTCTATGTCGATGGCACGGCCACGGCCGTGCTCAAGGCCGGCCAGCAGGGCGTCGTCGTGCTCGACACCACCCCGTTCTATGCTGAAAGCGGCGGCCAGGTCGGCGACGAGGGCCGCATCACCAGCGGCTCGGCCCGTTTTGCCGTGGCCGACACGCAAAAAATCAAGGCCGATGTGTTCGGCCACCACGGCACATTGGAAGCCGGCACGCTGAACGTGGGTGACCACGTGAATGCCGAAGTCGATACCGCCCAGCGCGCCGCCACGGTGCGCAACCACAGCGCCACCCACTTGATGCACAAGGCCCTGCGCGAAGTGCTGGGCAGCCATGTGCAGCAGAAGGGCTCGCTGGTGAACGCCGAGCGCACGCGCTTCGACTTCGCGCACAACGCACCGGTCACCGATGCACAGATTCGGGAGATCGAAACCCGCGTCAACGCCGAAATCCTGGCCAACGCCGCCGCGCAGGCGCGCGTGATGGACATCGAATCCGCCCAGAAGACCGGCGCGATGATGCTGTTCGGCGAGAAGTACGGCGAGACCGTGCGCGTGCTCGACATCGGCTCCAGCCGCGAACTCTGCGGCGGCACGCACGTGGGCCGCACCGGCGACATCGGCCTGTTCAAGGTGGTGGGCGAGAGCGGCGTGGCCGCGGGTGTGCGCCGCATCGAGGCGGTGACCGGCCAGAACGCACTGGCCTACCTGCAATCGCTGGAAAGCACGGTGGCGCAGGCTGCCGGCACGCTCAAGGCCCCGGTGGCGGAGCTGAATGGCCGCCTGGGCCAGGTGCTGGACCAGGTCAAGGCACTGGAAAAGGAAATTGCGGCGCTCAAGGGCAAGCTGGCTTCGTCGCAGGGCGATGACCTGCTGTCCCGGGCCGTCGAAGTGAACGGCCTGAAGATTTTGGCGGCCAGGCTCGAAGGGGCCGACGCCAAGACCCTGCGCGACACGCTGGACAAGCTCAAGGACAAGCTCAAGACCGCCGCCATCGTGCTGGCCGCGGTGGACGGCGACAAGGTGCAACTGGCCGCCGGTGTGACGGCCGACAGCGTGGGCCGCGTCAAGGCGGGCGAGCTGGTGAACTTCGTCGCCCAGCAGGTGGGCGGCAAGGGCGGCGGCAAGGCCGACATGGCCATGGCCGGCGGCACCGATGCCAGCAAACTCGCGGGTGCGCTGGCTTCGGTGCAGGCCTGGGTGGCCGAACGGACCTGATCGGCGCCAAGCGGGTTGGGGCGTGCCTTTGCGGCGCAGTCCCAGATCCCGCCCGCCGTGGCTTGATGCGGTTTTGACCCTTTAATTTCCGGGCGCGGCCGCTACCGCATATGCCTTCGTTTACGCAGCGGCCCAGTCCAGCGTGCGCCGGCTCTCGAATTCCCGCATCTCGCCCGTCAGCGGGTCGGTGAAGCGCAGGCTGCGGGCCAGCAACTGCAGCGGCTGCCGGTAATCTTCCGCCTCGTCCGGTCCCCTGAGCACGCGCGGGTAAAACTGGTCGCCGAGCAGGGGCAAACCCAGCGCCGCCATGTGGACGCGTAACTGATGGCGCCGGCCGGTGAGGGGTTGCAGCCGGTAGCGGGCCTGGTCGCCACGTTGTTCGATCAGGTCGATGTGCGTTTCGCTGTTCGGCTCGCCCGGCGCTTCCCGCATGCGAAAAAACGCGTGGCCGTCCTCCTCCACGCGGCTGCGGTGGACGCGGGGAAAGTCCCGTTCGCCCGGCGCCGCCGCCAGCGCTTCGTAGGTCTTGGTCACGGCACGCTCGCGAAACAGCGCATGGTAGGCGTCGCGCGTGGCGGGCTGGACCGCGAAAACGACCACGCCGGCGGTTTCTCGGTCGATGCGGTGAATCGGGCTCAGCGTGTCGATGCCGAGCCGGCGTTTCAGGCGCACCAGCAGGCTTTGTTGCACATAGCGCCCCGTGGGCGTGACCGGCAGGAAATGCGGCTTGTCGGCAACCACGAGCCAGTCGTCCTGGTACAGCACGCTTTCCTCGAATGGAACCACCGGTTCATCGGGAAGGCTGCGGTAGTAGTGGAGCCGCAGGCGGGCGCGAAAAGCCGCGTCGGGCGGCACCGGACGAGCGCCGTCGTCGAGCACTTCGCCGCGCGCCAGGCGCTGCGCCCATTCGGTCCGCGTCACCGCGGACATGCGTTCGGCCAGGAAATCGAGCAGCGTGGGCCAGGCGCCGGCGGGCGTGACTACGCAGCTCGGGCTCACCCCATCACGCGTGGGCAACAAGGGGCGAGTCATGGCGCGAAGGCGACGCCGTCCATTGCAATGGCACCCGGTCAGGTGCGCCGGAACACCAGGTCCCAGACGCCGTGACCCAGCTTGAGCCCGCGGTTCTCGAACTTCGTCAGCGGCCGGTAATCAGGCTTGGGCGCAAAGCCGTCTGTGGTGTTCGCGAGCAGGGGCTCGGCGCCCAGCACCTGCAGCATCTGCTCGGCATAGGGCTGCCAGTCGGTGGCGCAATGCAGGTAGCCGCCGGGCTTGAGGCGCGCGGCGAGCTTGGCCACCAGGGGCGGCTGGATCAGCCGGCGCTTGTTGTGCTTGAGCTTGTGCCAGGGGTCGGGAAAAAAGATGTGCACGCCGTCCAGGCTGGCCAGCGGCAGCATGTGGTCGATGACTTCGACGGCGTCGTGCGCCAGGATGCGGATGTTGGTCAGCTCCTGCTCGCCGATGCGTTTGAGCAGCGCGCCCACGCCGGGTTCGTGGACTTCGCAGCACAGGAAGTTGTCGCCGGGCCGCACGCCCGCAATGTGCGCGGTGGCCTCGCCCATGCCGAAGCCGATTTCCAGGATCAGCGGGGCGGCGCGACCGAAGGCGACCGCGGCGTCCAGCGGCGCGGCGGCGTAGGGCAGCAGGAATTTTGGACCCAGATCGGCAAACGCCTTGGCCTGGCCGGTGGTGGTGCGGCCGGCACGGCGCACAAAGCTCTTGATGGTTTTGGGAAACGCAACGTCGGATGGGGCATTGCCGGAAACGGCGGCGGAAGCTTCGGTGGGGCGGGTCATGGAGGGCAATCGGTGGGCGCTTGGGGTGCGGGCTGATTTTAGGCGGTGGGCCGGCCACCGGATTCGGGGTGCTTCAGCGCATCGCCCAGCGTTCGCGCCAATGGCCCACCCATGCCGCGAGCGCATCGGCCAGGGGGCCGGTCTGCGGCGGCAGATCAAGCACGCCCGCGGCGGTGTTGAGCGCGGCCAGCGGCTGCGTGGCGTCGATCGCGGGGGCGCCATGCTGCTTGGACAGCTTTTCGCCATCGGCAGCCCGCACCAGCGGGGTGTGCAGGTAGCGCGACGTGGGCAGGTCCAGGGCGCGCTGCAGCAGGATCTGGCGCGGCGTGTTGTCGGCCAGGTCTTCCCCGCGCACGATGTCGGTGACGCCCTGGTCCGCATCGTCCACCACCACCGCGAGCTGGTAGGCCCACAGGCCGTCGGCCCGCTTGAGCACGAAGTCGCCGACTTCGGCGGCGACGTCCTGCTGCTGGCGGCCGAGGCGGCGGTCATCCCAGTGCACCAGGGAATCGGCGGGCTGCACGGGGCCGGAAGTTCGAAGCCGCCATGCACGCGGCGGCCGGCCCTGCAGGCCCTCGCGGCAGGTGCCGGGGTAAACCAGTTCGGTATGTCGGTTGCGCTGGCGGTCTTGGCGGGCCAGCGCGGCTTCGATGTCCTTGCGTGTGCAGGCGCAGGGGTAGGCCAGCCCGGCGGCCACCAGCCGGTCCAGCGCCTGCTGGTAGAGCGCCCCGCGCTGGGACTGCCACACCACCGGTTCATCGGGCAACAGGCCGCAGGCCGCCAACTGGGACAGGATGGCCTGATCGGCGCCGGGCACGCAGCGCGGCGTGTCCACGTCCTCGATGCGCACCAGCCAGCGCCCGCCTTGCGCGCGGGTGTCGAGCCAGCTTGCCAGCGCCGCGACCAGGGAGCCCGCATGCAGCGGCCCGGTGGGCGAGGGCGCGAAGCGGCCCCGGTAATGGCGCGCCATTCGCCCGGTGTTCAGCCCGCGGCCAGCGCCAGTTCCAGCCCGGACACGAAGCCGTCTTCCACCCGGTGGCCGATGCACCAGTCGCCACAGGCTCCGATCCCGGCCTTGGCATCCCACAGGTGGGTCTGGCCGAGGGGTTTACGTGTCTGGGCATAACGCCAGCGGTGAACGGCGGTGTGGGCCGGGGTGGCGCGGATGCCGGTGACTTCGGAAAACGCCTTGATGAGCTTGGCTTCCACGCGCGTCGGTTCGTCCTGCACGTGCTCGCGGGACCACGCGGCGCTGGCCTGCACGGTCCAGCGCTCGACCGGTTCACGCCCCGGTTTGGACGATTCGCGGGCCAGCCAGGCAATGCGGTGGTGCGTGCTGCGCGCCGCGTTCCATTGCGGGCCCAGGGTGGTCAGGCCGGGCTGGGAGGCATTGGGGTAGGCCAGCATCAGCGTCCAGCAGGGCGCGATGTCCACGGCCGCGAGCTTGGCCATGCCCTTGGGCGAGAGGCCCGAGGTTTGCAGCAACTCCAGCGACTGCGGTGCCGGCAAGGCGAGGATGACGCCGTCAAAACCGCCGTAGACGTGGCGCACATCGCCCGGCGCCTCGGTATGAAGCTGCCAGCGTTTGGCGTTGAGCGCATCCGGCTCGATGCGCGCGACGCGCGTTTTCAGGATGACCTGGCCCGCTGCCACCAGCGGCCGCGCCCATTGGCGCACCAGTTCATTCATGCCCGGCGCGGGCACCCAGTGCGCCTCGCGGGCCGGGAGGGGGGCTTCGGTCACGCGGCCGTGCGCGTCCAGCACACGCACGGCGTTGGCGCTCCAGGGCTTGCACAGGCCGGGCACGGTTTCGATCGCCAGTGCAAAACGCGGGTCACGCACCGTGAAGTACTGCGTACCGTTGTCAAAGCTGCCGTACGGGGTGCTGCGCGTGGCCATGCGGCCGCCGAGCCCCAGGGTCTTTTCGAACACCGTGACAGTGTGGCCCGCCTGCGTGAGCGTGCGGGCGCAGGTGATGCCGGCAATGCCGGCGCCGACGATGGCGAAGTGTTTGAATCTTTTTTCTGCTGTTGCCATGGCGCTTTCTTTCCAGGTCGGATTGGGATAGGTCTCAGTCTGCACTCTACCCGCTTTCAACGGTGATGATGCCGTTCGAGCAGTGCCTTGCGTGTGACGGGGCTGGCCAGTTGCTCCAGCCACCATTGCAGCGCGCGGCCGGGCTTGGCCGTGGGGGTGGCGCGCCAGGCGTAGCTGATGTGCACCAGCCGCGAGGGCCGGGCCACATTGCGCACCACCAGGCGGCCGGCTTCGATGTGGGCGCGCGCCATGGGTTCGGGCAGGAACCCGCTGCCCAGGCCGCGCAACTGGGCCTCCAGCTTGGCCTGCATGGTGGGCACGGTGAACACGTCCTGCCCGCTCAACAGCCCGAAGGTCAGGCCGCGGCCGCGCTGCACCGAGTCCGCGACCGCGACCGCGCGGTATTTCTGCATGTCCGCGTCGCAGAGCGGTCCGTCGCCCTGGGCCAGCGGATGGTGCGGCGCGACCGCGAACACGAAGGCCACATTGCCCAGCGGCTGGCTCTGGATGCCGACGCCGCTTGCCGTGCTGCCCTCATGGGTTACCCCCAGCGCCAGGTCAGCCTGCCCGGAGGTCAGCGCCTCCAGCGTGCCCGAAAGGGTTTCGTCGCGGATGCGCACGCGCGTGGGGGGCTCCTGCGCAAAGAACGCGTCGCACAGCTCCATCACCACCGGCCGCGAGATCAGGCTGTCGGCGGCCACGGTCAGTTGCGGCTCCCAGCCGGTGGCGACGCGTTTGACGCGGTTGGCCATGGCATCGATTTCCTCCAGCAGCCGCGACCCCTCGCGCAGCAGCTCGGCGCCGGCCTCGGTCAACCGGGCCTGGCGCGAGCTGCGGTCGAACAGCAGCACGTCCAGCGCATCCTCGATCTGTCGCACCCGGTAGGTCAGCGCGCTGGGCACCAGACCCAGTTCCCGCGCCGCCGCCGCGAAGCTGCCGGCCGCAGCGATGGCCTGCAGCATGGCCAGGGCATCGGGCGTCAGGACATCGCGAGGAGTTTGCATGATTGGCTATTTTTATTTCAATTAATTTGAATGATGCCATCAAATGGACGAAGCCTCCAAACGGGTTCGCAAGCCTAAACTTCAATTCATCCATTCAGGAGAAACAAGCATGTTGACACTTCGCAAGTCCCAGGAACGCGGTTATGCCGATCACGGCTGGCTCAAGTCTTTTCACAGCTTTTCGTTTGCCGACTATCACGACCCGGCGCACATGGGCTGGGGCAATCTGCGCGTGATCAACGAAGACCGCATCGCGCCGGGCACCGGCTTCGGCGCGCACGGCCACCGCGACATGGAGATCATCAGCTACGTGCTGTCGGGCGAACTGGCGCACAAGGACAGCATGGGCAATGTCAAGGGCATTCCGCCCGGCGACGTGCAACGCATGAGCGCCGGGCGCGGTGTGATGCACAGCGAGTTCAACCACGCGCCGGGCGAAACGACGCACTTCCTGCAGATCTGGATCGAACCCAGCGTGCGCGGCATCGAGCCCGGTTACGAACAAAAGACCGTTCCGCAGGCGGACAAGCGCGGTGCCTTGCGTCTGGTGGCCTCGCCTGAAGGCGCCAGCGGCGCGGTGAAGATCCATGCCGACGCCCGCCTGTACGCCGGCCTGTTCGATGGCGCGGAGGCCGCGGCGCTGACGCTGGACCCGGCGCGCAAAGCCTACGTGCACCTGGTGCGCGGCGCCCTGGAGGTCAATGGCCAGCGCCTCGGCGCGGGCGATGCGGTGTTGCTGCAAGACGAAAGCCGGATCGCACTGTCCAACGGCAACGACGCCGAGGTGCTCGTGTTCGACCTCGCCGCCTGAGTTTCTTTTTTCCATTCCACCTCAATCCATCAAGGAGTTTCCATGTTCAACACACTTCAAAACCCCCTGGCCCTGGCGGGCCGCCTGCTGCTGGCCTACCTGTTCGTGCCAGCGGGTATCGGCAAGATCGCGGGCTTCGCAGGTACGGCGGGCTATATCGCTTCCAAGGGACTGCCAATGCCGGAAGTCGGCGCCGGCATTGCCCTTGCGGTGGAGTTGCTGGGTGGCCTGGCCTTGCTCGCGGGCTTCGGCACGCGCATCGCGGCGCTGGTGCTGGCGGTGTTCACGCTGGCCGCCACCGTTTTCTTCCACAATTACTGGGCCGTGCCTGCCGAAATGCAAATGATGCAGCAGC
>JAHFQI010000054.1:15975-22330 GCA_023259355.1 Comamonadaceae bacterium
TGGCGGCCTTCGGCGCAGGTGGCTTCAGCCTGGACGCCAGGCGCGAACAGGCCTGATCGTCTGAGCGGTCGGAGGCGGCACGGCAGCTTGCGGGCTGCCGTGCCATTTTTTTGGGTGCATGATCGCCGGATCAATTTCAAAGGAGCAGGCATATGGCGGACGTGGTCGTGGTGTACCACTCGGGCTATGGTCACACCCAGCGCATGGCACAGGCGGTGGCCGAGGGCGCCAATGCGCTGCTCCTGGCGATCGACGCCGAGGGCAACCTGCCGGCGGGCGGCTGGGAAACGCTGGCCGGCGCGGACGCGATCATCTTCGGCACACCGACCTACATGGGCAGCGTGAGCTGGCAGTTCAAGAAGTTCGCCGATGCATCGTCCAAGCCCTGGTACGTCCAGGCGTGGAAGGACAAGGTCGCCGCCGGTTTCACCAACAGCGCGGGCATGAGCGGCGACAAGCTGTCCACGTTGAACACCCTGTTCGCGCTGGCCATGCAGCACGGGATGATCTGGGTCAGCCAAGGCCTGAAGCCGGCCAACACCAAGGCCGCCAAGCGCGACGATGTCAATTACCTGGTGTCGTACAGCGGTGCCATGGCCCATTCGCCCGCCGACGCCTCGCCGGCTGAAATGTCGCCAGGCGATCTGGAGACGGCCAGGCTGTTCGGCGAGCGCGTGGCCGGTATCGCGGGCCGGCTGCACGGCTGAGACAGGGGGCGGGACGCTACGCTGGGGCGACGGACAGATCGGTGTCCACCGCCCGGCGCTCGTCGAACACGAAGCAGTGGCCGCGGTAGTGCGCGCCGCCGGCCTCCTCGAAGTATTTCAGGATGCCGCCTTCGAGCTGCCAGACGTGGGGCAGCCCGGCTTCGCGCATGAAGAGGGCCGCTTTCTCGCAGCGGATCCCGCCGGTGCAAAAGCTCACCACGGTCTTGTCTATGAGCTCGGCCTTGTGGTCGAGCAGGGCCTGCGGAAATTCGGTGAACTTGTCGATGCGCCAGTCGATCGCCCCCTCGAAGCTGCCGTGATCCACTTCAAATGCATTGCGCGTGTCCAGCGTCACCACCGGGCGGCCGTCGTCATCGTGGCCCTGGTCCAGCCAGCGCTTGAGGGTCGTCGCGTCCACGGCCGGTGCGCGGCCTTCCGGGCCGGCAACGTCGGGCCGGATGGTGGGGTGGTTCATGCGGATGATCTCGGGCTTGACCTTGACCAGCATCTTTTTGAAGGGCTGCGTGGCCGACCAGCTTTCCTTGGGCTGGACGCCGGCAAAGCGCGGGTCGGCGCGCAGCTGGTCGATAAAACCACGAACCGCCTTGGCAGGCCCGGCCAGGAACAGGTTGATGCCTTCCTCGGCCAGCAGGATCGTGCCCTTGAGCTGCCAATCCAGCGCGCGCCGGTGCAGTGTGTCGCGCAGGACGGGAGCGTCCGGCAGTGACACGAATTGATAGGCCGAGATATTGAAGATGGTGTTCACAGGGGGTATTTTAAAAACCTGTCAAGCCCCGTGCCGGCGGCCGGTGACTTCTACAATCAAAACCATGTTTGTTCACCTGCGCCTCCACACCGAATTTTCCGTCGTTGACGGCACCAACCGCATCGACGAGATCGTCAAGGCTGCCGCCGCCGACGGGCAGCCGGCCTTGGCGATCACCGACCTGAGTAACCTGTTCGGCGCCATCAAGTTTTACAAGGAAGCACGGGGCAAGGGCGTCAAGCCGCTGATCGGCGTTGAAATCTGGGTCGAGGGCCTCGGCAAGGACGCCGACGCGCTGTCGCGCATGGTGCTGCTGGTGCAGGGCCGCCAAGGCTACCTGAACCTGTCGGAGCTGCTGGCGCGCGCCTGGACGCAAAACGTGGTCAAGGCACAGGCCGTGGTCAAGCTGGCCTGGCTCCAGGAATTGTCGGAGGGCCTGATCCTGCTGTCGGGCGCCCAGGCCGGCCCCGTGGGGCAGGCGCTGGTGCAGGGCGACGAGGCCCGCGCTGCCGACGTCGCCTTGCGTCTGGCGTCGATTTTTCCGCACCGCTTCTACCTGGAGTTGCAGCGTGCCGGCCGCCCCGAGGACGCGGTGCAGGTGGCGGGCGCGGTGCAACTGGCCGCACGGCTCAAGCTGCCGGTCGTGGCTACGCACCCGGTGCAGTTCACCGCGCAGGACGATTACGAGGCCCACGAGGC
Source organism: Comamonadaceae bacterium (assembly GCA_023259355.1). Lineage (GTDB taxonomy): Bacteria > Pseudomonadota > Gammaproteobacteria > Burkholderiales > Burkholderiaceae_C > JAHFQI01. The sequence continues at coordinate 18,148 of JAHFQI010000054.1, forward strand.
GCGTGTGTGCATTTCCGAGGGGGAAATCCTGGGCAACCAGCGGCGTGTGCGCAAGTTCACGACCGAGCAGTATTTCAAGAGCGCGGCCCAGATGGAGGCGCTGTTTGCCGATGTGCCCTCGGCCATCGCCAACACGCTGGAGATTGCCCGGCGCTGCAACTTGACCCTGGTGCTGGGCAAGCCGCAGCTGCCCGACTTTCCCACACCCGAAGTGGACGGGGTGCGCATGTCGCCCGAGGAGTATTTCCGCTACGCGTCGCACGAAGGCTTGAAGGAGCGCATGGCGCACCTGTACCCCGATGTCGCCGCGCGCGAAAAGCAGATGCCGCGTTATGTGGAGCGGCTTGAGTTTGAAATCGGCACCATCCTGAAAATGGGCTTCCCCGGCTACTTCCTGATCGTGGGGGACTTCATCAACTGGGCCAAGAACAATGGCTGCCCGGTCGGACCCGGCCGGGGTTCCGGCGCCGGCTCGCTGGTGGCTTACGCGCTCAAGATCACCGACCTGGACCCGCTCGAATACAACCTGCTTTTCGAACGTTTCCTCAACCCCGAGCGGGTGTCGATGCCCGACTTCGACATCGACTTCTGCCAGTCCAACCGCGACCGCGTGATCGACTACGTGAAGGAGAAATACGGCAAGGACGCGGTGAGCCAGATCGCCACCTTCGGCACCATGGCCGCGCGCGCCGCCATCCGCGACGTGGGCCGTGTGCTCGACATGAGCTACACCTTCTGCGACGGCATCAGCAAGCTGATTCCGAACAAGCCGGGCACGCACATCACGATCGACGGCGCGATCAAGGTCGAGCCTATCCTGGCCGAGCGGCTGGAGAAGGAAGACGAGGTCAAGACCCTGCTGGCGCTGGCGCAAAAGCTCGAAGGCATGACCCGCAACATCGGCATGCACGCGGGCGGCGTGCTGATCGCGCCGGGCAAGCTCACGGATTTCTGCCCGCTCTACCAGCAGCCGGGCAGCGAGTCGGCGGTGAGCCAGTACGACAAGGACGACGTGGAGGCCATCGGCCTCGTGAAGTTCGACTTCCTGGGCCTGGCCACGCTGACGATCCTGGAGATCGCCAAGGAGTTCATTGTCAAGCGCCACAAGGGCCAGGAGAACTTCGCGTTCGAGAACATTTCACTGACCGACGCGGCGACCTACCGGCTGTTCCAGGACGGCAAGACCGAGGCCGTGTTCCAGTTTGAAAGCCGCGGCATGCAGGGCATGCTGCGCGACGCCAAGCCCACCCGACTGGAAGACCTGATTGCCCTGAATGCGCTGTACCGGCCGGGCCCGATGGACCTGATCCCCAGCTTCGTGGCGCGCAAGCACGGGCGCGAGGAGATCGAGTACCCGCACCCCCTGGTGGCCGAGATGCTGTCCGAGACCTACGGCATCATGGTCTACCAGGAGCAGGTGATGCAGACCGCGCAGATCCTGGGCGGCTACTCGCTCGGCGGCGCCGACATGCTGCGCCGCGCCATGGGCAAGAAAAAGGCCGAGGAGATGGCCGAGCACCGCGCCATCTTCCGCGCCGGCGCGGCGAAGAACAACATCGGCGAGCAAAAGGCCGACGAGGTGTTCGACCTGATGGAGAAGTTCGCGGGCTACGGCTTCAACAAGTCGCACGCCGCCGCCTACTCGCTGCTGGCCTACCACACGGCCTGGCTCAAGGTGCACTACACGGCCGAGTTCTTCTGCGCCAACATGACCGTGGAAATGGACGACACCGACAAGCTCAAGGTGCTGTTCGAGGACGCGCTGAAGTTCGGCCTGACCTTTGACCCGCCCGACGTGAACCGCGGCAACCACCGCTTCGAGCCGGTGTCCGACAAGGTGATCCGCTACGGGCTCGGCGCGATCAAGGGGACCGGGCAGCAGGCGATCGAGGCGATCGTGAAAGCCCGGGAAGCGGGTGGCCCGTTCACGAGCCTGTTCGACTTCTGCGTGCGCGTGGACCGCAGCCGGTTGAACAAGCGCACCGTCGAGGCCTTGATCAAGGCCGGTGCCTTCGATTCACTGCAGCTCAACCGCGCCGCGCTGGTCGCGAGCATCGACCGCGCCTTCGAATTTGCCAGCGCCACCGCCGCCAACGCCAACCAGGGCGGCCTGTTCGACATGGGTGATGGCGACGGCCATGGCTCCAGCACGCAGGAGCCCGATCTCGTGGAGACGACGCCCTGGGGTGTCAAGGAGCGGCTGACGCTGGAGAAAACGGCAGTCGGCTTCTACCTCTCGGGCCATTTGTTCGATGAAGTGGCGCGCGAGGTGCGCCAGTTTGCCCGGCGCCCGCTCGACGAACTGGGGGACTCGCGCGACCAGCAGTTGCTGGCCGGCATCGTGACCGATTTCCGGGTCATCAACGGCCAGCGCGGCAAGCTCGGCCTGTTCAAGCTCGACGACAAATCCGGCGTCATCGACGCGCGCGCCGACGAGGCGCTGATCAACACTCATCGCAACCTGCTGAAGGACGACGAACTCGTCATCGTCATGGGCAAGGTCCAGCCCGACCGCTTCTCGGGCGGCCTGCAGGTCACCATCAGCCAGGTGTGGGACCTGGCCACGGCACGCTGCCGTTTCGGCAAGTTCCTGCGCGTGGCGGTGAACGGCACCGCGCCCGACATCCAGCGGCTGGTGAAGGACTTTCCGGCGCGCCGCGAAATTTCCGAGCAGGGCGAGCTGGTGCGCGGCCTGCCGGTGCGCCTGAGCCTGGAGCGGCGTCACGCCGAGGGCGGCGTCAGCGTCGAGCTGCAACTGGGCGAGGAGGCCCGGTTTTTCCCCACTGACGCGGCGCTGGCCAGCTGGTCTGCGCAGGCCGAACAGGGGCGCGCGGTGATCGTCTACGAGTGAAGCTCAGTCCTTGGGCCTGAAGGTGATGATCAGGCTCGTGGGAACGCGGCCATCGGTGTCGACGGGGAGTTTCTCGGTCTTGTCGATGGCCTTGAGGACGGCCTCGTCCCAAGCCTTGATCCCACTGGATTTGTCGAGCCTGCGGCTCAGAATGATGCCGTTGGGCGCGGCGCGGACTTCCACTTCGGCTGTCGGATTGCCGGCAATGTCCTCGGTGAACACGATGTTGGGCTTGACCCGGGCGGCGACTTTGCCGGCGTAGCTGGCCGACGGGCCGGTCGAACGTTGTGCGCTCCCAGCGGCGTTTTCGCTGCCGGTCGCACCGGCCATTCCCGCGATGTGGCGCAGATTGGCCTGGCGCTGCGCTTCCAGCTCTTTCGTCGCCTTGGCCGCCTCCGCCTTCTTTTTTTCTTCCTGTTTTTTTGCTTCGAGCCGCAGGGCGTCCAGAGCCGACTTCTTCTTTTCCTCGGCGGCCTTCTTCTGTTCCCGCTCCAGTTTTTCCTGAGCCAGGCGCTTCTTTTCCGCTTCGAGTTTTTCCGCTGCTTTCTTCTCAGCTTCCTTCTTCTGCCGCGCCAGTGCGATGTCGGCGTCGCGCTGGTCGGGAACGGCAGGGCGCGGTTGAACCTGAACCGGAGCGGGCGGCGGTGGTGGTGGCGGTGTTTCCACAAGCTTGGGCGCAGCCTCGCGCGGCACGGCGGACCAGAGTTCGGCGTCCACGGTCAGGGTGTTGTCCGGCTGGTGCTTCCAGTTCACGCCCCAGGCGAGTGCGCCCAGCAGCAACAGGTGCGCGAGCACCGCGAGGCCCAGGGACTGCAGTTGGCCGGGCGGCTGCGGCGGGGCGAACTCGGTGCGGTCCAGGGTGGCGGCGTGCATGGCGGGCCGAGGCGGGTCCGGGCGGGTCAGGGGGCCAGTTGCACCGACAGGCCCACGCGCTGGATGCCGGCGCGCTGCAAGGTGTCCATGACCTTGACCACGGTTTCGTATTTCACGCTGCGGTCGGCGCTGATGACCACGGCGGTATTGGCCTGGCCGACCTGCGCCTGTTTGACGGCCTCGGCGACCTCGCGCTGGGTGAGCGAGCGGGTTTTGTCGCCCACCTTGAGCTCCAGCGACTCGCTCTTGCCGATCACAATCTGCACGATCTGGTCGGGCAGCCTGGCGGCCTTGCCGACACTGGGCAGGTCGATCAGGCTCGGCGTGATCAGCGGCGCCGTCACCATGAAGATGATCAGCAGCACCAGCATCACGTCGATGAAGGGCACCATGTTGATTTCGCTGATGGTGCGGCGGCCGCGGCCGCGCGAGACGACGGAGGGCATGGCGGACTCCTCG
>JAHFQI010000055.1 GCA_023259355.1 Comamonadaceae bacterium
AAAAGCTGTGGGATCTGGTGAACAATGAGCCCTACGTCAACTGCCTGGGCGCGCTGACCGGTGGTCAGGCCATGCAGCAGGTGAAGGCTGGCGTCAAGGCCATCTACCTGTCGGGCTGGCAAGTCGCCGCCGACAACAACAGCTACGCCTCCATGTACCCGGACCAGTCCCTGTACCCGGTGGACTCCGTGCCGACGGTGGTTGAGCGCATCAACAACACTTTCCGCCGTGCCGACGAGATCCAGTGGTCCAAGGGCACCAATCCCGGCGACAAGGGCTACATCGACTATTTCGCGCCCATCGTGGCGGATGCCGAAGCCGGTTTCGGCGGCGTGCTGAACGCCTTCGAACTGATGAAGGCCATGATTCGCTCCGGCGCGGGTGGCGTGCACTGGGAAGACCAGCTCGCGTCCGTCAAGAAGTGCGGCCACATGGGCGGCAAGGTGCTGGTGCCGACCACCGAAGCCTGCCAGAAGCTCATCGCTGCGCGCATGGCCGCCGACGTGTGCGGAACCTCCACCCTGGTGATCGCCCGTACCGATGCCGAAGCCGCCGATTTGCTGACCAGCGACTACGACGCCAACGACAAACCCTTCATCACCGGTGAGCGCACCGCTGAAGGTTTCTACAAGACGAAGAAGGGCATCGACCAGGCCATCAGCCGCGCCATTGCCTACGCCCATTACGCCGACCTGGTGTGGTGCGAAACCGGCACGCCCGACCTCGAATTCGCCCGCAAGTTCGCCGAGGCCGTGCACAAGGTTCACCCCGGCAAGATGCTGGCCTACAACTGCTCGCCCTCGTTCAACTGGAAGAAGAACCTGGACGACGCCACCATCGCCAAGTTCCAGCGCGAGCTCGGCGCCATGGGCTACAAGTACCAGTTCATCACGCTGGCTGGCATCCACTCCATGTGGTACAACATGTTCGACCTCGCGCAGGACTACGCCAAGCGCGGCATGTCGGCCTATGTCGAGAAGGTCCAGGAGCCTGAATTCGCGGCCCGCGAGCGTGGCTACACCTTCGTGTCGCACCAGCAGGAAGTGGGTACGGGTTACTTCGACGAAGTGACCACCGTGATCCAGGGCGGCCAGTCCAGCGTCACGGCGCTGACCGGCTCGACCGAGGAAGAGCAGTTCCACTGATCTGACGCGGCCCATGAAAAAAGCCCGGGGACCGAGTCCCCGGGCTTTTTTTTCATGGCAACGAGATGTACGGCCTTACCGGACCCAGCCGCCGCCGCGCAGATGCCAGTTGCCGCGTGGGCCCTGGCTCCATTGATGAGGTTGCCAACGGTATCCCGGTCTCGGTTGCGCATACCGCCCGGGTACCCACTGGTGGCGCCCACCCGACCAATTCCAATAGCCGTTGATCCAGACCGCGCCCACGAACGGTGCGACGGGAATAACCTCGACATAAGGGGCGGGTGGCGGCATTCCGACCACAATTTCGCCCTCGACCGGAGCACCTTGCTGATAAACCGCCTGGCCTTGAGGGTAGGGCGCGACAACGCAGGCTGACAAGCCCCATGTGGCGGCCGCGCACACGGCCGCGATGCGAAGGACAGAGGTTGCAGTCATGATCAGGGCTCCTGAGGGTGATCACCCCTGAATGGGGTGGTTTCACATGCTAACGCGTCACGCGGGGGCGATGCCGACAAGCCGCCAACAGGGAAACCTTTCTTTACCGTGGCGTTACATCGGGACGCCATCACGGCTTTCGCAGGCCCTCCCGTTAGAATGGAGGCCATTACAGCCCCAACAAGAGCGAGAAAGGCATCCTGGTTATGACACCGCGAACTACACCGATGAGGTTTTCACGCCCCGAAGGTCGCTAGTCCGCGCGCCTCGGGCGCAGAGTGTTCTCAAATCAAACCTAAAGCGCGGCATTGACCGCGCTTTGTTTTTTTGCTCCTCCTTCTTTCGCTATTCACCATGATCCAGATCACGCTTCCTGACGGTTCCCAACGCGAATTTCCCAATCCCCTGACGGTGGCTGAAGTGGCTGCGTCCATCGGGGCCGGTCTTGCCAAGGCCGCACTGGCGGGCAAGGTCAACGGGAAAGTCGTTGACACCAGCTACCTCATTGCCGAAAGCACGCCGCTGTCGATCGTGACGGCGAAAGACGCTGACGGCCTGGAGGTCATTCGCCATTCCTCCGCCCACCTGCTGGCCTATGCGGTGAAAGAGTTGTTTCCGGACGCGCAAGTCACCATCGGCCCGGTGATCGAAAACGGCTTCTACTATGACTTTTCGTACAAGCGCCCCTTCACGCCCGAGGATCTTGCCGCCATCGAAAAGCGCATGGCCGAACTGGCGGCGAAGGACGAACCCGTGGTGCGGCGCGTGTTGCCCCGCGACGAGGCCGTGGCCTATTTCAAAGGTCTGGGCGAACACTACAAGGCGGAGATCATTGCCAGCATTCCAAGCAATGAGGACGTGAGTTTGTACCGTGAGGGCAACTTCGAGGATCTGTGCCGCGGCCCGCACGTTCCCAGCACCGGCAAGCTCCGGTTCTTCAAGCTCATGAAGGTGGCTGGCGCCTACTGGCGCGGCGACCATCGCAACGAGATGTTGCAGCGCATTTACGGCACGGCCTGGGCCACCAAGGACGAACTCCAGCAGTACCTGACCATGTTGGAAGAGGCCGAGAAGCGCGACCACCGCAAACTCGGCCGCGAACTGGACCTGTTCCACATCGACGACCATGCGCCAGGTGTCGTGTTCTGGCATCCCAAGGGCTGGACGGTCTGGCAGGGGGTGGAGCAGTACATGCGAAAGGTCTATCGCGACAACGGTTACCAGGAGGTCAAGGGGCCGCAGTTGCTGGACAAGACGCTGTGGGAAAAAACCGGCCACTGGGACAAGTACCGCGACAACATGTTCACGACCGAATCGGAAAAGCGCGACTACGCGCTCAAGCCGATGAACTGTCCCGGCCACATCCTGATCTTCAAACAAGGTATCAAGAGCTACCGCGATCTGCCGCTGCGCTATGGCGAGTTCGGTCAATGCCATCGCAACGAGCCCACTGGTGGTTTGCACGGCATCATGCGCGTGCGCGGCTTTACGCAGGACGACGGCCATATCTTCTGCACGGAAGAGCACATCCTGCCCGAGTGCACCGCCTACACCGCGCTCCTGCAGAAGGTCTACCAGGACTTCGGCTTCAAGAACATCATCTACAAGGTGGCAACCCGCCCCGAGCAGCGCATCGGTTCGGATGAAAGCTGGGACAAGGCCGAGCACGCGCTCATGGAAAGTCTGCGCGCCTCCGGTTGCGAGTTCGAAATTTCTCCGGGCGAAGGTGCGTTCTACGGACCCAAGATCGAATACACGCTGAAGGATGCGATTGGCCGGCAGTGGCAGTGCGGCACCATCCAGGTCGATTTCTCCATGCCAGAACGGCTGGACGCGGAGTATGTGGGCGAAGACGGTGCGCGTCACCGCCCTGTGATGCTGCACCGTGCCATCGTCGGCAGCCTGGAGCGTTTCATTGGCATCCTGATCGAGGAACATGCCGGCGCGCTGCCGACCTGGCTCGCGCCAGTGCAGGTGGCGGTGCTCAATATCACGGATTCCCAGGCTGATTACTGTCGTGAAATCACCAAAGCGCTTGAAAATCAAGGGCTTAGGGTGGGGCTGGATCTTCGCAATGAAAAAATTACGTATAAAATACGTGAGCATTCGTTGCAGAAGCTGCCCTACATCCTTGTCGTTGGCGATAAGGAGAAGGCCGCTGGTGCCGTGGCAGTGCGCGCCCGAGGTAACAAAGATCTCGGTGTGATGTCCGTTGATGCGTTCTTGCAGCTCATCGCTTCGGATATCGCTTCTAAAGTCTGATTTTGAATCAAGCAAGCTTTAGCCAGCGCGGATTGGCCGGTTTTAGCTACAAGGTTTGTAGCAAATATTTAAAGGATTTGAGCCATCGCTACTGAATTTCGTGATCGTCGCCACCGCGAAGAGCGCAAGCATCGCCTGAACCGTGAAATCATGGCCCCGGAAGTCCGTCTTTCCGGTCCTGAAAACGAGCCGCTGGGTGTGGTGAGTTTGATGGAAGCTCTCCGCATGGCGGGTGAGCTGGATGTGGATCTGGTTGAAATTGCCGCCACGGCGAACCCGCCCGTCTGTCGTTTGATGGACTACGGCAAGTTCAAATACCAGGAACAAAAGCGTGCGGCAGAGGCGAAAGCCAAGCAGACGGTCATCGAGATCAAGGAAGTCAAGTTCCGACCGGGAACTGACGACGGCGATTACAACATCAAGATGCGCAACATCAAGCGCTTCCTGGCCGAAGGCGACAAGTGCAAGATCACGCTGCGGTTTCGCGGTCGCGAGATCACGCACCAGGAACTGGGCATGGCGTTGCTGAACCGCATCCGTGATGAGTTGGCTGATTTGATCGTGGTCGAGCAGTATCCGAAGCTTGAAGGGCGGCAGATGATCATGATGATCGCGCCAGGCAAGCGGAAGGCGGCTGTAAAGCCGGCTGCTGAATCGGCGCCTGCTGCATCGGCTTGAGTTTTTGGGAGGGTTTCGGCCGTCCTGGAGAATCGGCAAGTCGTTTGACTTGCCGTGAAAGTCGGGGAATTGACCTTTCCCGGCAACCGTAGAGAGACTCAATCTCTCTACACAAGTGGCTCGGGGCCATCAAGGCTGCAAACAGTTTGCAGACGCCTCACGAGCACAAGCAAGAAGGAGCATTCAAATGCCCAAAATGAAAACCAAGAGCAGCGCGAAAAAACGTTTCCGCGTTCGTCCGGGTGGCACCGTCAAGCGCGGTCAAGCCTTCAAGCGTCACATCTTGACCAAGAAGACCACCAAGAATAAACGCCATCTGCGTGGTGCCATCGCGGTGCATGAAACCAATATGGTTTCCATGTCCCAGATGTTGCCCGGCCGTGGCATTTAATTAACGACGAACAAGGAGTAAACACATGCCTCGCGTCAAACGTGGTGTAACGGCACGCGCCCGTCACAAAAAAGTTCTGGCTCTGGCCAAAGGTTTCCGCGGCCGCCGCGGCAATGTCTTCCGCATCGCCAAAGAAGCGGTGATGAAGGCTGGGCAATATGCCTACCGTGATCGCCGTACCAAGAAGCGTGTCTTCCGTCAGCTGTGGATTGCCCGTATCAACGCCGCCGCGCGTGAATGCGGCCTGACCTACAGCCAGTTCGCCAACGGCCTGAAGAAGGCTGCCATCGAGATCGACCGCAAAATGCTGGCCGATATCGCTGTGCACGACAAGGCCGCCTTCGGCAGCATCGTGGAGCAAGTCAAGGCCAAACTGGCAGCTTGATTTTCAAGCCCAAAAAGACGGGGTCAGAAGCCAATCTACCAACTGCTGCACCTTGGGTGCATCATCTCGGTAATTGGGGTCTGGCCCCAATTTTTTGGGCTGGAGCTTGAAAAGGCGCTGGCCCTTTTTCATTGACAAGAGAATTTATGAACGAGTTGGACGCACTGGTTGACAGCGCCCGCGCAAGCTTTGAGCAGGCTGCGACCCCCGCTGATCTCGAAAATGCCAAGGCCCAGTTTCTGGGCAAGTCGGGTCGACTGACCGAGCTGATGAAAGGCATGGCCGCACTCAGCGTGGACGAGAAGAAGACGCGCGGCGCCGCCATCAATCTGGCCAAACAGGCCATTGAAGCGGCGCTCAATGCGCGGCGCCAGGCCCTGGCCGATGCGGAACTGCAGGCCCAGCTCAAGGCCGAGGCGCTCGATGTGACGCTGCCGGGCCGCCAGCGTGGGCAGGGCGGCCTGCACCCGGTCTCACTGACACTGGAGCGCATCGAGCAGATTTTTGGCTCCATGGGTTTTGACGTGGCCCAAGGGCCCGAGATCGAGACCGACTGGTTCAATTTCACCGCGCTGAACACCCCGGAAGACCATCCTGCGCGTTCGATGCACGACACTTTCTACGTGGAAGGCGGCTCCGCCTCCGCGCCGAACCTGCTGCGCACGCACACCAGTCCGATGCAGATTCGGCACGCGGTGCAGCACGTCAAGCGCCATCGTGATCGGCTGGATGCCGGGCAGGGCATGCCGGAAATCCGCGTGATCGCGCCGGGGCGCACCTACCGCGTGGACAGCGACGCGACGCACTCGCCCATGTTCCACCAGTGCGAAGGCCTGTGGATTGGCGAGAACGTGAGCTTCAAGGATTTGAAGGTCGTGTTCACCGATTTTTGCCGTACCTTCTTTGAAAGCGACGATCTCGTTCTCCGGTTCCGTCCGAGCTTTTTTCCGTTCACCGAACCGAGCGCAGAGATCGACATCCAGTTCCAGACCGGGCCGCTGGCGGGCCGCTGGCTTGAAGTGGCGGGTTCTGGCCAGGTGCATCCCCACGTGGTGCGCAATATGGGCCTCGATCCGGAGCATTTCATCGGCTTTGCTTTTGGCATGGGACCCGATCGCTTGACCATGCTGCGCTATGGCGTGAATGACTTGCGCCTGTTTTTTGACGGCGACATTCGTTTCCTGAGCCAATTTCAATGAATTCGCAGGACGGATGCGTGCACTTCAGGTGCCTGTGCGCTGTCCTCCACTGATTAAAGACCGACCATGCAATTTCCCGAGTCCTGGCTGCGCGAATTCTGCAACCCGCCTCTGAGCACCCAGCAACTTGCCGACACACTGACCATGGCCGGGCTGGAAGTCGAAGAACTCCAGCCCGTGGCCCCGCCTTTCACGAAGATCGTGGTGGGTGAGATCAAGGCCGCTGAGCAACACCCCAATGCCGATCGCCTGCGCGTCTGCCAGGTGGATGTGGGGCAGGGCAGTTTGCTCAACATCGTCTGTGGCGCGCCCAATGCCCGCATCGGGATCAAGGTGCCGTGCGCGCTGGTGGGGGCTGAGCTGCCTCCCGGCGAGGACGGCAAGCCGTTTGTCATCAAGACCGGCAAGCTGCGGGGCGTGGAAAGCCAGGGCATGCTGTGCTCGGCCCGCGAACTCAAGCTCTCAGAAGACCATGGCGGCCTTCTGGAGCTGGCTGCCGATGCGCCCTTGGGGCAAGACATTCGCGAGCACCTGAAACTCGACGACACGCTGTTCACCCTCAAGCTCACCCCCAATCTTGCCCACTGTCTTAGCGTGTATGGCATCGCGCGGGAGGTGGCTGCCTTGACCGGCACGTCGCTGAAGACGCCCGCTTTTCCGCCTGCGGCAGTGACCCACGACGACACGCTGCCCGTGACGATCAGCGCGCCGGATCTCTGTGGCCGTTTTTCGGGGCGCATCGTGCGCAATGTGAATACCCGCGCTGCCACCCCGCAATGGATGGTGGACCGGCTCGCGCGCTGCGGCCAGCGCAGCGTGACGGCGCTGGTGGATATTTCCAACTACGTGATGTTCGAGTTCGGTCGTCCCTCGCACATCTTTGATCTCGACAAGATTCATGGCGGACTCGACGTGCGCTGGGGCAAGCCCGGCGAGCAGCTTAAGCTGCTCAATGGCAACACCGTCACGGTGGATGACAAGGTCGGGGTGATCGCCGATGACCAGCAGGTGGAATCGCTTGCGGGGATCATGGGGGGCGACTCCACCGCCGTCTCGGACGACACCCGCCATGTGTACGTAGAGGCCGCTTTCTGGTGGCCCAAGGCGATTGCGGGCCGTTCGCGCCGCTACAACTTCTCGACCGACGCAGGCCACCGTTTCGAGCGCGGCGTGGATCCGGGCCAGACGGTGGAGCATATCGAGCGCATCACGCAGCTCATTCTCGAAATTTGCGGTGGCGAGCCAGGTCCGATGGACGACCGGCAGCCGAACGTGCCCACGGCCCAGCCTGTGGTGCTGCGCGTGGCCCGTGCGTCCAAGGTGATTGGCATGTCGCTCACGCAGGCGCAATGCGCTGCGGCGCTGCGCGGTCTGGGTCTTGAAGTGACCGAGGGCGACGGTACCGTGACTGTGTTGCCGCCCTCATTCCGGTTCGACTTGCAGATCGAGGAAGACCTGATTGAAGAGGTCGTGCGCATGGTGGGGTACAACCATCTCCCCGCCACGCCGCCTCTGGCACCTATCACCCCGAAGCTCCGGGCGGAAGCCCAGCGCAGCCCGTTTGCCGTGCGGCGTGGGCTTGCGGCGCTGGGCTACCAAGAGACCATCAATTTCAGCTTCGTCGAAGAGCGCTGGGAGCATGAGCTGGCCGGCAACGCAAACCCGATCAAGCTGCTGAATCCCATTGCCAGCCAGATGAGCGTCATGCGTTCGTCGCTGCTGGGGTCGCTGCTCCAGGTGGCGAAATTCAATACCGACCGCAAGGCCGAGCGGGTGCGGGTGTTCGAACTGGGACGGGTGTTCCTGCGCGACGCGGCAGTCAGGAACACCGACACCACGGTCGAAGGGTTTCATCAGCCGATGCGCGTGGCGGGGCTCTCTTTCGGCTCCGTCGATCGCCTGCAATGGGACAAAAAACCGCAATCCGCGGACTTTTTCGATATCAAGGGCGATGTCGAGGCTCTACTGGCGCCGCGCCAAGCCACCTTTGAGGCGGCTGGACACCCTGCAATGCACCCGGGCCGTTGCGCAATGGTGCTGGTGGACGGCGTTCCGATCGGCCATGTCGGCGAGTTGCACCCTCGCTGGCGCCAAACCTGGGACCTCGCGCAGGCTCCCTTGATGTTTGAACTGGAACTGGACGCCGTGCTGCAGCGTGCAGTGCCGGTTTTCAAGGCGGTGGCCCGGCACCAGGCCGTGGAGCGGGATTTGGCCGTGATCGTGGCCGAGGCAGTGACGCACACCGAATTGATGGCGGCCATCCGGGCCGCGCAGACCGGCGGCATGTTGCGCGATGCCGTGCTGTTCGACGTTTACCGGGCGAAGCCGGCCAAGGGCGTGGAGTCGCCAGCGGCGGGCGCCGGTGGTCTGGCGCCGGGTGAGAAGAGCCTGGCTGTGCGTCTGGTTCTGAACAGTGACGAGGGCACACTCACCGAGGCCGAGATCGATGCAGCAATCAAGGCCGTTGTGGATCAATTGGCCCGCCTGTTGGGCGCGCGACTGCGGGGTTGACGGTGCCATTCAGCAAGGAGTCCCCACTCCACGGTGGCCATAACGACGAGGAAGTGATGGAATTCTCAGTTGAAAGCCTGGAGACGCCGGCCTTGACCAAAGCGCAACTTGCCGAACTGCTGTTTGAGCAGATCGGGTTGAACAAGCGCGAGTCCAAGGACATGATTGATGCTTTCTTTGACTTGGTGGCGGACAGCCTGGTGGACGGGCAGGATGTCCGGATTTCCGGATTCGGGAATTTTCAGATTCGCACCAAGGCCCCCCGCCCCGGCCGAAACCCGAGGACAGGGGAGGCTATTCCGATCGAGGCGCGCCGCGTCGCGACCTTCCACGCAAGCCACAAGCTGAAAGACCAGATACAGGGGCCTGCCGACGCGACTTAAGGCACAGGCGCGTTGTTTTGGGTCCGGAACTGACGAAGTCCTTTGCAGGACGGCGGGAGTTGGAGTACTCTCGAAAGCTTCACTCGCAGTACATTGATTTCAATGGAGAAAACGCTCCCGTCCATTCCCGCCAAGCGCTACTTCACGATTGGCGAAGTTGGGGATCTTTGTGGCGTCAAGCCGCACGTCCTGCGCTACTGGGAGCAGGAATTCACGCAATTGCGGCCCATGAAGCGGCGCGGCAACCGCCGCTACTACCAGCATCACGAGGTGCTGATGATTCGCCGGATTCGCGACCTGCTTTATGAGCAGGGGTTCACGATCAGCGGTGCCCGAAACAAGCTGCAGGAGTTGGCTCAACTCGAACGGGACAAGCGGCATAACGGGGATGGGCTGCTCGATGGCGTCGAGATGTCCGAAGCAGAGAATGTCTCCTTGGATGGCGTTGACGAACAGGCACCGCATGATGAGGATGCTGTGACTTGGCGGAAACTCGACCTTCTCCGGCGTGAATTGTTCGAAATTCGCGACCTCCTTTCCGTTTCGCACTGAGGAACAGGCTATAATTCGAGGCTTGTCGGCGTGTAGCGCAGCCTGGTAGCGCACTTGCATGGGGTGCAAGGGGTCGCGAGTTCGAATCCCGCCACGCCGACCATTTGTTGAAACAAAAACGGGTTATAGCCAATCGAAGCTGTAGCCCGTTTTTTATTTGGTGCCTCCACCAGATACGGCCATTGTTTCGCCCGCTGAAAGTTGATGTTGCAAGATACTTCCGCGTCGCAGCCGCATCCCGAGCAGCTCTTGAGGGATGTTGCCGCCCTGCCGGGTTTGCCGGGGGTCTATCGCTATTTCGACGCCGACGGCCAAGTGCTCTATGTCGGCAAGGCGAACAATCTCAAGAAGCGCGTCTCCAGCTATTTTCAGAAGAACCACGGCGGAACGCGCATCGGCCACATGGTCAGCAAGATCGCACGCATGGAAACGACCGTGGTGCGCTCGGAGGCCGAAGCACTCCTGCTCGAGAACAACCTGATCAAGACGTTGAGCCCGAAGTTCAACATCATTTTCCGCGACGACAAGAGTTACCCTTACCTCAAAATCACCCACGGTCAGGTCAAGCCGACGACGGGTGATGGCGGGCCTGACGCAGGCAGCTTTCCCCGCGTGGCGTACTACCGGGGTTCGGTAGACAAGAAACACCAGTACTTCGGACCGTATCCCAGTGCCTGGGCGGTGAAGGAGTCGATCCAGCTCCTGCAAAAAGTATTCCGGCTTCGTGTCTGCGAGGACACGGTGTTTGCGAACCGCACGCGTCCCTGCCTGCTCTACCAGATCAAGCGGTGCTCCGGACCCTGCGTGAATTACATCAGTGCCGAGGCCTACGCTCAGGACGTGGCCAGTGCCGCGGCATTCCTGAGCGGTGAAACCCAGCAGGTTCTTGGTGCGCTGGAGGCGCGCATGCTGGCCCATGCCGAGAAGCTCGAATTTGAACAGGCGGCCGAAATCCGCAACCAGATGAGTGCCTTGTCCAGGGTGCTGCACCAGCAGGCCATCGACACGACCTCCGACAAGGACGTCGACATTCTGGTGGCCAAGGTGCAGGGCGGGCGGGCCTGTGTCAACCTGGCCATGGTGCGGGGTGGGCGCCATCTGGGCGACCGGCCCTACTTTCCCACTCACATTGAAGAGGCGCTCGCCATGCGCTTCATGGCGGCGAATGAAGATGGATCGGGAGAGCCGGACGAATCGGCCCGGGCGACGCAGTCGGTCGAAACGCAGATCCTGGAAGCTTTCATCGCCCAGCATTACATCGGGGTGCCTGTGCCGCCAGCGCTCATCACCAGTCACGCCGTGGACAAGGGGCTGATCGAGGCCCTTTCCATTGAGAGCGGGGTGCGCATCAGTGCGGTTCACAATCCCCGCGAACAGCGCCGGGTTTGGCTGGAAATGGCGCAACAGAATGCCGATATCCAGCTGGCGCGCCTGCTGGCCGAAGAGGGCTCACAGCAGGCGAGAACCCGCGCACTGGTCGATGCGCTGGATCTGGCGCCAGACGATCTGGAGAAGTTCCGCATCGAATGTTTTGACATCTCTCACACCTCGGGCGAGGCCACGCAGGCGTCGTGTGTCGTGTTCCACCACCACAAGATGCAAAGCAGTGAATACCGACGCTATGGCATTGATGGCATCACGGCGGGTGACGATTACGCTGCCATGCGCCAGGTGCTGATGCGCCGTTACAGCAAAGTCGCCGAGGCCATGCGCCTTGAAGATGGCCTGGCGGCCGGCACGGCGGCGTCGCTGCCCGATCTGGTGCTGGTGGACGGGGGAAAAGGGCAGGTGGCCATGGCACGGGAGGTGTTTGAATCGCTGGGGCTGGATCTGTCGCGGATCATCGGCGTGGAGAAAGGCGAGGGCCGCAAGGTGGGCCTGGAGGAACTGGTCTTCGCTGACGGACGCGACAAGGTCTATCTGGGGCGTGATTCGGCCGCGCTCATGCTGGTGGCTCAAATTCGCGATGAGGCGCACCGTTTTGCGATCACCGGCATGCGCGCCCAACGCGCGAAGGTTCGCGTCGGCGGAAGCCGCATCGAGGAGATCCCCGGCGTTGGCCCGAAGAAGCGGGCCAGATTGTTGCGGCGCTTTGGCGGCATTCGCGGCGTGACCGATGCGAGTGTGGAAGACCTGGCCACCGTGGATGGCATCTCGCACGATCTGGCTGAAGCCATTTACCGGGCGTTGCATTGAGCGCATCGCGCGGCGGCACTTTGGGCATGCCACAATCCCTGTATGTTTTTCACCATACCCACCCTCATGACGTGGACGCGCATTGTCGCGATTCCGTTGATCGTGGGCGTTTTTTACCTGCCCGACAGCGTGGCAACCCAGGCCAACAAAAACCTGATTGCCACGGTGATGTTTGTCCTGTTCGCGGCAACCGACTGGCTGGACGGCTACCTGGCCCGCAAGCTCAATCAGACTTCGTCCTTCGGCGCGTTTCTGGACCCGGTCGCTGACAAATTCCTGGTCTGCGCCTCCCTGTTGGTCCTGGTGCATCTGAACCGCGCGGACGTGTTTGTCGGGCTCATCATCATTGGCCGGGAGATCGCGATTTCTGCGTTGCGGGAGTGGATGGCGCAGATCGGCGCATCCAAAAGTGTGGCTGTCCACATGATCGGCAAACTCAAGACGGTGGCCCAGATGGTGGCCATTCCCTTTCTGCTGTTCAATGGCCGCCTCTTTGATCTGATCGACACCCACGTCTGGGGTGTGTGGCTGATCTGGATTGCCGCAGTCCTGACTGTCTGGTCAATGGTCTACTACCTCCAGAAAGCCTTGCCTGAAATCCGGGCGCGGGTGAAATGACGGCACGATCCGACGGTGCCGCCCTGGTTCGGGCGATGCCGGTGGTGTTCGTGCTGATCTGGAGCACCGGGTTCATCGTGGCGCGCTACGGCATGCCGCACTCGCCGCCATTCAAGTTCCTGCTTGTGCGCTACGCCTTGTCCATCCTGTGCTTTCTGCCATGGATCGTCCTGGCGCGAGTCCGGTGGCCCCAGACGCGCTCCCAATGGCTGCATCTGGCCGTGACAGGGGTGCTGATGCATGGCGGGTACCTTGGTGGCGTGTGGGCCGCCGTGAAGGCCGGCATGGGGTCGGGCCTGTCCGCCCTGATCGTGGGCATCCAACCCGTGTTGACCGCCGTCTGGTTGTCCGCCAGCAGCGCTCGCTCGCCCGATCATTTTCCCGGCCATCGGGGGCAGGTGACGGGGCGGCAATGGGCCGGGTTGCTCCTGGGGTTTGCCGGCTTGTCGCTGGTAGTTTCACGCAAGTTCGGGCATGGTGCCCCGGGGGATTTGGCCAATGGCGTCAATCTGGCTTTTGCCTTGATCGCCCTGTTGAGCATCACGGTGGGCACGCTGTACCAGAAACGCTTTGTCGCGCCCTGCGACGTGCGGACTGCCAACACCGCGCAACTTGCCGCGGCCTTCGCTGTGACCCTGCCGCTGGCCCTTCTGGAGTCGGAGCCGATGCAGTGGAACATCGAAATGGCCGGGGCCATGGCCTGGTCGGTGCTGGGCCTGACAATTGGAGGCAGTTCCCTGTTGTACATGCTGATCCAGCGCGGCGCGGCGACCTTGGTCACCAGCCTCATGTACCTGGTGCCCCCCACAACGGCGCTGATTGCATGGGTTCTTTTCGACGAACCTGTGACCGCCGTGACCATGATGGGCACGGCGTTGACTGCGGTGGGCGTGAGTCTGGTGGTGCGTCCTGCCCGGACGTGATGCCCGGCAGCCGCGAAGGGGGAAATTTTGACAACCGGCAGATGACCGGCGTGTCCGGCGGAAACCCATCTGAAAGCGTCTAGAATGCGCGTCCGGGTCTGCGCCGAAAGACCGGATGTATATTGACACTGTCGAGGCAGGTGGCTTTAATCGTGACAGCAGCGGACGCTGCGTTCTGAGCCGGGTCCACGAAGTTTTCAAATCCATGCGATCCGTTTCCAGGCGAGTCACTAAGACGCACGATTAACACTTTTAATATACGAGGGGTTCCTTGTGAATAAAACCGAACTGATTGAGCACATTGCAAAGCATGCTGACATCTCGAAAGCTGCGGCAACGCGCGCGCTCGACTCCATGGTGGGCGCTGTAAAGACGACCCTGAAAAAGGGCGGTTCGGTTTCATTGGTGGGATTTGGAACGTTTGCAGTTGGCAAACGCGCGGCGCGCAGTGGCCGAAATCCCCGTACTGGCGCAACGATTAAAATCAAGGCTGCTAAAGTTCCAAAGTTCCGTCCGGGCAAGGCATTGAAAGATGCCTTGAACTGAGATCCAGTTGAGGTGGGGTGCTTAGCTCAGTTGGTAGAGCGGCGCCCTTACAAGGCGTAGGTCGGGGGTTCGAGCCCCTCAGCACCCACCACCACCGATGCAAAGGCGAACACAATGTTCGCCTTTTCTGTTTTTGATATTGAGAGTCTGAGCATGTTTGATTTCGTCCGGAAGCACACCAAGATCATGATGGGTCTGATGTTCCTGCTCATCATCCCGTCGTTTGTGCTGTTCGGTATTGACGGCTACAACCGCTTCCGCGAGAAGGGGGATGCGGTGGCCAAGGTGGATGGGCTGGAGATCACCCAGGCCGAGTGGGACGTTGCCCACAAGAATGAAGTCGAGCGGGTGCGCGAGTCCATGCCATCCATCGATGTCAAGCTGCTGGACTCTCCTGAGGCCCGCTATGCGACGCTGGAGCGGCTGGTCCGTGACCGCGTCCTTGCCGCCGCCGCCGGCAAGCTCAACCTCATCACAAGCGACGTCCGTCTGGCGCGTGATCTGCAACAGAATCCCACCATCGCAGGCTTGCGGCGCCCCGATGGTTCGCTGGATGTGGATCGCTATCGCCAGCTTGTTGGCAGCCAGGGCATGACACCTGAAATGTTTGAAGCCCAGGTTCGCGCCGATCTGTCCTCCCGCCAGGTGATGATGGGCCTGTCCGGTAGCGGTTTCACGCCGCTGGCGCAGGCGGACGTCGCGTTGAACGCATTTTTCGAAAAACGCGAAGTGCAGGTGGCGCGTTTTGCCGCAGCCGATTTCGCAGGCAAAGTCACGTTGACGGATGCCGATCTGGAGGCGTACTACAAGCGCAACGAAGCGATGTTCCAGGCGGCGGAGCAGGCCAGTATCGAATATGTCGTGCTGGATCTCGACACCATCAAGAAAACGCTGGTGATCAATGAACAGGATCTGAAAGCCTACTACGACCAAAACGCCGCCCGACTCGGGGGGCAGGAGGAGCGCCGCGCCAGCCACATCCTGATTGCCGCGCCAAAATCTGCCAGCGCCGCCGAACGGCAAAAAGCCCGTGCCAAGGCGGATGAGTTACTGGCGGCCGCACGGAAAGCGCCTGAGAGCTTTGCCGACCTCGCACGCAAGAACTCGCAGGACACGGGCTCGGCTCCCAATGGCGGAGACCTGGACTTTTTCGCCCGGGGTGCCATGGTCAAGGCGTTCGAGGACACGGCCTTTGCGCTGAAAAAGGGAGAGATCAGCGACGTGGTGGAAACTGAATTCGGCTACCACATCATCCGGCTGACCGATATCAAGGCGCCGAAGGCACGGAGTTTCGAGGACATGCGGGACCAGCTGGAAGCTGACCTGAAGAAACAGCAGGCCCAGCGCAAGTTCGCTGAGGTGGCCGATACTTTTACCAATAGCGTTTACGAGCAGTCTGACAGCCTCAAGCCAGTGGCCGAACGGCTCAAGCTGGAGATCAAGACCGCGGCCAACCTGACCCGCACGCCGGCACCCGGCACCACGGGTGTGCTGGCCCACCCCAAATTCCTGACGGCTATTTTTGCCCCCGATGCCGTGGACAAAAAACGCAACACCGAAGCGGTTGAAACTGCCGCCAATCAGCTTGTTTCAGGGCGGATCGTCCAGTACACACCCGCGCGAACCAAACCGTTTGCCGAGGTCAAGGACATCGTGCGCACCCGGCTCGTCGCCGAGCGCGGCGCGGAGCTGGCCCGAAAGGAAGGCGAGAGCAAGCTGGCGGCCTGGCGTGCCAACCCGGCGGGTGCCGACTTGCCGGCCGCGGTGGTGGTTTCCCGTGACCAGACGCAGCAGCAGCCAACCAAGCTGATTGAGGCGGCTTTGCGTGCCAATGCCGCGTCGCTGCCGGCCTTTGCGGGTGTTGATCTGGGTGCGCAGGGTTATGCCGTGGTCCGGGTCAACAAGATTGTTCCCCGTGAGGCCGCAACCGAGGCGGCAAAGCGCCAAAATTTGAGCCAATACAGCCAACTGTGGAGTACGGCTGAAAGCCAGGCGTATTTCAATTTGCTGAAAGAGCGCTTCAAAACGCAAATTTTGGTGGCCAAGCCCGCGACAGGGGCCGGCGGCGCCCAGTCTGTCGCAATTCAGTGACCAGAACCCGTTATAATTTCATCTTTACGGTGGCTGTAGCTCAGTTGGTAGAGTCCCAGATTGTGATTCTGGTTGTCGTGGGTTCGAGCCCCATCAGTCACCCCAAGTAAACAAGCGCCAGCCTTTGTGCTGGCGCTTCTGTTTTTGTAGTGCGCTGATTTTTCTATCAGTGCAAGTTCCCTCGAAAATTCCCGCCGCGGGAATTCGCTCGCAATCACAGCGCCGTCCTGCGCACCACCCGCGACCGCTCATAAACCCCGGCCGTGATCCAAAAAACATTGAGCCTTGCGATGGGTCAATGGTCTTGCCGCGTCCGTGCGGCGAAGCGCGGCAAAATCAGGCCGCATGACTAAGCAGGTATTGATCGCAGGCGGTGGCATTGGTGGGCTGGCTGCTGCCTTGGCGTGTTCGCGTGCCGGATGGGACGTGCGCTTGTTCGAGCGTGCGGCCGAGTTCAGCGAGGTGGGGGCTGGCATCCAGATCGGGCCCAACGTCGTCAAGGTGCTGCACGCCTGGGGTCTGGAGCCCGCGCTGGCGCGCGTGGCGGCCTTTCCGTCGCGGCTGCAGGTGCGCGACGCCGTGTCGGGCCGGGAACTCGGCGTGTTGCCGCTGGGAGCGCGGGCGGTGCAGCGGTATGGCGCACCCTACGCCACGATTCACCGGGCCGACATGCACCGCCTGTTGCTGGATGCCGTGCAGGCCCATGGCCATGCGCGGCTCAGCCTGAACAGCTGGCTGGCCAGTTATGCGGATAGCGGCGCCGCTGTCTCCCTGCGGACGACCGAGGGGCTGGAGGTGGCGGGCGACGTGCTGGTCGGCGCCGACGGCCTGTGGAGCCGTGTGCGTGAAATCCTCCTGAAAGACGGGCCGCCTCGGGTGACGGGGCATCTGGCCTACCGCGCCATGCTGCCGCAGGCTAGCCTGCCTGAGCGCCTGCGCAGCCAGCAGGTCACGGCCTGGCTGGGACCCAACATGCACGTGGTGCAGTACCCCGTCCGCCGCGGCGAGTGGCTCAACGTGGTCGCCATCGTGCATGGCCAGGTGGCGCACGATCTGCAGAGCTGGGACCATGGCGCCAATGCGGCAGACCTCCAGGCCGCGCTCACGATGACGTCGGTCCCGCTGCGTGACCTGATTCACGCCGTGCCGGAATGGCGCCTGTGGGCACTGTGCGACCGCCCGCCCATCAGCGGCGCGCACCAGCAGGCCCAGGGCCGGGTGGCCTTGCTGGGCGATGCGGCGCACCCGATGCGGCCCTACCTGGCACAAGGCGCCGGCATGGCGATCGAAGATGCGGCGGAACTCGGCCGCGTGTTGGCGATGGACGATCTGGACGTGCGCCAGCAACTGCAGCGGTATGCGCAGAGCCGGTGGCAGCGCTGCGCTCGTGTGCAGGCCCAGTCGATCCGCAACGGCGTGATTTTTCATTCGCAAGGCGTGTTGCGCTGGGGGCGCGATGCCTCGCTGCGGCTGCTGGGTGAGCGCCTTCTCGATGTGCCATGGCTGTATCGAGGGACTTGACCGGATCGTCTTGCGTTCCGGGGTGTCATTCTCCGGTCCGGGGTGGAGTCGGGTGGCCGGAGGTCGTTTACAAGTCCGTGCGCAATTTCCAGATTTCCGGGAACAGCACCACGTCCAGCATCTTGCGCAGGTAGCCCACGCCGCTGGTACCGCCGGTGCCGCGCTTGAAACCGATGATGCGTTCCACCGTCGTCACGTGGCGAAAGCGCCAGAGACGGAAGGCGTCTTCGAGGTCGATCAATGCCTCGCCCAATTGATAGAGATCCCAATGGTGTTTCGGGTCGCGGTAGACGGCAAGCCAGGCCTGCTCGACCGCGTCGCTGGTTATGTGAGGCTGGGTCCAGTCCCGCTCAAGGTGGCTGGCCGGCACCGGCAGGCCGCGGCGGGCCAGCAGGCGCAGGGCCTGGTCGTAGAGGGACGGCGCTTCGTAGGCGGCCTGCACCTGCGCCAGCAGATCGGGCCGGTGCGCATGCGGCTGCAGCATGGCCGCGTTCTTGTTGCCCAGGGCGAACTCGATGCAGCGGTATTGCCAGCTCTGGAAGCCGCTGGAGTTGGCCAGGTAGGGGCGGATGGCGCTGTATTCGGGCGGCGTCATGGTGGCCAGCACGTCCCAGGCGTGGACCAGCTGTTCCATGATCCGGCTCACGCGGGCGAGCATCTTGAAAGCGGTTGGGAGGTCATCGCTGGCGACGCAGGCCATGGCGGCATGCAGCTCGTGCAGCATCAGCTTCATCCAGAGCTCGCTGGTCTGGTGCTGCACGATGAACAGCATCTCGTTGTGGTCGGGCGAGAGCGGGTGCTGCGCGTTCAGGAGGGCATCCAGATGCAGGTAGTCGCCGTAGCTCATCGCCTGGCTGAAATCGAGCAGCGCGCCGTCGGTTCTCGGGTCAAGCGCTGCCGGCGTGCCCGGCACGGTGTTCCTGGGTTTGTTGTTCATCACGTCACCGCCTGCTTTCTGTTGAATTCGGGGTGCTGCCACTCGCCCGATTCGAGCACTTGGCGCAGTTGCTCCACCGCGTGCCAGATGTCCTCGAAGCCCGTGTACAGCGGTGCGAAGCCGAAGCGCAGGATGTCCGGGCTGCCGCTTGGCCCTGGCGCTGTCGACGGGGCGCCGGCGCGAAAGTCGCCGATCACGCCGCGCGCGATCAGCGCCTGCACGATGGCGTAAGCGCCTGATGGCCTCGTCAGGCACACCTGCGATCCGCGCTGCGTGGGTTCGCGCGGGGTGGCCAGGCCCAGCCCGTGGCCGGCGCAACGTTGCGCCACCAAGTCGATGAACAAATCAGTCAGCGCCAGGGACTTGACGCGCAGTGCCGCCATGCCGCCCAGGGGTTCGGCCGCCAGCAGCGTGTCCAAGCCGCAGTCCAGCGCCGCGAGGCTGATGATGGGCTGGGTGCCGCACTGGTAGCGTGCGATGCCCGGGGCCGGCTGGTAGTCGGGGCTGAATTCGAAGGGCGCCGCGTGGCCCCACCAGCCGGCCAGCGGTTGCCAGCAGCGGTCTGTGTGCTTCGGGTTGACCCAGACAAAGGCCGGGGCGCCGGGGCCGCCGTTGAGGTACTTGTAGCCGCAGCCCACGGCGAAGTCGGCCTGCGCGCCACGCAGGTCCACGGGCACGGCACCCGCGCTGTGAGCCAGGTCCCAGACGGCGAAAATACCGGCCGCGTGGGCGGCGGCCGTCAACGCGGCCATGTCGTGCATGGCGCCGGTGCGGTAGTTCACATGGGTCAGCATCAGCACCGCAACATCGGCGCTCAATGAGGCGGTGATTTCTTCGGGCTCGACCAGCTTCAGCGTGCAGCCGCGCTCGCGGCACAGGCCTTGCGCGATGTAGAGGTCGGTCGGGAAGTTGCTGCGTTCGCTGACGATGGTGGTGCGTTGCGGCGCATCCTCACTGGCCCTATGGAGTGCTGCCGAAAGGACCTTGAACAGGTTGACCGAGGTGCTGTCGGTGGCCACCACTTCGCCCGGCTGCGCGCCGATCAGGCGGGCAATCTTGTCGCCCACGCGCCGTGGCATGGCGAACCAGCCGGCGCTGTTCCAACTCTGGATCAGATCTTGCCCCCATTCACGCGTCACCGTGTCGGCCACGCGCTGCGGCGTGGCGCGGGGCAGGGGACCGAGCGAGTTGCCGTCCAGGTAGATCATGCCGGGCGGCAGCGCGAACAGCTCGCGCAAGGGGCGAAGCGGGTCTTGCGCGTCCATGGCGCGGCAGTCGTCCCTTGTTTTCATGGCTTGGCGTGACATGGCCCCATCATGGCAGTTCGCGCAGCACCGCGCGAACCGGGCTGGCGTCGGCGGTCATCAGTTTCAGGGGCAGGG
Organism: Comamonadaceae bacterium; assembly: GCA_023259355.1. Classification (GTDB taxonomy): domain Bacteria; phylum Pseudomonadota; class Gammaproteobacteria; order Burkholderiales; family Burkholderiaceae_C; genus JAHFQI01. The sequence continues at coordinate 20,156 of JAHFQI010000055.1, forward strand.
CGATGAGTTCGTAGTCGCCCTCGGGCACCTCGTCGAGCACCAGGTTTTCCAGGACGCGCAGGTTCAGGCGGCGAATGATTTGGTGGCTGTCCAGCGTCTTGCTCTCGGCCGGGTCGATGCTGGCCGTGTCGATGCCGATGAGTCGCACGCCCAGGGTGGCCAGTCGTTCGATGGTCTCGGGGGCGAAGGCGGCGAGGTCGGGGTCCCAGCGATCCACTGGCATCTGGGCGTAGGTGCGCACCAGCACGCGCGGCGGCAGGTTCTGCGTGGCATGGACGATGTGCGCCCACTGCACCAGTGGACCAGGGGCGATGCAATGGATGACGCGGCAGGGGCCCAGGTAGGGCGACAGGTCCAGCGCACCCACGGCCGCGCCGGACGGGTCGTAGTGCAGCGGCGCATCGGCGTGCGCGCCCACATGGGGCGACAGTGTCAGCGTGCTGACGTTGACGGGGCAACCGGGGCCGAGGGTGGCGCTCCACGTTTGCCGGTAGGGCGTGTCACCGGGGAAAACGGGTGATCCGGGCTGGACGGGCGGGGAAATGTCCCAGAGCTTTTGCATGGTGGTGCAAAGTTAGCACCGCTCAAGAAACCATGGTGTCGGCAATTTCCAACAGGTCGGGGAAATTTGTTTAGATCTAAACAATTTGCAGCGGCGGCAGTCCATGGCGGGCGCGGGCCCGGTCGCAAGCATTGTCACCTTCGGCAAACTCCCGACAAGGCGATGGGCGCCATTCGTAGATGCCGCACGCCACCTGCACCCCCACCTTGCCTGTCAGCGCGGCGCAGCGGGGTGGTGCATGGTCGGTTCCCCGCATACGGCAAAGGCGGTCGTTGACTTCTTCCGCAAGCCCCGAAGGCACTGCGCCACCGCGCTCGTCGAGTTCGTCGACAGCGAAGTCCACCCGGAAGCTCGCACAGCAGGCGCCACAGGTCGTGCAGGCCGACATCAGAGCTTGCCGAGCAGCAGGTACTCCATGAGCGCCTTCTGCACATGCATGCGGTTTTCAGCCTCATCCCAGACGACGGATTGCGGGCCATCGATGACGTCGGCCTCGACCTCCTCGCCGCGATGGGCCGGAAGGCAGTGCATGAAAAGGGCATCGGCCTTGGCGGCGGACATCATCTCCGTGTCCACGCACCAGTCGGCAAAGGCCAGGCGGCGCGCTTCGTTCTCGGCTTCGTAGCCCATGCTGGTCCACACGTCGGTGGTGACCAGATCGGCGCCCCGGCAGGCGTCCATCGGGTTCTTGAAGACCTTGTAACTGTCGCCACTGCGGATGCCCGCCACGGCCTGATCCACCTCGTACCCGCCGGGGGTGCTCACGTGCACCGTGAAGCCCAGCAATTCAGCGGCCTGCAGCCAGGTGTTGGCCATGTTGTTGCCGTCACCGACCCAGGCGACCGTCTTGCCGGCGATGCTGCCCCGATGCTCGATGTAGGTGAAGATGTCCGCAAGGATCTGGCAGGGGTGGAATTCGTTGGTCAGGCCGTTGATGACGGGCACGCGCGAATGCTCGGCAAAAAGCTCGATCTTGTCCTGGCCAAAGGTGCGGATCATCACCAGATCCACCATGCGGCTGATGACCTTGGCGCTGTCGTCGATGGGCTCGGCGCGGCCAAGCTGGCTGTCGCCGGTTGTCAGATGCACCACCGAACCGCCCAACTGGTACATGCCGGCCTCGAAGCTGACGCGTGTGCGTGTCGATGCTTTCTCAAAAATCATCGCCAGCGTGCGGTCGGCCAACGTGTGGTGCTTTTCGTACGCCTTGAACTTCTTCTTGATTAGCGCCGCACGCTCGAAAATATAGGCATACTCGTCGGTGCCGAGATCGGTGAACTGCAAATAGTGTTTCATGGCCATGTCCGTTTACTCCGCCAGAAACTGCTCGATCAGTGGGACCAAAATGGCCACCACCTCATCCGCCTCGGCCGTGGTCATGATCAGCGGCGGCACCATGCGGACCACCGTGTCCGCCGTCACGCTGATCAACAGGCCCTTGTCGGCCGCGCGCTGCGTGAGTGCGCCGCACGGTTTGGTGAGTTCCACGCCGATCATCAGGCCCTGTCCGCGAATTTCCTTGAGGCCCGGGTTGCCCGCCAGTGCCTTGGCCAGCGCGCCCGTGAGGTGCGCGCCCACCCGGGCTGCGTTTTCCAGCAGGCCGTCTTCCTCC
>JAHFQI010000209.1 GCA_023259355.1 Comamonadaceae bacterium
GACCGGCGGCACCCTGATCGCCTGCGGGCTCTTGGCACTGGCCTGGGCCAGGCTGCCCGCGCTGGCCATCGCGGCCTGCTTTCTGGCCGGCCTGGGCTTTTACATGCTGCACAACACCTTGCAGACCCAGGCCACCCAGATGGCGCCCGAGTCCCGGGGCACGGCCGTGACCTTGTTCGCCTGCCTGCTGTTTCTGGGACAGTCGTGCGGCGTGCTGCTGATCGCCGTGAGCGTCGATCATGGCTCGCTGGCGGCCACGTTCTCCATCGCGGCGGTCGGGATCCTGGTGCTAAGCGGATTGATCTCAAAAAGAGTCCAATCGCGCAATCGTTGAAAGGAAATACCCATGGATCTGCAGCTTCAAAACCAGCACGCCCTGATCACCGGCGGCAGCAAAGGCATCGGCCTGGCTTGTGCCCGGCTTTTCCTGGAGGAAGGCGCCCGGGTGACGCTGGTCGCCCGCGACCCCAGGCAACTGGCCGCAGCCCAGGCTGAACTGGCGCAGGCCCATCCGCACAGCGCGGGGCAGATCCACACGCAAAGCGCCGACCTGCGCGACGCGGCCCTGGCCGAGGCGATGCTGGACGCGGCGCAGGCACAGGGCGGCCCCGTGGACATCCTGGTCAACTGCGCGGGCGCGGCACGGCGAACGCCGCCGGCTGAATTGACCGCGGCCGCCTGGCACGACGCCATGCAGGCCAAATACTTCACCTACCTGCATGTCATCGATCCGCTGATCAAGCAGATGGCGGCGCGCGGCAAGGGCGCCATCGTCAACGTGGTGGGCATGGGCGGCAAGGTCGCCAGCCCGATCCACCTGCCTGGCGGATCGGCGAACGCGGCCCTGATGCTCGCCAGTGCCGGCCTGGCCGCGGCCTACGCATCGAAGGGCGTCCGGGTCAATGTGGTCAACCCCGGGCTGACGCTGACCGAGCGGCTGCAGGAGGGCCTGGCCGTCGATGCCCGGCAGCAGCAGATCACGCCAGAGGAGGCCCTGCGCCGCGCCAACGAGCGCCTGCCCATGGGCCGCATCGCCGAGCCCGGGGAGATCGCCAACGCGGTGGTTTTTCTCGCATCGGCCCGGGCCAGCTACATCACCGGCGCCATGGTCTCGATGGACGGGGCGCTGACGCCCATGGTGGTATGACCCCAAGTCTGCATTGAACTTCGCGCCCGGGATCGCGCTCCAACCCGTCAAAACCCGGTGGCAAGGAGGGGCTCCCTGCGCCGGCTGAGCGACACAGGAGATTGAACGTGAACATCGGTTTGGGTTCCCGCAACAGGTTCCGGCTGAGCTTGGGTTTTCTGCTCCTGGGCCTGGCGGCTCTCATCCACAGCCCCGTTGCGCTGGCGCAGCACAGGGGCGGCCATCACGGTGCGGCCAGGGGCCACCATGGCGTTGGGGTCGCACCGCAACGGCATGGCAACATCGCGCGTTTTCACGAACACGACGGGGGCGTATGGCGCGGCGGCCATTGGGTGCACGATCACCACGGCGGCCGTCTGGGCTGGTGGTGGGTGGCGGGCGGCGCCTGGTATTTGTACCCCGCCCCGGTTTATCCCTACCCCAATCCGTGGGAGCCGGCGCCCGCCGTGATCGGAATCCCGGCCGTGCCGCCGACACCCTACTGGTACTACTGCGACGCCTTGCAGACCTACTACCCCTACACGCCGGACTGCCCTGGCGGCTGGCGCGAGGTTCCTGCCACGCCGGAGCCGGACGTTCCCACCCAGCCCCAATAAGGAAGCACCATGTCGAATCCAGATCCCTCTTCTTTGCCCGCACGGACGCACCGCCCCTGGACCGGCGCCGTCGCCGGTTCACTCCTGCTGCTGGCGGGCTGCGCACAGATGCCCACGGGGCCGATGGTGGCCGTGATGCCGGGTCCGAACAAACCTTTCGAGGTTTTCACGCAGGATGACCAGCTCTGCCGGGGCTGGGCCGCGAACTCGATCGGACAGCCGGGCAACGATGCCGCCGGCCAGCAGATGGTGGCATCGACGGTCACCGGCGCCGCCATTGGCGCCATCGCCGGTGCCGCGCTGGGCGACCATCGCAGTGCCGGCGCGGGCGCCGCGATGGGCACCGTCATGGGCGCCTCGGTCGGCTCGAGCCAGAGCGCCGGCACGGCCTGGAGCGCCCAGCGCCGCTACGACATCGCTTACCAGCAGTGCATGTACTCGAAGGGCAATGTGGTGCCCATGGCCGGCTACGGCAGCTATCCGCCCCCGTATCCGTACCGCGCCCCGCCCATGCCGCCGGCGCCCATGCGTTAACTGAAAACGACGCACGACCCCGTTGCCAACGCGCAGCGGGAGCGCACAATCGAGGCCGAAAGTTTCAAGCAAGAGGTATCCCATGATTCATTCGAGCCCCCTCCCTTGGCAGCGCGTTCTGGGCGCCGCCGCCATCGCGGCCGTCGTGGCCTTGGTCGGTGCCTGCGCCAGTTCCCCGCCGGCCTTGTCGACCGACCGCATCGCGGCCATCGTCGCGGATCCCGACCGCAGCGCGGCGGACCGCGCGAACGATGGCCGTCGCAAGCCGGCTGACATCCTCGCCTTCATCGGCGTGCGCCCCGGCAGCACGGCGCTGGATGTGAGCGCGGCGCGTGGCTACACCACCGAACTCCTCGCGCGCGCCGTCGGACCCGCCGGCAAGGTGTATGGCCAGAATGCCCCACGCGACCCCAACCGCGCGCCGCCCGCGCAGCGCGAGGGTGCGGCAACACCACCGCCCGCCAACGCGCCCGCCCCCATGCTCACGCTGGCCGAGCGCCTGCGCAACCCGGCGCTCGCGCACATGGTGCCCGTCACAAGGCCGTTCGAGGATCCGGCGCCGCCCGAGGTGGCTGACGCCGGCCTGGACCTGGTGACGCTGATGTTCAACTACCATGACTTCGGCCACCTGGGCGTCGACCGCGCCAAGTCCAACCGCGCGATCTTCAAGGCCCTCAAGCCCGGTGGCTTTTTTGTCATTGCCGACCATGCCGGCCGTGCTGGCACGGGCATCTCCGAGTCAGGAACGCTGCACCGCGTGGAAGAAGCCTTTGTCGTCCGGGAAGTCGAGGCTGCCGGCTTCAGGTTGGTCGCACGCGGCGACTTCCTGCGCAACCCCAACGACCCGCGCGACCGCAACACCCCCGAGCCAGCGATGCCGAAGGACGAGTTTGTCCTCAAGTTCGTGAAGCCTTGAGCGGGCTGGCGCCGTCAGCCGGCCCAGCTTCCACCAGATCAAAACGCCTGACGCTGTGGAATGAACAGCCCAGGCGTTTTCTTTGGCCTTACTTCGGCGCGCGGGTGGTGCGCAGATAAGGCAGCTTGATGTCGATGCTGCCGTACTTCTCGCGGGCCTGTTCATCGTTGAGCGCGAGTGCGACGATGACGTCCTGGCCCACGGTCCAGTTGGCGGGGGTGGCCAGGGGCACGTTGAAGGTCAGCTGCAGGGCATCCAGGGCGCGCAGCACTTCGGCAAAGTTGCGGCCGACCGACATCGGGTAGGTCATGGACAGCTTGAGCTTCTTGTCCGGGCCGATGATGAACACCGAGCGCACAGTGGCTGTATCCGCGGCGGTACGGCCATCGGGCAGGTAGGCCTCGGCAGGCAGCATGTCAAACGCCTTCGACACCGCCAAGCCTTCGTCCGCAATGATGGGGAAGCCCGCCCTGGCGCCGGCGAAGCCTTCGATGTCGCCTTTCCACTTCTTGTGTGCTTCCACACCGTCCACGGACACGCCGATCACCTTGGTGCCACGCTTGGCCCATTCATCGGCCAGCTGGGCAACCACGCCGAACTCGGTGGTGCACACTGGCGTGAAGTCCTTCGGGTGGGAAAAAAGAATGACCCAGCCAGAACCTATCCAGTCGTGGAAGGTAATGGAACCTTGGTCGGTATCGGCCGTGAAGTTGGGCACGAGGTCGTTGATGCGCAATGCCATGGAAATTTCCTCCAGGAGTTGATGGTGGACTGCCAGTTCGACAGCGTTTTGGACGGATTTATATTAGTCCGTGCAAACAACGTCGTAAACCATCACTGAACCAGTGTCATTCCACAATTTTCTTGGCGGCGCCCTTCTCGAAGGTCATCGTACCGGCGCACCGCGCGCGGCGATGGCTGCGTTCATTTCGTCAATCGACACGGACTGGGCTGGCTTGCCAAACAAGCCCTTCAGTTCGATCAAGGACCGGTTGACAACTCACAAGCCAGCGCGCCCAGTTCCCGCATCGCTGAATCAAACCGATCATCCCCCGGGTGCCCCACATTGAGCCGTAGGTGGTGGGTAAAGCGTCGATCTGCGGAAAAGAGCACGCCTGGCGCGGTGCTGATGGATTGAGCTCGCGCGCGGTGATGCAACACCAGGGCATCGACCGTCGCCGGCAGTTCCAGCCAAATGAAGTAGCCCCCATCAGGACGCGTCACACGGGTACCGACTGGGAAGTGCCGCTCCACCAACCGCAAGGCGTGTTGTTGTTGCACGGCCAGTGACTCACGAAGGCGGCGAAGGTGGCGGTCGTAGCCGCCTTGCGCCAGGTACTCCGCCACGGCCAGCTGAGGCGGGATGGCCGTGGCCAGGGAGGTCATCATCTTCAGCCGCTCCACCATCGGCGCGAAGCGTCCGGCGGCGGCCCAACCCACCCGGTAGCCAGGCGCCAGGCATTTGGAAAACGACGAGCAGTGCAAGACGCCGCCTTCACGATCGAAGGCCTTGGCCGGCGGCGGACGCCGGGCGCCCGCATGCAACTCGCCGTACACGTCGTCCTCGATCAAAGGGACTCGGTGCTTCGCCAGCAGTTCGACCAGCGCCTGCTTCCGGGCTGGCGGCATCAAGGCGCCCAGCGGGTTTTGAAAGCTGGGCATGAACCAGCACGCTGCCACTGTTTGCCGCTCCAGCAGAGCGGTCAGAGCGTCCAGGTCAACGCCCTCGCGTGGATCGGTGGCCACTTCCACCGCCTTGAGGTGCAAACGTTCCAGCGCCTGCAATGCCGCGTAGAAGGTCGGCGATTCCACGACCACCACGTCACCAGGCTGGGTGACAGCCTGCAGGCACAGGTTCAGTGCCTCCATGGCGCCATTGGTGATGATGAGCTCGTTGTCTGACAGCGGCACGCCATGCAAGGCATAGCGCCGCCTCAGGGCTTGCCGCAGACCCTCGTCGCCAGCCGTCAGGGCCCCCGTGATCTGGCTGGACTTGAGCCGGCGCATCGCACGCGCGCCGCTGCGGGCCAGCTCCTCAAACGGAAACAGGTGCGCGGCAGGGAACGCGGAGCCCAGCGGCACCACATCGGCATCACGGGTCGAGCCGAGCAATTCAAACACCAGTTCACTGATGGCAACCGGCGTGGCTTCGCTCCGCGGCAAGGCCACTTGCGGCCCGGCACGCACGAGCCGACGCGTGGCGCGCACGAAGAAGCCTGAGCGGGCCCGTGCTTCAACCAGTCCCAGCGACTCCAACTGCCCATAAGCCTGGAACACCGTGGAAGGGCTCACGCCGCG
>JAHFQI010000056.1 GCA_023259355.1 Comamonadaceae bacterium
GGACGCGGCTGCTGGCCCATGGAGGTTCACGAAGCGCCAGGGCGGGCGGTATTCGTGCCCATTGGCGGCGAAGGGTTCTTCGACATCCCGTATCCGGCCATTCAGTCAAAGGACATTGGCAACCTGCGCCTGGCCGGACGCGTGACCGGTGCCGACCGCCAAGCCTACGGCTCGACACGGGTGATGGGCACGGCCTTTGTCACTGGGCAGGCTGCGGGCGTGTCCGCCGCTTTGCAGTCGCGCCAAGGCACGGTGCCCGATGCCGCAACAGTGCGCCGCGTGCTGCTGGCGCAAGGCGCCATCGTTTAGGGCTGCTCTCGGGTCGCTCGTGAGTTCGCCGGAGACGTTGGCGGCGTAACGGTCAACGGTCGCGCGGGGATGCGACACGGTTTGTCCCGGTTGTCGTTAGCTCCTGCTGCACCAGTTGGCTCAGCAGTTTCGCTAGCTGTGACGGCGCATGATGCGTGTTCCACACCGCTTGAATGGGGAAGCGACGTCCATTTTTGATCGGTCGCCAGTCGAGCCCGAGCGCTTGGGCCGCCACGGCTGTCAGGTTGTCGACAAGTGCGATGCCCACGCCGCTGGCGACGAGAGAAGCCGCCACCTGCCCGGAGCGGACCAGCGCGCGCGCAGTGATCGACACGTTCTTCTGCTGGAACCATTCGCCGACCATGCTTCCCTGGAGGGTGTCACCGTGGAATGCCACGACCGGCTCTCCCGCGACGTCCCGTGGGGCCACCGCGGCCTTGTCGGAGAGCGCATGTCCCCGGCGGAACAGGCACACCATCTCCCAGTGTCCGATTACCCGTGCCTCCAGCATCGGATGCTCCAGGGCGACCGAAGATATCCCTAGATCCACCTGCTCCGCCAGCAGCGCGTCGATCAGCTGTTGCGCGCGCGGCAGCACCTCAAGAGACACCCTGGCGTTGGGGTTTGCGCCGAGCAGCGAAGCAATCCCGTTTGGCACCACTTGTGCGCCGGCGTTCGGACTGCAGGCGACACGCAGCATTGAATAGGTGCCGTGCTTCAAGCCTCGGGCGAACTGCTGGATCGATTGCACACCGCGATAGGAGCGCTCGATTTCAGCGTGCAGGGCCAGGGCTTCGTCCGTCGGTCGGATGCGGCCCTGGCTGCGTTCAAACAGCGGGACTCCCAGCTGGATTTCGAGGTGCCGGGCTGCGCGGCTGACGCCAGGCTGCGAGATGTGCAGGGCCTCTGCCGCTGCCGTGAAGGAGCCGGTTTGCATGACCGCGCGGAACATTTCGATTTGCCGCAGATTCATGCCCCTGACTCTAGCACTCCATAAGCGCTGGTTATGACCTATGACAATGAAAGCATTTTGAATCATGTTCGTGGACCTCTACGATGCACCCCATGCAGAGCGCAACACCCTGGAAAAGGAAATAGATGAAACATGAACTTGTAGAAGCCGATGTCACCGTCATCGGCGGGGGCCTGGCTGGCGTGTGCGCGGCAGTGGCCGCGGCGCGGCTCGGCAAGCGGGTATCGCTGGTGCAGAACCGGCCCGTGCTGGGCGGTGTGTCCAGCAGCGAGGTCCGAGTCTGGGTGGGGGGTGCGAACGGCCTCACGCACAACCGGCAGGCACGGGAAGCCGGGATTGTGGGCGAGATGCTCGTTGAGAACCAGTACCGCAATCCAGAGGGGAACCCCTACATATGGGACCTGGTGGTGCTGGAGAAGGTCAAGGCGGAGCCGAACATTACGCTCTTCCTCAACACCGATGTTCGTGAACTAGATGCTTCAGGACTTGAGGACCGTCGCACGATTGAATCCTGCACAGGGTGGATGATGGGGGCGGAGAGAAGCATCCGTTTTGAGAGCCCGGTCTATCTGGATTGCACCGGCGACGCCTTGATCGGCTTGTTGGCCAGCGCGCAATACCGCGTCGGCCGCGAGGCCCGTTCTGAGTTCAATGAGCTGTGGGCACCGCCGGTGGCGGACCAGATCACTTTGGGCAGCACCATCCTTTTCCACACCAAGGATGCCGGCGAGCCGGTCGAGTTTGTCCGGCCTTCATTTGCGCGCGACATTTCGACCACCACGATTCCGATTCACCGGATACTGTCAACGGGCGACTCCGGCGCCAAGTACTGGTGGATCGAGTTCGGCGGCGAGATGGACACCATCCACGATGACGCCCAGATTCGCGATGAACTCTGGAGCTCGATCTACGGCATCTGGGACTACATCAAGAACTCCGGCAAGTTCGATGCCGCCAACCTGACACTGGAATGGGTGGGTTCCATTCCTGGCAAACGCGAATCGCGCCGGCTGGTCGGCGACTGCATGATCACCCAGAACGATGTGATCGCGCAGCGCCGTTTCGACGACCGAGTCGCGTACGGTGGTTGGATGGTCGACCTGCACCCGACCAAGGGCATGTATGACGAACGGGGCGCCGCGCAGAACATGTACGGCAACGGGGTTTTCCACATCCCTTTCCGCAGCCTCTATTCCGTCAATGTGGAAAACCTGATGTTCGCCGGTCGCAACATCAGCGCCAGCCATGCAGGCTTCGGTGCAACCCGTGTGATGGCCACCTGCGCTGCGATGGGCGAGGCAGCCGGTACGGCCGCCGCTCTGTGCCTGAACATGGGATGTTCGCCACGTGCACTGGGGCGAGATCACATCGGCACCTTGCAACGCCAGTTGCTGAAGCAGGATGCTCCCGTCATGGGGCTGCGCAATGAAGACCCGGCCGACCTGGCTCGCAGCGCCCGGGTCTCGGCGTCGTCATGGCAGCGGAACATGAGCGTGGAAGAGCCTGACCGCAGCCATCCGCTGACGCGCGACCTGGCCTTCGTGCTTCCCGTCAACCCGCTGCTGGAAGCGGTGGAACTGTTGGTCAGTGCGGAACAGTCGGCGGTGCTGGAGGTTGAGCTCTGGAGCGTTGAGCGTGAGGAAAACTATGTTCCGCATCAGAAAGTGGCGCAGGCGATCATTGACGTGGCGCAAGGCGCGAACCAGTGGGTTCGAGCGCCGCTGTCTTGGCATCCGCAGGCGTCGGCGAACGCCTGTGTCATTGTCCGCGCTGCGAAGGGCGTCAGTCTGCATACTTCCGCACAGGGTCGCACGGGAACCTTGGCCTACGTGCGTCGACCGGAGCGCATCCCCAACCAGTTCCACGTCGATGGAACCGACGCCTATCCACCCTTGGTGCTGGAGTGGGACATGAAGGAACTGTTGCGCAGACCGTTGTGCTTCCGTGCATTTCCAGAAACCAGGTCCTTTGTTCCTGAGAACGTGGTGAATGGATTGCCAAGGCCCTTCGGTGGCCCCAATCTGTGGATTTCCGCTCCGCTGGCGAGTGAGGCGGACGGAGAAGCCTGGGTGGAACTCGCCTGGGATCAGTCGCAAGTCGTTCAGGACGTGCTGGTCACGTTCAACGACGACGTCAATGAGCACCTGAACAACTTGCACAAGTTCAAGACGCCGTTTCGCGTGTTTCGTGAACTCGTGCGGGATTACCGGTTGGAGGCGAAGGTGCAGGGCCGCTGGACGACGCTGGTGCGCGAAACCGGCAATCGAGTGCGGCGCCGCGTGCATCGGCTCGCGACGCCGGTCCGAGCGGACGCTCTCCGCCTTGTCGTGGAGGCCACGAACGGGGCAGTCGGTGCCGAAGTGTTCGAGATCCGGGTTTACTGAGACTGCATGAAAAAGGAGCCAAGAGTGAAACTCAAATCCATGTTGACACGCTGCATGTTGACCGTTGTCGGTCTGACATGCGCCGCCCTGTCGTCTGCCCAGGACGTTTACCCCAGCAAACCCATTCGCCTCCTGGTCGGCTTTGCCCCCGGCGGCCCGGCCGATGGTCTCGCCCGCATCGTGGCGCAGAGCGTCAGCGGGTCGATCGGTCAGCCGATTATTGTGGACAACAAACCTGGGGCTGGGGGCACGATAGCCGCCGCGCAAGCGGCCAAGGCACCGCCGGATGGCTACACGCTGCTGCTCGTCTCAAGTGGCCATGCCGGCAATGGCGCCTACTACGGAAACCTGTCCTATGAGACCGTCAAGAGCTTTTCGCCGGTGGGAGGCGTGGCATCGTCCCCGGTCGTGGTCCTGGTCAACGCGACTTCGCCCTATAAATCCCTCGCAGACCTACTCGCAGATGCTCGCAAACGACCCGGTGCGTTGAACTACGGAACAGGCGGCGGCGCAACATTGACGAATCTGGCGGCAGAGCAACTGAAGAGCGACGCCGGCATCGACGCGAGAGGCATCTCGTACAAGGGCAGCGGGCCTGCGCTCACCGCAGCGATGGCCGGTGAGGTCGATGCGGTATTCGACACCGTTTCGAGCGCGGTCGGGCTTGTTCGCTCCGGCAAGCTGCGCGCGCTTGCGGTCACTTCTGACAAGCGATCTGCCGTCCTGCCGCAAGTGCCGACGGTCGCGGAGCAGGGCGTGCCGCGCTTTGACACGACCGGATGGTTTGGCATTTTGGCTCCCGCTGGAACGTCCCCAAGCGTGATTAACAGGTTCAACGCGGAACTGAACCAGGCACTCGCGTCGGCCGCCGTACGGGAAAAGTTGGCCGGACTTGGGGCTGAGTCCATGGAAGGACGACCGGCTCAGTTTGGCCAGTTCATCGAGAGCGAAACGGCGCGTTGGAGCGCGCTGATCCGACGTCTGAATCTTCGGGCTGAGTGAGTCGGGTTGCCGGTGCACCACGAAACGCTGCGAGAACCTTCTGCCTCGGGTGGATCGGATATTCGCCCAAGTTGGGCTGCTGTCCAGGCGGCCTTATTCCTGCGGAATCTCGTAATCCCGTACGAAGGTCTGCCAGGCCTGCGTGTCGGCCACGACCACCTCGGCCAGGGCCTGCGGCGTGGAGCCGACGGGCTGCAGCGATTGCTGGTCGAACTGGGTGCGCAGCGCCGGGGTCTTCACAGCCTGGGCGATTGCGGCCGAGAGGCGTTGCGTGATCTCGCGCGGGGTGCCGGCTGGCGCGAAGACGGCCTGCCAGGTGGGCAGCGTGCCGGTTGAGACACCCGCCGCGGCCAGGGTCGGCACCTCGGGTGCGACGGCGCTGGGTTCGGGCAACATCGTGGCCAGCATGCGCAGTTTGCCGGCGCGGGCGTGCTGCAGGCCGCTCGACGTGGGGCCGAAATTCACCTGCACCCGGCCGCTGAGCAGGTCCGGCATGAGCTGCGCGCCACCCTTGTAGGGCACGCGCAGCATCCTGACGCCCGTCGCCTTGATGAACTGCGCGGCGGCCATGTACTCGCCCAGCGTGCCGGTGGCGTAGCTGAGCTTGTCGGGGTGGGCCTTGGCGTAGGCCGCGAGTTCTGCGACGTTGGCGGCCGGCACGTCCGGGTGGGTGAACAGCGTGAAGCCGAAATGTCCCACGAGCGAGACCGGCGCGAATTCCGAGAGCGACTTGAACGGCGGCGACTTCTGCAGCAGCGGGATGCCGGCCATCGAGGCCAGGCCCCAGAGCAGCGTGTAGCCGTCGGGCGGCGCGGCCAGCAGGGCCTGCGCCGCGAGCGAGCCGCCGGCACCAGGCTTGTTCTCGATGACCACGGGCTGCCCGAGCGAGCCGGTCAGCGCCTGGGCCAGGGCCCGGGCCGCCGTGTCGGACGGCCCGCCGGCCGGTGTGGGAAGGATCAGGCGGACAGGCCGGCTGGGGTAGGGCGATTGGGCGAGCGCGGCTGGCGAGGCCAGGCCCACGGCCAGCCCCGCGAGCGCGGACGTGAGCAGTGACAGCAATTTCATGGAATTCTTTCTACTTGAGGCAGTCCCTTGCACTGTACGGAGTCGTCCCTGGCACTGGAATATGCCAGCCGGAACAGCTGGCATTAACCCGTGGTTAACATGGGTGGCCGAATGGAGGATGGACATGGACAAGCTGCGCGCCCTTCAATATTTCGTCGCCGCCGCCGAGGAGGGCAGTTTCGCGGGCGCGGCGCGCCGGCTGGAAGTCAGCGTGCCGGCGGTGCAGAAGCTGCTCGGGTCGCTGGAGCGTTCACTGGGCGTGGCGCTGTTCGAGCGCAACGTCCACGGGGTGAAACTCACCACCAGCGGCGCCACCTACCTGGACTGCTGCCGCCCGCTGCTGGGCGAACTCGGCGCGGCCGAGGAGGCGCTCAGCCAGTCGGCAGAGCGGCCCAGCGGCCTCCTGACCGTGGCCGCGCATCCGCAGATCGCGCACCACATCCTGTTGCCGGCCTTGCCGGTGTTCCATGCCCGCTACCCGGACATCCAGCTTGACTTCCGCGTCGTCAACCGCATGAGCGATGCCGATGCCGCCTCGGCCGATGTGCTGCTGCTGCACGGCTGGCCCGAGGCGAGCGACTTCGTGCACCGGCGGCTCGGCATGGCGCACGCGCTGATCGTGGCGGCGCCCGAGTACTGGGCCAGCCACGGCATTCCCACGCACCCGCGCGACCTCGCCGGCCACACCTGCCTGCTGATGCGCAACCCGGCGGGCATCCTGCTCGACCTGTGGGAGTTCGAGCACAAGGCGGAGAAGGTCGCGGTCACGGTCAACGGCTGGCTCAGCAGCAACGGCCGCGAGGTCGTGCTCGACGCGGTGATCGCCGGCCAGGGCATCGGGCGCTTCAGCGAGGTGACGACCCGGACCCACCTGCAAAGCGGGCGGCTGGCACCGGTGCTGCTCGACTGGGAGGTCAAGGGCGGGCCGCCGATCAACCTGCTGTACCGCCCGAACGTGCGGCGCATGCCACGGGGGCGGCTGTTCATCGATTTCGTGACGCAGTTGCTGCGCGAGCTGGCGGCGGGCGGCGGCGCCTTGCCGCACCACCCCTCCGCCGAGCGCCCCAGCTGGCACCGGCGTGGTTATGGGCGCGCGTCTTCGGCGCTGCGCTCGGGGATGTAGCGGATCGGGAGGGTCTTCTCAGGTCAAGGGCATGAGCCGGGCACCAGCACCGAGCCCTCCATCAGGCGGCGTGCCGAGCGGCTCATCACGGCTTTTGTCACCGTCCAGGCGCCATCGATGGGGGCCGCCGCTGCGCCCACGGTCAAGGTGCCGGAAGGGTGGCCGAAGCGCACCTCGGCCAATGAGCCCGTCGGCGTCAGGCGGCTGACCAACGTGCCGGGAATGGCGGCGGCGACGGCGATGGCCACCGCACCGGTGCCGGTCATGGCGTGGTGCAGCTTGCCCATGGACATGATGCGCGCCAGGATGTCGATCTGCGCCGCCTCGACGGCCTTGCCGCTGGACGCGGTGTAGGCCAGGGGCCTGGCGACGAAGGCCAGCTTCGGGGTGTGGGGGCGCCTTTCGGTGGCCTCGGCTGCCGTCGCGGCCAGGCCCATCACCACGGCGCCGTGCGCGCGGATGGCTTCGGCCCTGGCGAGGAAGCCCGCATCGCCGTTCACGTGGTCCTGCAGCTCGTTGCCTTTCAGGCCCATGGTGGCCGCGTCGATGAAGATGGTGGGGTTGCCTGCGTTGATCAGCGTGGCCTCGATGGTGCCGACGCCGGGCACTTCAAACGTGTCGATCCTTTGGCCCGTGGGGAACATGGCGCCGCCTTCGCCATCCTCGTCTGCACCGGGGTCGAGAAACTCCAGCTTGATTTCGGCGGCCGGGAAAGTGACGCCATCGAGTTCAAAGTCGCCAAGCTCCTGCACTTCGCCGCCCCGCATGGGCACGTGGGCCACGATCCGCTTGCTGATATTGGCTTGCCAGATGCGGACGGTGGCGATGCCGTCGCGCGGCGCCTGCACCAGGCCGCGACGGATCGCGAAGGGGCCGACGGCCGAGGTCAGGTTGCCACAGTTGCCGCTCCAGTCGATCACCGGGTTTTCGACCGAGACCGCGCCGAACAGGTAGTCCACGTCGCAGTCGGGGCGCTGGCTTTTGCTGACCAGCACCACCTTGCTGGTGCTGGAGGTCGCGCCGCCCATGCCGTCGATGTGTTTGCCGTACGGGTCGGGGCTGCCGACGACGCGCAGCAGCAGGGCGTCGCGCCGCTTCGGGTCGGACTGCGCGGCGGCGGGCAAGTCCTCGGGGACGAAGAAGACCCCCTTGCTGGTGCCGCCCCGCATGTAGGTGGCGCGGATGGCGATTTGTTGGGCGCTGGATGTCATGGTCGGATTTTCCTGAAAACGATGCAGACGGGGCTGCCGGTAGCGGCCACTGTCTCGAACAGCGGCACGGGGAGGGCGGCCGACAATTCGGCCGATGCAATGGTGTCGCTGTCCTCGTTGGCCGCCAGCAGCTGGCGGCCGTCGGGTGACAGGGTGATGAAGCGTGGCGTGCGGCCGCCTGTGGGCGACCAGCGCGGCGCGGACGGGCCGCCGGTGGCGGGATCGATGTCGAAGCTGCACACGTTGCCCGGCCCGCGGTTGGCGACGTGGAGGGTCTGGCCATCGGCCGAGAGCGCGATGCCCGAGGCCGATCCCGTGGCGATGCCATTCGGCACCGTGGATACGGCGTCCATCAGGCGAAGCCGGCCATGGGCCGGGTCGTAGCGGCAGGCCATGACCGTGCGATCGAGTTCGCCCACCACGTAGGCGGTCTGGCTGGGGGCGTGAAAAGCCAGGTGCCGTGGCCCGCTGCCGGCCGGCAAGGCGGATTCGGCGGCGATGGCGAGCGTGCCGGTGTCCTCGGCCAGGCTGAGCGCGAAGACCTTGTCCAGCCCCTTGTCGGGAACAAACGCCCAGCGGCCCGCCGGATCAAAGCAGACCTGGTGCGGATGCGAGCCCCTTTGCTGGAGGTGGGGGCCGGGCGATCCCGGAAGGTTCAGCGAACACGCCACCTGTCCGAGCCTGCCATGCCCGCCGACCGCCAGCGACACGACATTGCCCGTGGCGTAGTTGGCCACGAGCAGCCAGCGCTGCGATGGCGACAGGGCCAGGTGCACGGGATTCTGGCCCCAGGTGCCTTGTGTGCCCGTCTTGCGGATCCGGCCTGCCTCGTCAATATCGAAACTGCTGACCTCGCTGAAGTCGCCGTGCACGGCATAGAGCGCCTGGCCGGCGGCGTCGAGGCACAGGTAGGACGGGTTGTTCAGGCCCGCCACGAGCTGCACCCGGCGCCATGTGCCGCGCGCATCGATCTCATAAACGCCCAGGCCTTGTCCGCGGGCCTGTCGCTCGACGGTCGTGCGGCAGCCCACATAGGCCAGCCATACCGGGCGTTCCATCATGCGGCGGCCAGGAATTCGGATTCGATGCGCTGCAGCAGGCCGCCCGCGGCGAAGATCTGGCGCTCCTCCTCGGTGTCGATGCGGCAGACCACGGGCACA
Source organism: Comamonadaceae bacterium (assembly GCA_023259355.1). Classification (GTDB taxonomy): domain Bacteria; phylum Pseudomonadota; class Gammaproteobacteria; order Burkholderiales; family Burkholderiaceae_C; genus JAHFQI01. The sequence continues at coordinate 9,228 of JAHFQI010000056.1, forward strand.
TGTTCGACCGCACCGCCCTTGCGGAGGATCACCAGCGTCAGCTGGGAGCCCGGGCCCGGCGCGGCATCCACGCCGGCGATGTCGAAAGTCTCGGTGCCGTCGATGTCCAGTGTCTTGCGGGTTACGCCGGGCATGAACTCCAGTGGCAGCACCCCCATGCCGACCAGGTTGGTGCGGTGGATGCGCTCGAAGTTTTCGCAGACCACGACCTTCACGCCGATCAGGCGAACGCCCTTGGCGGCCCAGTCGCGCGAAGAGCCCGAGCCGTAGTTCTTGCCCGCCACGATGATCAGCGGCTGGCCGCGCTCCATATAGGCCTGCGCCGCTTCGAACAGCCGCATGACCTGGCCCTCGGGCTCCAGCCGGGCGAGCGAACCTTCACGGCCTGCCATCTCGTTTTTCAGCCGGTGGTTGGCGAAGGTTGCGCGGATCGCGACCACGTGATCGCCGCGTCGCGTGCCGTAGGAGTTGAAGTTCGCGGGCTCCACGCCCCTGGACATCAGGAACTCGCCCGCCGCGCTGTCCTGGAGGATGGCGCCGGAGGGTGACAGGTGGTCCGTGGTCACGTTGTCGCCCAGCACCGCCAGCGGCCGCAGGCCCTCGAATGTGCCCACCGAGGTGAAGGCCGATTGCCAGTAGGGCGGGCGGCGGATGTAGGTGCTGTCCTCGCGCCAGGGGAAACGGATCGGGGCCTCGCCCTGTCCGGAGGCCGCGGTGGCCCGGTTCGGCGTGTCGCGGCGGAACATGGGCTCGTACACGCCGGTGAACTGCGCCGGGTGCACGCTCGCGGCGAGCGTGGCGTCGATCTCGGCATCGGCGGGCCACAGCTGGGCCAGCGTCACGGGGTGGCCCTCGGCATCGCTGGCGATCACGCCGGCGTCCATGTCGATGCGCATCGTGCCGGCAATGGCATAGGCCACCACCAGCGCTGGCGAGGCCAGGAAGGCTTCGCGCACATGCGGGTGCACGCGGCCGTCGAAGTTGCGGTTGCCCGAGAGAACGGCCGTGGTGTGGACCTTGCGCGTGAGGATCTCGTGTTCGATTTCGGGCGCCAGCGGACCCGACATGCCGTTGCACGAGGTGCAGCCGAAGCCGATGATGCCGAAGCCCAGCTGGGCCAGCGGCGCCAGCAGGCCGGCGGCGGCCAGGTACTGTTCCACGGCCCGCGAACCAGGGGCCAGCGAGGTCTTGACCCAGGGCTTGCGCACCAGGCCGCGCCGGGCGGCGTTGCGCGCGAGCAGCCCGGCGGCGATCATGCTGCGCGGATTCGAGGTGTTGGTGCAACTCGTGATGGCGGCGATGACCACGGCTCCTTCGGGGATGTCGCCCTCCGGCTGCGACGGCTGTGGCTCGGGCTTGAAGCGCAGGGATGCGAGCGGAACGCGTTGATGCGGGTCGCTGGGGCCGGCCAGCGAGCGCTCGACCGCGCCGAGGTCGAAGGCGAGCGTGCGGTCGAATTCCGCAGACTCGAACTGGTCGCCCCACAGGCCTTGCGCCCTGGCGTAGGCCTCGGCCAGCGCCACCTGCTCCGGGCTGCGGCCGGTCAGGCGCAGGTAGTCGAGCGTCTTGTCGTCGATGGCGAACATCGCGGCGGTGGCGCCGAATTCCGGTGCCATGTTGGCGATGGTCGCCCGGTCGGCCAGCGGCAGCGAGGCCGCGCCGGGGCCATGGAATTCGAGGATGGTGCCCACGACCTGCTGGGCGCGCAGGAATTCGGTGAGCGACAGCACCACGTCGGTGGCCAGCACGCCGGGCTTCACGGCGCCCGTCAGGCGCACCTGCACGATGTGCGGCAGCCGCATCCAGATCGCGCGGCCGAGCATCACGGACTCGGCCTCCAGCCCGCCCACGCCCCAGCCCACCACACCCAGCGCGTCGATCATGGTGGTGTGGCTGTCGGTGCCGACCAGGGTGTCGGGGAAGGCCACGCCGTCCTGCAACTGCACGACCGGCGACATGCGCTCGATGTTGATCTGGTGCAGGATGCCGCTGCCCGGCATCAGCACATCGAGGTTGCTGAAGGCCTGCTTGCACCAGGCCAGGAACTCGAAGCGCTCGGCGTTCTTCTGCTGCTCGATCTGCATGTTGCGGGTCATTGCATCGCGTTCGGAGCCCGCCACTTCCACGTTGAGCGAATGGTCCACGACGAGCTGCGTCGGCACGACCGGGTTCACGCGCCGCGGGTCGCCGCCGGCCTCGGCCACGGCGTCGCGCATGCCGGCCAGGTCCACCAGGGCCGGTGTGCCCAGCAGGTCCTGCAAGACCACGCGCGCCGGGAAGAAAGGAAAGTCCACGTCATGGCGGCGCGCGGCCAGGGCCAGCAGCAGGTCGCCCGTTTCACCGGATGCGTCCGGCTTGCTCTTGCGCAGCAGGTTCTCGGTGAAGACGCGCACGCAGTAGGGCATTTTCTGGAAGGCGCCGGGCGCCACGGGGTCCAGCGCGCCTTTGACATCGACATAACGGCAGCCGGCACCAGGCAGAGGAATGGGGTCGAAAGAATTCATGGGGGTCTTCGGTGGGTGGTGTGAAAGGTTCTTGATTTCGGATTGATTGCATTTTATGATCACAAAACTCATTCGTCAACAACGCCTGATTGGATTTCAAGATGACTTTCGCTTCCCGCCGCACCGTGCTCAAGACCCTGGGTCTGGCCGCTGCTCCCACCTCGCTGGCATTGACGCACCGGCCCGCTTTGGCACAAGGCAAGTACCCCAGCCGCCCCGTCACGCTTCTGGTGCCGCAGCCCGCTGGCGGGGACGCGGACGCTTTCTGTCGCAGCCTGCAGGGCCGCATGCAGGAGTTGCTGGGCCAGCCGGTGGTGATCGACAACCGCGGTGGTGCCGCAGGCAACATCGGCACCGCCGCCGGCGCCAAGGCCGCACCGGACGGCTACACCGTCACCTTCGTGAACCAGGGCACGATGGCGCTCAATCCGCATCTCTATCCCAATCCTGGCTACCGGATCGAACAGTTCGAGCCGGTCACGCACCTGGCCTCCGTGGACTTGCTGATTTGTGCGCACCCCTCGGTTCCGGCCAGCAACCTGAAGGAGTTTCTCGACCTGGCGCGCAATGCGCCGGGGAAATTCAACTACGGCACGGCGGGCAACGGCAGCGCCAACCACCTGGCGGGCGAAATGCTGAAGTCCATGGCCAAGGTCGATGTCACCCACGTGCCGTACAAGGGCGGCGGCCCGGCCATCACGGCGGCGCTCGGCGGCGAGATCCAGGCCGTGGTGGCCTTTCCCCTGGCCGCGCTGCCGCACGTCAGGGCCGGCAAACTCAAGGCGCTGGCGGTGACGGGTTCCCGGCGGGCCAAGGCCTTGCCCGACGTGCCCACGGTGGCCGAAAGCGGCGTCAAGGGCTACGAGTTCGCCTCCTGGTTCGGCCTGGTGGTGCCCAAGGGCACGCCGGCCGATATCGTCAGCCGCCTGCAGTTCGCGGCCGCGGGGGCGCTGAAAACGCCCGAAGTCGCCGACCGGCTGGCCGCCGGCATGACACTGGCCGTCGGCTCGGGGCCGAAGGAATTCGCGCAGCTCATCGCCCAGGAAAACGCCAAGTGGTCCAGGCAGATCAAGCTGCTGAACGTGAAGATCGATTGACGCCCGTGGCCGTTGGGGAGCGCCCTAAACTATGCTGATGCGCGTATCACCTTTACCGACTCCCGACCTGACTTCCCTGCAAAAGCGGGTCGCCCGCGAGATTGTGGCGCTGGTGCGCCGCGAGAGCCGCAAGGCCGGGGAACACCTGCCCGAAATCCAGCTGGCCGAGCACATTGGTACCTCGCGTTCACCAGTGCAGGCGGCGCTGCGGTACCTGTCACGGCAGGGTGTGGTTCAGCAGGACGTGAACCGCGGCTTCTTCCTGGTCCGCGATGCGAAGGACTGGAACGATGTCTCGGCCCAGCTGTCCTCGACGCCGGACGATCCGCTGTATCTGGGCATTGCCGAGGCGCGGCGCGCCGGCGAGTTGCCTGACACCGTGAGCGAGTCGGAGTTGATGCGTCGCTTCGACGTGGCGCGCGGCGGCTTGCGCAAGGTGCTGGCACGCATGTCCGAGGAGGGCTGGATCGAGCAGAAGGTGGGGCACGGCTGGTGTTTCCTGCCGATGATCGATTCCGCGGAGGCCTACGAAGAGAGTTACCTGTTCCGCCAGGCCATCGAGCCCACGGGTCTCCTGGGGCCCTCGTTCCAGGCGGACCGGATGACCTTGGCTGAACTGCGCCGGGAGCAGCAGCGGATCGTCGACGGGGGTTACAAGAGCATGACCGCGATCGAGCTGTTCGAGGCGAACAGCCGGTTTCACGAAACGCTGGCCCTGTGGTCCAACAACCGTTTCATCGTGCAATCGATCCGGCGCATCAACCTGCAGCGCCGTCTTGTCGAGTACCACCAGGCGGCCCAGCGCAAGCCGCGGCAGACCCAGGCGCAGGAGCACCTGCAGATCCTTGATGCAATTGCCGCCCATGACTTCATCCAGGCGGCCGGCCTGATGCGTTCGCACCTCGATGGCGCGCGCCGCGCCAAGGTCCACGTCAGTCCCTGATTGAACCCTATTCCGTTTCTTTTTCCGCAACCCTTAATGACTAAAGTGATCACAAAATGCAATTTACTTCCAAAATGAACCGCCGCACTGTCCTGTCCTCCGCTGCTGCCGGCCTGCTATTGGCCAGCACGGTGGCCGGTGCCCAGGCCAGCTACCCGGTCAAACCCGTCAAGATCGTCGTCGCCTTCGCGCCCGGGGGCGGTTCCGACTTCATCGCACGCCTGCTGGCCGTGAAGCTCGGCGAGAAATTGGGCCAGCCGGTGATCGTGGAAAACCGGCCCGGCGCCGGCGGCAACCTCGGCGCGGAGCTGGCGCTCAAGGCGCCTCCAGACGGGTACACGCTCTTCCTGGCCGCCGCCAGCTACACGGTCAACCCCAACATCTACAAGCTGTCGTTCGATTCGGTGCGGGACATGACGCCGATCGCGCAACTTGCGCGCGGCCCTTTCATCGTGGCCGTCAATCCCAAGCTGCCCGTCAACAGCCTCAAGGAGCTGGTGGACATGGCCCGGAAGCAGCCGGGCAAGCTGACTTACGGGTCGGCGGGCAACGGCAGCATCGTGCACATGGTGACCGAGTACTTCCTCGACACCACCGGCATCGACGTGGTGCACGCGGCCTACAAGGGCACGTCGCCGGCGCTGACGGACACGATTGCCGGCCATGTCCAGTTGGTGTTCGGCACCGTTGCGTCCACGCTGCCGTTCATCAAGTCGGGCCAGCTCAAAGCCCTCGCCGTGACGACACCCAGGCGCCTGGCCGCGCTGCCGGACGTGCCCACGGTGATGGAAGCGGGTTATCCGTCCTACCAGGTCACGAACTGGCACGGGTTGATTGCGCCGAAGGGCCTGCCCAGGGACATCCAGCTCAAGCTGAACAAGGCGGTGAACGACGCCCTGAAGGCCTCGGGCATGGAGGCGGGCATGGCCCAGGATGGCCTGACGGCGGCCGGTGGAATGCCGGAGGAGTTCGGGGCTTTGCTGGGCAGTGAGGTGGCTCGCTGGGGCGCGCTGGCCAAGAAGCGCAACATTCGGGCCGATTGACCTGCAAGACGGCCGCGCCAGCGATCCATTCCGGCGGATTTGCCCTCCTGAGCCCGGCGTCAGGCGCTCAGGGCTTGGGCTGATCGGGCGCCGGCGGGGATTGGCCCTCGCCGGCTTCCGGCCGGTCGCGCGCCGGCAGCGCATCGCGAAAGACGTCGAACGTCTTCCAGGCCGGTACGGGTGGCGTGTAGCACTCCTTGGGCGCGTAGGCCGAATGCTCGACCAGCTGCATCTTGTGCAGATAGCGCGGGCAGTTCGGAAAAATGGTGTCGGCCGATACCCGCACGATGAATACCGCCCCGGGGTACTCGGCGCGCAGGGGATCGTCCTGGCTGATGCGTGCCGTGCCATTCACGCGAATCCGCTTCTGCTTCTCGAAATCGAGAAACAGCAGCCCGACATGCGGGTTGACCAGGACGTTGCCCCAGGATCGGTACATGCCATTGCCGTCGTAGTCCGGAAAGGCGAGCGTCCGGTCGTCGAGGACGCGCACAAACCCGGGCAGGCCCCCCTTGTACGAACAGTCCGGGTGGCCATCGGCGTCGGCGGTCGCGACGAAGAACATGGCGCAGCCTTGAATGAACGCACGGTCTTCATCCGTGAAGGCGCTGCGAACCGTCACCTGCACCAGGCGATCAGCGATCGCCCGGGTGTCGCGCGCGTCCTGAAGTTGGCGCATCCCGTCGTGGTACATGGGGTTGGTCATGGTTCTTCCTTTTTTCGCGACGATCGTTCGCGCAGCGCCCTTTTGTAGCGCATCGGCGATCGCTTGACCAGCCTGATTCGGCTTCTGGCACAGGCGGTGCCTTCGCCGGCTAGGCTGGCCCGCGGCAAAGTCGCTCGACCCGCTGCGGATAAGGGCTCCAATCCGGGACCGCGACGGGTTGCCCTCCGTACCTATTTCCCAGCGCGTTCGCCGCTTTCCAGATGAGCCTGTACGGAATGGGTGCTTCCGACATCTCACGTTCGAGCTTCTTCGCCTCAAGCCCGGCCGCAAGCTCGCGCTGCCTCGCCTCGTCATAGTGGCGCACCTTGGCCAGGACCAGCTGATTCAGCACGGCGCGGTCGGCGTCCATCATCCGGCCGCCGGGGCACAGACGCGCTTCGCCGTACGCTTCAAGCCTTTCCAGCAACAGCGGGATCACCTCTTCGTTGACAACACCCCGCTCATTCAACCCGTGAGGGGCGAGCTGCCTGGAAAAGGCGCCGGGCTCGAGCGCATCCCAGATCAGCTTGGTATGGATATTCCGGATGGCGTACCCAGCGAAATGGCGTTCAACCAGTGTCCGCAGCACCGTGCGGTCCGGCTCGCTCAAAGGTTCGTTCGCTGCGATCAGTGCGGAATCGTCCACGCCCTTGGCCAGCCCGGCGATCCATCCGGAACGCCCGGCCAGATAGCCGCCCGGAGGCTCCCGATGCCAGGGAGAGGTCCATCCGGTGCCCCAGATGCGTTCGCGTTGTCTTTCAGCGCTTTCCCGCATCACGCCAAGCTCGCCGGCCTTGGCTGCACGACCCACGGCTTGCCCCGCTGCGTATTCCTGCTTCCAGAAATGTTCTTCCGTGTTGGCGAGAACGAGGAAACCAGGCAGCAGCGCCACCTGCAAGGCCATCCATGCGGTGACCCAGCCCGGCCAGCGCCGGCCTTGGCGCATGGCCCGGTACTGCGCGAGCGGCGCGAAGACGATGAAAGGCAAAAATACCGCGCCCGTCATCACGACCACGACCAGCGACGCCCCACCCGGCGGCCCCTTGAAGAATCCCGCTCGCTCGCTGGGGGAAGCGATCAGGCCGACGAGAAGAACGCTCATTGCCAGGGCGACAACGAGCCCGCCGACGAGGACCGCCCGGTAGCGAAAGAGCCTGGCAAACAATGCGACGTCCACGACCACGCCATAGGCGACGGTCAGCGCGAAGGCCAGAAAGAATCCAATCCCGTCCAATCGCATCTGGCCGTAACTCGCATGTGCGGCGGTGGCCAGCGCACATGAGGCCAGGAGGACGAGGGCTTGGTGCGGGCGGCGTGTCAACACATTCTCAGCTCATCAGCGGTGATAGCGAAGGAGCGTACCACCCTGCTCGAGACCGACGACGACAGATGTCACGAGATTGGCCCAAGACAGAGCGATTGGTGGCTGACCGCCTGCCTTCGGCATGGCGTCCTGGCTGGGGTTCTCTCTGTCAGAGCAGGTGATGGCTGGGCGGGCCGATGTCGAGGCGTTTGGAAGCTGGAAGCGGCCGTGAGGAATATTGCTCGATATCCGGCAAGCTTGCTTCATGGGGTCAATTGGCTGCTGCCGAAGGCACCATCTGCAGGTCGAGGTAGCGCTGGTCGCGCCACGCGCGAAGCACCAGCGGCGCCTCGGCGGGCAGCCCAAGAAGACGTTCTTCAAGGTCTGCGGCGTCGAGCACATCCTGGCCATTCAGGGCCACGATGAGGTCCCCCACCTGCAGGCCGCCTGTGGCCCCGATGGAGCCGGCCGCCACATCGGTCACCTGCACCGCGCCGCGCACGCCCGCTGCGGTGGCCTCCGCCGGTGTCAGGCCCCGGACTCCGATGCCGAGGCGAGGTGCCGTCCTGGCTTGCAGACCACCGGCTCCACAGGACAAGGGAACGCTCACGACCTCCGGGTAGCGCAGCGGGTGGCTGTGGGCCTCAACCGCATCGCCCGCCAGGGCACCGGCGGCCGCACCCGCGACCAGGGTGGCGACGCCGAGAACCGGGATGAAGGTGAGCGCAGTCGCGCCAAACGCGGCGCCTACGGCAGCACCGCCGGCCACGGCCCCGGTCGCGGCGCCACCGCCCGATGTGGCGGGCCGCGATGACCAAGCCTGGACGCCCTCTGGGAAAGCACCTTCGGCCCTGCAGGCGACGCCCAAGGGATGGCGTGAGACCGACACGCTAACGCTTCCTGGCGTGCGTGGCACCGCCCAACTGCCCAAGTCGTTGCTGACCACGCAACGCGCTTCAGCGCAGCCCGGCGTCTGCACATGGACGACCTGGGTCGGCGGCGCGGGCGGCGTGGCGCAACCCTGCAAGCCGATGACCAGCGCGGTGGTGATTGACCCACCCCATTTCACTTGTCTCATGGTGATTCCTCCCATGCCTTTTTACCGCCCTGGCGATACAGCGCACAAGATGAGCGTCGACGCACATTGACACAGCTCAATCGCCCGGCACGACGGCGCCGTCACGAGCTACTTCTCGTGGGTGGCGGCGGGGGCGAAAGCAAGCCATAGAAGCGTCTGGCGGCCCTCATTCAACCGCATTCACCGCCCCCATCCCGCCGCCCCGACCTCTTCATCCCCCCGAAACCCCCTTACCGTCTCCAGCATCGCCCCCAGCAGCGGCGAGCCCTCGCCGCGCAGGTAGTAGCAGCGCACGTCCATGAAGGCCGGTGTCTGCAACGGCCGGTAGACGATGCCGGGGAAATGCACGTTGGCCATGGAGGCGGGCACCAGGGTCACGCCCAGGCCGGTGGCGGCGAAGAGGGTGGCCATGACGATGTCGCTGGCCGGCGGGGCGAAGCGGGGCTCGAAGCCGTGGCTGCGGCACAGTTCCACGGCGGCGGCGGCCATGGTGGGGGCCATGCCCACGATCAGGGTTTCGTCGCGCAGGGCCGCGACATCGACCGTCGCGCTGGCCGCCAGCGCGTGGCGCTCGTTCAGGGCCAACAGCACGGGTTCGCGCGCCAGCAGTTCCGATTCGACATCCGGCTCGTCGGGCAGCCAGCGCTCGAACACCGCGAGGACGCGGCCCTGGCGCAGGGCGGTGACCTGGTCCCAGGCCTGGGCGTGGTTGAGCGCGAGCTGCACCTGCGGGTGCTCGGCCGAGAAGCGCGCCAGCAGGCGCGGCACCACGCCGAAGATGGACGAGCCATAGACGCCCACGTCCAGCCGCCCCATCTGGCCCATGCCGGCGCGGTGCGCACGCTCGGCCGCCAACCCGACCATGCCGCGGATGCTCAGCGCGTCCTTCAGCAGCGTTTCGCCGGCCTGGGTCAGCGTCATGCCCCGGGCCGTGCGCAAGAACAGCTTCACGCCCAGTTCTTCTTCCAGGGCCTGGATCTGCCGCGTGAGCGGCGGCTGCGGGAGGCACAGCCGCACGGCCGCGCGGCCGAGGTGTCGCTCTTCGGCCACCGCAATGAAATAACTGAGTTGACGCAGGTCCATCGGTCTGAATCTTACCGAAAAGGTATTGAGATGAACCAATTTTGAATTGGATGTTTTGTGGTCGAGTGACCAGAATTCGCCCAACCCCACGTGGCACCCTGCCGCAGGGGCCCGCAAAGCGAGTGGTGCGAACCGTGCCACGTCCTCTTTCAAGACTTCAGGAGACAAGCACGATGATCCGCAATTTCTTCCGTTCCTGCACCGTGGCCGCCGCTGTGGCCCTGTGCCTTCCCGCCATGGCCCGGGACTTCCGCGTCGCCGAAACCCAGGTGCCCGACTACCCGACCGTCGAAGGTGTGAAGTACATGGGCAAGCTGGTCGAGGAACGCAGCAAGGGGCGACTGAAGCTCAAGGTGTTCGCCAACAGCGCCCTGGGCACCGAGCGCGACACCATCGAGCAGCTCAAGATCGGCGGCCTGGACATGGTGCGCCTGAGCCTGGCACCGCTCAACAACATCGTGCCCGAAAGCATCATCCCCTCGCTGCCTTTCATCTTCCGCAATGAAGACCACATGCACGCCGTGCTCGACGGCCCCATCGGCGAGGAGATCCTGGCCGCCATGGCCAAGCAGGGCATCGTTGGCCTGGCCTGGTACGACGACGGTCCGCGCTCGGTTTATTCCAAGAAGCCGATTCGCAAGCTGGCCGACATGAAGGGCATGAAGCTGCGCGTGCAGCAGTCCGACATGTTCGTCGCGATGACCGAGGCGCTGGGCGCCAGCCCGACGCCGCTGCCCTACGGCGAGGTGTACACGGCGCTCACGACCGGCATCATCGATGCGGCCGAGAACAGCATGCTGTCGTATGAAACCTCGCGCCACTTCGAGACCGCGAAGTACTACAACCTGACCGAGCACACGCTGCTGCCCTCGGTGGTGGTGTTCTCCAAGGCCATCTGGGACCGCCTGCCCGAGGCCGACCGCACCCTCATCCGCCAGGCCGCCAAGGACAGCGTGCCCTACATGCGCAAACTTGCGGCCGAGCGTCAGAACAAGGCGAAGGACGCGGTGCTGGCCAAGGGCGTGCAGATGGTGCCGGTGGAGAACCGGGGCGAATTCGTCAAGGCCATGGCGCCGGTGTATGCGAAGTACGCCACCACGCCGGAACTCAAGAGCCTGATCAAGCGCATCGAGGACACCAAGTAAGCCCGCCCGGACCGGTTTACTTCTCAAGTCCTGGAACGCGTATGACCTTCGATACCAGCCTCGACCCGCATGTCGAGGAGATCATTCACCAGCAGGCGCCGGCGCAGCAAGCGATGCACGGCCCGCTGACACGCTTCAACGCCACGTTGGCGCGCTACGGCATGTACTTCGCGGTGGCCGGGTTGCTGCTGATCGTGGTGACCGTGGCCTGGCAGGTGTTCGGCCGCTACGTGCTGAACAACCCGCCGACCTGGGCCGAGAGCCTGGCGCTGCTGCTGATCCTGTACGTCACGATGATCGCCGCGGCGGTCGGCGTGCGCGATGCGGGCCACATCGGCATGGAGTCGTTGTTGATCCTCGTTCCCGACCGGGTGCGCGAGTCCATCGAGCGCCTCATCCACGTGCTGATCGCCTTGTTCGGCACGGCCATGGTCTACAACGGCGGCCTGCTGGGCCTGTCCGTGATGAACTACAAGATCTCGGGCCTGGGCCTCTCCGAAGGTCTGCGGTACGTGCCCCTCGTGATCTCGGGCGCGCTCATCGTGCTCTTCTCGATCGAACACATCATCGCATCGCTGCGCAACCTTGAGGTGGTACCCGCATGGCACTGACCATCCTGGCCGTAACCTTCTTCGGCTTTCTCATTCTGGGCGTGCCCGTGGCTTTTGCCATCGCGCTGTCGTCCGTCTGCACCATCCTCTACGAGGGCTTGCCGCTCGGCGTGTTGTTCCAGCAAATGATGTCGGGCATGAACGTGTTTTCGTTCCTGGCCATCCCGTTCTTCGTGTTCAACGGCGAACTCATGCTGCACGGCGGCATCGCCGACAAGATCGTTGCCGCCGCCAAGAACATGGTGGGCCACATCCGCGGCGGGCTGGGCCTGTCCAACGTGGTGTCCTGCACGCTGTTCGGCGGTGTGGCCGGTTCGCCGGTGGCCGACGTCTCGGCCATGGGCTCGGTGATGATCCCGATGATGAAGCGCGAGGGCTACCACGCCGACTACGCGGTCAACGTGACCACGCACGCGGCCCTGGTCGGCGCGCTGATGCCGACCAGCCACAACATGATCATCTACGCGCTGGCCGCGGGTGGCGCGGCCTCGATCGGCTCGCTGATCCTCGCGGGCATCGTGCCGGCGCTGATCCTCACGGTGTGCAACCTGGCCGCGGCGTACTTCGTGGCCGTGAAGCGCGGCTACCCGGCGCTGTCGCGGCCGGCGCGGGACGTGCTGTGGCGCTCGCTCGCGGCGGCGGCGCCGGGGCTGCTGGTGATCCTGATCATTCTGGGCGGCATCATCACGGGCGTGTTCACCGCGACCGAGTCCGCGTCGATCGCGGTCATCTACTCCATCGTGCTGACCTTCTTCATCTACCGCACGATGACGTGGGGCGCCTTCATGCACGCCTGTGCCAAGGCGGCCAAGACCACGGGCGTGATCCTGCTGCTGATCGGCGCCTCCACCATGTTCCAGTACCTCATGGGCCTTTATGAGGTGCCGGATCTGGCCGGCGAGTTCATGGCCAGCATCTCGCAGACGCCGTGGGTGATCTTCCTGTGGATCAACATCATCCTGTTCCTGCTCGGTACCTTCATGGACATGGGCAGCACCATCCTGATCTGCACGCCGATCTTCCTGCCGATCGCCCAGAAGTACGGCATGGACCCGACGCAGTTCGGCATGGTCATGCTGATCAACTGCGCGCTGGGCCTGAACACGCCGCCCGTCGGCACCACGCAGTTTGTGGGCTGCGCCATCGGTGGGGTCACCGTGGGCGAGGTGATGAAGTCCATCTGGCCGTTCTACGGTGCACTGATGGTGTGCCTGCTGCTCGTCACCTATGTGCCCGCGTTCTCGATGACGCTGCCGCGTATGTTCATGGCCGGCTGAGCGCCAACCTCTCCTTCGAAAGACACACATGACCATCCTGATCACCGGTGCCGCGGGCATCGTGGGGAGCGGCTTGCGCCGCGAATTCGCGGCCGACGGCCTGCGGCTGCGCCTGCTGGACCGCCAGCCCGTCACCGATCTGGCCGCCCACGAGGAATCGGTGGTCGGCGACATCGCCGACCGCGACACGCTGCGCCGCGCCATGCAGGGCGCGCGCGCCGTCATCCACCTGGCCGGCTGCACGACCGAC
>JAHFQI010000057.1:0-16667 GCA_023259355.1 Comamonadaceae bacterium
CTTGCCGGCCTTGTGGTTCTCGATGAAGTCCGGGACGGACGCCACGCCCGCGCCGATCTGGTTGCCCAGCATGTCGGCCATCATCGGCGCGCTGCCGCGGTAGGGCGCGGCCACCAGGTCCAGCTTGAATTTTTCGGCCACCACCTTGACCAGGAATTCCGGCGTGGAAGCCGGCGCCGGAATGCCGACCGAGCCCTTGCCCGCGCCGTGGCCCTTGACCCAGGCGACGTAGTCATTGAACGATTTGGCCGGCGTGCCACCCGACACTGCGAAGGCATTCACGAAGGTGGCGAAGCCGGCCACCGGCACGAAGTCGTGCGCCGGGTCGAAGCCGGGGTTCTTGATGACCAGCGGCAGGATCGTGATGGTGTGGTCGTGCGAGAGGAAGAACGTCGTGCCGTCGGCCGGCGCGGCCTTGAGCGCCTGGGCCGCGATCTGGCCGCCGGCGCCAGGCCGGTTGTCCACGACGACGGGAGCCCCCAGCTCGTCCTTGAGCCGTTCGGCCAGGATGCGCGCAATCGCGTCCGTGCCGCCGCCGGGCGGAAAACCCACCAGCAGCTTGACCGGCTTGGCGGTCTGGCCGCTGGCGACGCCCATCGCAAGTACGGCACCGAGTGCCAGGGCGGTGCGAGTGAGGCGGGATACCAGAACCCTGCGCGAGAAAGACATGAACAACTCCATTGAACAGGCAAAGCGGAAATTATCTGCCCAACGCCCAACCGCCCGCTTGACGCAACGCAGCCCGCGCAGGTGGCTCAGTAGGACTTGTATGGCAGGAACTTGCCCGACAGCACCACGTTCACGCGGTCGCCCTTGGGGTCGGGCTGGCGCACGATGTCCATGGAAAAGTCGATGGCGCTCATGATGCCGTCGCCGAATTCCTCGTGGATCAGCTCCTTGATGGTGGTGCCATAGACGTTGACGATTTCGTACCAGCGGTAGATCAGCGGGTCGGTTGGCACGGGCGTGGGCAGCGAACCCTTATAGGGCACGACCTGCAGCCACTTCTGCTCCTCCGCCGTCAGGCCGAAGATTTTGGCCTGGGCGGCGTCCAGCGTCATCTGGCCCAGGCAGGCGGCCGTGACCCACTCTTTCGAGAGGCCGACTTTCCGAGCGACGTCGGCCCACTGAATGCCTTTGGCAACTTTGGTGCTGATGATTTTTTCGGTGACTTCGAGGCGGTTCATGGGGCTCCTGGTTCACCGGCGGGGATGCGGTGACGACCTTGTCGCAAGCAATGGCTGTGCCAGATTGGCGCATGGCAGGCCAAGGCGCCCCGCGTGACAACGGTGGCCGCACTGCGCAGCCCACCCCCGAACGCGAACACGTCAAGCCGCCCGGTCAGGGGCGGCCGAAGGCGGTCTGCTCGGTCAGGGTGCCGGGCGGCAGCCGGTCGATCTCGGCCAGCAGCTGCGCGAGCGCGCGGCCGGCGGCATCGACCACGGCCCGCCCCTTGTCCGCGGTGGCCGCCGCCGCGTTGCCCACCGCGCCGGCAGGGTTGTAGTCCTGCATCTGCCAGCCAAGCTTGGCGCTTTTGCCGTTGCCCAGAATCGGAAACATCTTGGCGCGGTCCTGCGAGCTTGAATGGAAATCCCGCGCGTGCGCCATGCGCACCAGGTCCGGCCGCAGCGCCAACATCATCGAGGTTTCGATGTCACCGGCATGAATGCCAAAGCGGTGCTCGGCCGCGCTGAACAGCGTATTCGCATCCCCGCCTTGCGCATCCAGCAGCGGCAGGTTGAACCAGTTCACGCTGTACACCAGCAGGCCCAGCCGCGCACGCAGGTCGCGCGCCACCATGTCCATCACGCTGACCTGGCCGCCATGGGCATTGAACAGCACCAGCTTCTTCACGCCGCTGGCCGCCACCGATTCACCGATGTCGGTCCACAGGCGGATCACCGTTTCGGCCTTCAACGTCAGCGTGCCGGGAAAGCGCGCGTGTTCGGGGCTGAAGCCCACGGCCTGCGTCGGCAGGAACAGCGCCGGCAGATCCGCCGCCAGGTGCGGCAGCGCCGCCGCCACCACGCCGTTCACCAGGTCCGTGTCCACCGACAGCGGCAGGTGCGGCCCGTGCTGCTCGGTCGCGGCCACCGGCAGCACGGCGATGGCGCGGGCCACGTCGAGCTGCGCGAAGTCGGCGGTGGTCAGGTCGGACCAGAAACGGGCGGGGTGCGTCATGGTTGGCATCTTAATGGGGCTGGTTGGCAACACCCGCCGCTATCATCGCCAGACCGCTTCCGCTTCAACGCCCGGACCGCGAACCGACACCCCCACCCCGTCCAGCCATCGCGCCCATGCAGCACAAAAACATCACCGGCGACTCCTTTTTCTGCTGGGATGGCGACACCCTGATCGTCAACATCCTGGGCAAGCCCAGCGCCGGCAAGGATGCCATCGGCGAGCCCCGGGCCAACCAGCTTCGCGTCAGCGTGAAGGCGACGCCCGAAAACGGCAAAGCGACCGACTACATGGTGCGTTTTCTCGCGCCGCTGTTTGGCGTCAAGGTCGCCGACATCGAGGTGGTGTTCGGCCGCGAGAACGTGAACAAGCAATTGCGCATCAAGGCCCCGCCCCGACTGCCTGCCGTTTTCACACAAGCGGCCCCGCTACCGGACACCAAGACCTGAACCGGCGCGCCCGCCCCGCCCCTATCCTCCATGCCTGCAGCGCGGCATGGCAATCAACGCGGCTCGTACATCCACCGGCGCGACCACGGCTGGCCCCGGGCGCTCCCGCCGGCGCGGCGGCACAACACCTGGTAGAGCGAGACCTGGTCCTGCTCGAAAGCCCACTGGCTGCCCACGAGGTAGACGCGCCAGATGCGCCAGCGTTTCTCGTCGACCAGGGTCCTGAGCTTCTCGCTTTTCGCCTCGAACGCCTCGCTCCACAGCTGGGTGGTGCGGGCATAGTGCCGGCGCAGGCCTTCCACGTCCACGGCCTCCAGCCCGCCCTGCTGCAGGGTCGTGAGCACCGTGCCGATGTGCGGCAGCTCCCCCTGCGGAAACACATAGCGGTCGATGAAGCGGCCGCCGCCATAGCCGGTCTCCCCGTCGTTCGAGTCGGTGGACGTGATGCCGTGGTTCAGCACCCAGCCGTCGTCGGCCAGCAGATCGCGCAGCTTGTGGAAATACTCGGGCAGGTGCTTCAGGCCCACATGCTCGAACATCCCGACGCTGGCGATGCGGTCGAACCGCTCCTTCACATCGCGGTAGTCCTGCAGCCGGATCTCGATGCGGTCCTGCAGGCCGGCCTCCCGAACACGTTCACGCGCCAGGTCGCACTGGTTCTGCGACAGCGTGATGCCCACGCAGCGGGCGCGGAAGTGCGCCGCCGCGCGCATCACCAGCGCACCCCAGCCGCAGCCGATGTCCAGCAGGCGCTGGCCGGGCCCGAGCTGCAGCTTGGTGAGGATATGGTCGATTTTCTTGAGCTGTGCCTGCGCCAGCGATTCCGTGCCGTTCTCGAAATAAGCGCACGAATAGACCATGGCCGGGTCCAGCCACTCGGCATAAAAGTCGTTGGACACGTCGTAGTGGTACTGGATGGCTTCGCGGTCGGTTTCCCTGGTGTGGTGCGAGCCGTAGGCGATGCGCTGCATCAGCCGGGCGACGGAGCCCGGGGCGCGGCGGCCGGGCGCATCGGCCACGCCGGCCTCGGCCAGCTTCCAGGCCATGGCCATGAGGTCGGGCGCGCTGCCTTCCAGGTCGATGCGACCTTCCACATAGGCTTCGCCCAGGCTTTCCAGGCTGGGCGAGAGCAGCGCCGGCACGGCGGCGGGATGGCGCAGGTGGATCGCCACGCGGGGCTCCGAATCCCCGAGCCGGATCACGGCGCCCGGGCTGTCGCCCCAGCGCAGCAGCAGCGGCAGGTTGCCGCGCGCCCGCATCCGCTCGGCCCACGGCGCCAGGGCGGATGTCAACGCAGCATCAAGTGTCGGCATGGCGGTGGTCCTTCTTGCGGCAGCGGCGAACGTACCAACAACAGATCGCTTCGGGTTTGATAATTCCCAAGCAAATGCGTTCCAGTCATGAACGCCGGGCGCGTCACCGGCGCACCGTGGCCGGCGGCGCGGGAGGTCTTGGCTATAGTCGCCGGGGAACCATTCCCGCCGCGCCGCACTCCCACCTCACTTGTTCCCCGCCCTGCCCATGACGCGACTTCGCCCGCCACGAGCCCTGCTGTTGGCCATTTTCCTGATGGCCGCCCTCGCCCATTTGACGTTGGCGGGGGCCCAGAATCTTTCAAAACCCGTGGTCACGACGCCCCAGGTGCGCGCGGAACTCATGGCCCATGCGCCGCAGGGCGTCCCGCTGGGCGCGACGGAAAGCGCCGCCGCGGGCCAGCCGGTCTGGGTCGGCCTGCAGTTCACGCACCAGCCGCATTGGCACACCTACTGGAAGAACTCGGGCGACTCGGGCCTGCCCACCACGCTTGAATGGACGCTGCCGCCCGGCGTGATGGCCGGCGACATCGCCTGGCCGATCCCGAAAAAGATTCCCATCGGCAACCTCGCCAACTACGGCTACGAGGGCACGGTGCTGCTGCCCGTGCCGCTGATCATCACGCCCGACTTCAAGCCGCCACTGACGGGCCGGACGCTGGACATCAAGCTCAAGGCGGCCTGGCTGGTGTGCCGCCAGGAATGCATCCCCGAGGACGGCGAGTTCTCGATCCAGCTGCCGCTGCAGGGCTCCACGGCCCTCCATGGCGCCGCGTTCGATGCCGCGATCAAAGCCAACCCCGCGCCGCTGAAGACGGCGTCCGGCAGCACGGCCGCCATCGACGGGCAGCGCCTGCAGTTCACGGTGCGGGGTCTGCCGCCCGCATTGCACGGCAAGACCCTGGATTTCTTCCCCGAGACCCCCGAAGTCATTGAAACCGCCGCCGAACTCGGCAAGGGCTGGACGCAGGCCTGGCAGGGAACGGCCTGGACGGCCAGCATTCCGCTGTCGGCCCAGCGCACCGGCAGCCCGGCCGTCATGCCGGTGGTGCTGGCCCGCGGCAGCGAGGGCTACCGTGCCGAAGTCCCCGTCACGGGCACCTGGCCGGCCGTGGCCGCGCCGGCCGGCGTGTCGCCAGCGCTCGAAGCGGCGCTGAAGGCCAATGCGGCGGGCGGGTCCGGCGCGGCTGCGGCGCCGATGGCGGCAACGGGCGCTTCGCTGGGCTTGATCGCGGCGCTCCTCGGCGCGTTGCTGGGCGGCCTGATCCTGAACCTCATGCCCTGCGTGTTCCCGGTGCTGGCGATCAAGGTGGTGGGCTTCACGCAGCATGCGGACGACACGCGCGCCCACCGGGTCAGCGCGATGGCCTACACCGCTGGCGTCGTGACCTCGTTCCTGGCGCTGGGCGCGCTGCTGCTGGCGCTGCGCGAGGCCGGCGAGAGCCTGGGCTGGGGCTTCCAGCTGCAGAACCCGTGGGTGGTGGCCGCGCTGGCGACGCTGTTCACCGTGATCGGCCTGAACCTGGCCGGGCTGTTCGAATTCGGCCAGTTCGTGCCGTCTCCGGTTGCCAACCTGCAGGCCGAACACCCGGTGGTTGATTCCTTCCTGACCGGCATGCTGGCCGTGGCGGTGGCTTCGCCCTGCTCGGCGCCGTTCATGGGTGCGTCGCTGGGCTTCGCGGTTGGCTTGCCCGCCGGGCAGGCGCTGGCGGTGTTCGCCGCCATCGGCCTGGGCCTGGCCCTGCCCTACCTGGTCGCCGGCTTCGTGCCCGCCGTGGCGCGCGTGCTGCCGCGCCCCGGCGCATGGATGTGCACTTTCCGTCGCCTGATGGCCTTCCCGATGTTCGCCACCGTGGTCTGGCTGGTCTGGGTGCTGGGCCAGCAAACCGGCATCGACGGCGTCAGCGCCTTGCTGGCACTGCTGGTGAGCGCGGCCTTCGTGTTGTGGACCCTCACGCTCCACGGCCGTGCGCGCGCGGTCTTCGCGGCGCTTTCCATCGCCATCTTTGGGCTGCTGGCGATGAGCGTGGGCCCCAACATCGCCAAATTCACCGCGCCTTCGCCTGCCACGGCCACCCCCGGCCGCTGGCAACCCTGGGCGCCCGGCAAGGTGGACCAGCTCCTCGCCAGCGGGCAACCCGTGTTCGTCGATTTCACCGCCGCCTGGTGCGTGACCTGCCAGTACAACAAGAAAACCACGCTGGCCAACGCGGCGGTGCTGGCCGACTTCGACGCCAAGCGCGTGCAACTGCTGCACGCCGACTGGACGCGCCGCGACCCGGCCATCACCGCCGCGCTGGCGCAGCTCGGCCGAAACGGCGTGCCGGTGTATGTGCTCTACCAGGCCGGGCGGGCGCCGGTGGTGCTGTCGGAAATTCTGGGCGTGGACGAAATCCGGGCGGCCCTGGCGCCCTTGTAGCGGCTTCGATTCGCCGGATCGCCGGGCGGCGGATCAGCCCGGATGAGGCGCGCTCGCCGGACGGGCCCTGGGGCGGGGCGGGGCGCCCTCTTCCCCGAAAGTGACGGTGTCGCCGACATGGCGGCCCGCCGTGCCGGACGAACCATCGCTCCACCGCTTCCGGAATTCATCCTCCTCGGACGCCAGCGGGCTGGGCATCGTGCCCTTTCGCACAGGCCGTGTGGGGTTCTCCGAGGGCTGCGCCATCATCTGCCGGGCCCTCAGGCCCCCGTTGATCGCGGCCTGCTCCAGCGCGTGGCGGGCGAGCGCCACGGAGGGCAGGTCGGCACTCTGCCAGTACAGCACCGGGACAGACGCCTCCTCCAGAACCCTGGCTTTTCGCCGCACAACCTGCTGATAACGGGGGCTTCGATTCGACTGCTCGTCCAGCTCCACCACGGCCACCAGTTCCCCATCACCGTTGCAGACCAGAAAGTCCACGCAGCGGTGTCCGATGCGGTCGTACCACGCGCGGTACGACGTGCGCTCGGACACCTTGATGAAACGCGCCAGGGCGACCTGAGACAGCAGCAGACAGCCATCCGGCATGGCGGCGACCAGGATGCGGTACGCCTCGCGTTCCCCGGCATTGAGGGGCCGCGTGGTCACAGGTTTGCCCATGATCGTCGGCGACATGTCGGTCGCAAGAGCCCGCCTGCTGCCCCGGGAACGGATCACCCAGGCCAAGCCCGCAAGGGCCGCCGCGAAAACAAGGAGGGACACAAGGTGCATGACATGATCGCCCGCCAGGGCTTTCGCCGGCCAGCCATTGATGAATGGAAGCCGCCAATGTGTCAGTGTCTGCCGATCGCGTAAATGCAAATGCAGTGTGCAGATGTTTCAGTGGTTACACATCGCTCATCGGGGAAACGCCCGCCGCGAGTCGGGCTCGAACCGGTGCCCCCTGCTGACACCCCGCAGGCTCGCAGCGCCACCGGGCAGGGCCGCACAGGTGCAAGTGCTACATCCCGTAACAACATGAGACCTCGCCGCGGCCCTGCGTAAACTGCGGGGCATGAGCCACACCCCCGACACCATCAGCACCCTGCGCGACATCCTGGGCCGTTGCCGCACCATTGCGGTGGTGGGCCTGTCGCCGCAATGGCACCGGCCGAGCTACTTCGCCGCCAAATACATGCAGTCGCACGGCTACCGCATCGTGCCGGTCAACCCGCTGGTCGCGCGCGAGGGCGGCGCCATCCTGGGCGAGCGTTGTTTCGCCAGCGTGATCGAAGCCGAGCAGGCCATCGCGGCGCAAGGTGGACGCATCGACATGGTGGACTGCTTCCGCAAGAGCGCCGACATCCCGCCGGTGGCCGACGAGGCCATCGCGGCCGGCGCGCGCTGCCTCTGGCTGCAGCTGGGCGTGGTGAATGAAGCCGCGGCGGAGCACGCCGAAGCCGCCGGCCTGCAGGTCATCCAGAACCGCTGCGTCAAGATCGAACACGCGCGCCTGTTCGGCGGCCTGGGCTGGGCCGGCGTCAACACCCGCGTGATCTCGGCCAAACGCCCGCACCAGTTGCCTTACTGACTATATGCTGGGTAGCCCAGCTCCTTCAATCCAGAAAACCCAATGATCTCCAAATTGAAAACAGCCAAAGTGCTGCTTGCGGAAAACAAGCTTCCCATGGACGCTGCTTCGTTTTACAAAAGTCTCATCCTCACCGGCGCCATGAAAGACGTGGAATATGCATCCACCACTGGTAGTGGCGAAATGAAGTCATTCGTACAGCTCACTGATCAAGGGTTGGAGTATGGCGAAAACAAGGCCAGCGGTTGGCACGAACTCAAAACCGAGCCGAAGTTCTACGAGCACCAGTTCGGACAAGCGTATATGGCGGCCTGCCAAGGAGCACTCGACCACGCGAAGACCATTTTCGGCGGGCACACAATCGCAGAAAAAGGACAGCAATGAATCCATCACCAGCCGCCGCTCCCTCGCGGGCTAAATCCACAAAAATTGAAGACCCTGCGCAGCACTTTGCAGGGTGGAGTTTTTGCATCATGCCGCACCACTACGAAACGCTGGGCGTCACCTACAAGCAGTTTGTCAAAAACAAGCTCCCTTACTGGTCTTGGGCATCAATGAACCCGCCGGAGTGTACTTTTCGCCTTGGGGATCTCTTCTACTCAAACGAAGATCCAGCCCATTTCCTCCAAATCGCGGGAGAGTGGGATGCATTTCGAGTAGAGGTGCATGAAGGTTGGGCCGCAGCAAACTCGTCAAGACAAGGCTACGCGATAACTATCGAAGAGATGATGGATTGGCTTAAAACTGGGGTCCGCAGTAATGAGTGGAAGCCATTGGATGTCGGAACAAGCAAAGCAGGGCTGCTCGCTTGGCAATTGAGACAAGCCGCTGGCACCACATGACGGTAACTACAAATCTAGGCGAAACGGGCCAACCCCGTTTGAATAGACCCCGGAAGCTGCATTAGCGACGTCAAACCAGACCATGAGCAACTCACGAAAGACTGCCGACCGCGACTATGGCTTCGGCACCCGCGCCATCCACGCTGGCGCCATTCCCGACCCCGTGACGGGCGCACGCGCCACGCCGATTCACCAGACCACGAGCTTCGTGTTCGACAGCGCCGAGCACGCGGCGAGCCTGTTCAACCTGCAGACCTTCGGCAACGTCTACAGCCGCATCAGCAACCCCACGGTGGCGGTGCTCGAAGAGCGCGTGGCCTCGCTCGAAGGCGCACGCGCGGCGCTGGCCTGCGCCAGCGGCATGGCGGCGCAGATGACGGCGATCCTCGCCATCCTGAAAGCGGGCGACCACATCGTGGCGGCCAGCACGCTGTATGGCGGCACGGTGGGCCAGCTCGGCATCGGCTTCTCGCGCCTGGGCATCGAAACCACTTTTGTCGATCCATCAAACCCCGAGAACTTCGAACGCGCGATGCGCCCCAACACCCGCGCCGTGTACGGCGAGACCCTCGGCAACCCGCTGGTCAACGTGCTCGACATCGGCGCCGTGGCCGCCGTCGCGCACGCGCACGGCGTGCCGCTGATCATCGACAACACCGTGGCCAGCCCCTACCTGTGCAACCCCTGCGCGCTCGGCGCCGACATCGTGGTGCACAGCGCCACCAAGTACCTCGGCGGCCACGGCACCACCATGGGCGGCCTGGTGGTCGAAGGCGGCAAGTTCCCCTGGGACAACGGCAAATTCCCCGAGATGGTGGAACCGAGCCGCGCCTACCACGGCGTGAAATTCTTCGAGACCTTCGGCGACTTTGGCTACACCATGAAGGCGCGCATGGAAGTCAACCGCACCTTCGGCGCCGTGCTGTCGCCCATGAGCGCCTGGCAATTGCTGCAAGGCACGGAAACTTTGCACCTGCGCATGCGAGAGCACTGCCGCAACGCGCTCAAGGTCGCGCAATTCCTGCAGCAGCACCCCAAGGTCAGCTGGGTCAACTACCCCGGCCTGCCCGATTCGCCGTATTTCGAACTGGCGAAGAAGCAGTTCCGTGCGGTCGATGGGATGCCCGGAGCCTCGGGCATCCTCACCTTCGGCATCGAGGGTGGCGCGGCGGCCGGCGAGCGCTTCATCGACGCCTGCGAATTCCTGAGCCACCTGGCCAACATCGGCGACGCCAAGACGCTGGTGATCCACCCGGCCTCCACCACGCACCGCCAGCTCAACGACGAGGAACTCCGGAAAGCCGGCGTCAGCGCCGACATGGTCCGCCTGTCCGTGGGCATCGAAGACGTGGACGACATCCTCTGGGACATCGACCAGGCGCTGGACCGCGCGACGCGCGGGGCCGCCTGAAGCGTACGGGGCCTGGCATGACCCGCTCCGACACCATCCACGCCATCCTGACCACCTGCCGCACGATCGCGGTCGTGGGCCTGTCGCCCAAACCCTGGCGCGAGAGTTTCGGCGTCTCCCGCGCCATGCAGGCCGCCGGCTACCGCATCATCCCGGTGAACCCGGCCGCCGGCACTGACACCATCCTGGGCGAGAAGGTCTACGGCTCCCTGACCGAGGCGGCTCGGCACGAAACCATCGACCTCGTCAACATCTTCCGCAACAGCGCCGACGTGCCGCCCGTGGTCGATGAAGCCATGGCCTGCGGCCTGCCCGCGATCTGGATGCAGCAGGGCATCGCCCATGCGGACGCCGCACGCAAGGCCGAGGCCGCCGGCCTGCGCGTGGTGCAGGACGCCTGCATCGCGGTGGAACAGCGGCGGCTCGGGCGCTGATCGCCCCCGGAACCACCCTGCGACAATCAGGGCCATGACCACGTCCGCCAACCCCTCTTCCTTCGCCCCCCTGAAAAACGACACTTTCCTGCGCGCCTGCCTGCGCCAGGCCACGGACTACACGCCCCTGTGGCTGATGCGCCAGGCCGGCCGCTACCTGCCCGAGTACTGCGCCACACGCGCCAAGGCCGGCAGCTTCATGGGCCTGGCCACCAACGTGGACTACGCCACCGAAGTCACGCTGCAGCCGCTGGCGCGCTACCCGCTCGACGCCGCCATCCTGTTCAGCGACATCCTCACCGTGCCCGACGCCATGGGCCTGGGCCTGTCGTTCGCGCAGGGCGAAGGCCCGCGCTTTGCCTCCCCGGTGCGCGACGAAGCCGCCGTGGCCAGGCTCGAAGTGCCCGACATGGCCAAGCTGCGCTACGTGACCGACGCCGTCACCTCGATCCGCAAGGCCCTGGACGGCCGTGTGCCGCTGATCGGTTTTTCCGGCAGCCCCTGGACACTGGCCTGCTACATGGTCGAGGGCAAGGGCTCGGACGACTACCGCCTGGTCAAGACCATGCTGTACAGCCGCCCGGACCTGATGCACAAGATGCTGCAGGTCAATGCCGACGCGGTGGCGCTCTACCTGAACGCGCAGATCGACGCCGGCGCGCAGGCCGTGATGATTTTCGACAGCTGGGGCGGCGTGCTGGCCGACGGCGCGTTCCAGTCCTTCAGCCTGGCCTACACCGCGCGGGTGCTGTCGCAGCTCAAGCGCCACGGCGTGGACGGCCAGATCGTGCCGCGCATCGTCTTCACCAAGGGCGGCGGCCTGTGGCTGAAGGAGATGAAGGCGCTGGACTGCGAGGTGCTGGGCCTGGACTGGACCATGAACCTGGGCACGGCGCGCACGCTCGTGGGCGGCGACGTGGGCGAGGTCCGGGGCAGCACCGCGAGCGGCGCGGGCAAGGCCCTGCAGGGCAACATCGACCCCAATGTGCTGTTCGCGCCGCCCGACGCGATCCGCGCCGAGGTGGCCCGCGTGCTCGACAGCTTTGGCCGGCCGCACATCGACACCACGACCACCGGCCCCACGCAGATCTTCAACCTGGGCCACGGCATCAGCCAGTTCACGCCGCCCGAGAGCGTGGCGGTGCTGGTGGATGCGGTCCACACACGCTCGCGTGAACTGCGCGCCTGAACCCGCTGCCCAGGCCACAAACAGGGTGCACTACGGCGTTGAAGCCATGCCGTCAAGCCTTTTGGGGCACTTTGGCACGGAAAAATATTTTTCTCCGATGTCACTTATGCACAAAATTTGTGTTGCGACACCGCAATTTCATCACACCATCAGCGCGCCTGCTACAAAACCCATAGCGATTGCAAGTTGTTGATTCATATGGGTTTTGAAGTTTGCTTTTTTAGCGTGCAACCTAGCGAAAGCCTTGATTTGCAAGGCTTCGCGGCCGCCGGGGACAAGTTTTCAACAAAGTTATCCACAGAAACCTTGGATCGTTTGCAAAATGCTTGTAAATCAATAACTTAAGTCCTCTTTCCAAAGAGTTCATCAAGTAACCCCCCTAACACGGGCTTTTTCATGACCCAC
This sequence comes from Comamonadaceae bacterium, assembly GCA_023259355.1. Classification (GTDB taxonomy): domain Bacteria; phylum Pseudomonadota; class Gammaproteobacteria; order Burkholderiales; family Burkholderiaceae_C; genus JAHFQI01. The sequence continues at coordinate 12,214 of JAHFQI010000057.1, forward strand.
TGGCTTTCGGTCGCCGTCCAGACGCCCGCCCACAGCGCGGTGGCCGGCCCCCTGACTTACCGAAGTGAGTTGCCACTCGCGGCGGGCACACTGGTGCGCGTGCCGCTGGGCTCGCGCGAGGTGCTGGGCATCGTCTGGGCAATGGCCGACCGCCCGGAGGCCGAAGGGTCCGAGGCGGCGATCCGGCCGGTTTTGGGCGCGCTCGAAGGTATTGCGCCGCTGTCGGCCCCGTGGCGCCAGCTCGTCGCATTTGCCGCGGGCTACTACCAGCGCGCCCTGGGCGAGGTGGCGCTGGCCGCCCTGCCGCCTCAGTTGCGCGACCTGAACGCCGTTCAGCTTGCGCGCCGCATGAAGGCGCGCGCCCGCAAGGCCGGCGAAGCGGTGGCCACCACAGTGGAAGCGCCAACCAGCCCGGGCGATGGGCCCGGCGCCGTCGCACTCAACGCGCAGCAGACGCTGGCCTTGGCGCAATTCCAGGCGCAAGCCGGCCCGTTCCTGCTGTTTGGCGCCACCGGCAGCGGCAAGACCGAGGTCTACCTGCACGCCGTGGCCGGTTTGCTGGCGCGCGACGCCGCCGCCCAGGCGCTGGTGATGGTGCCCGAGATCAATCTCACGCCGCAGCTCGAAGCGCGTTTTCGCGCCCGCTTCGCCCCGCTGTATGGCGAACAGGCGGTGGTCTCGCTGCACAGCGGCATGACCCACCCGCAGCGCCTCAAGAGCTGGCTGGCCGCGCACACCGGCGCGGCGCGCATCGTGCTAGGCACGCGCATGGCGGTGTTCGCGTCGCTGCCGGGCCTCAGGCTGATCGTGGTCGACGAGGAACACGACCCGAGCTACAAGCAGCAGGAAGGCGCACGCTACTCGGCCCGCGACCTGGCCATCTACCGCGGGCGCCAGGACGGTGCCAAGGTGATGCTGGGTTCGGCGACGCCCTCGCTGGAGAGCTGGCACCACAGCCGCCCGGCCACCGCTGAAGCCCCGGGCGGCCGCTATGTGCGCCTGGCCATGCCCGGGCGGGTGGGCGCCGGCAGCTTCCCCACGGTGCGGCGCGTGGACATGAACCACCAGCCGATGAAAACGGTGTTTTCACCGCCGCTGCTCGACGCGATCCGCCAGCGCATCGCGCGCGGCGAGCAGGCCATGGTGTTCTTGAACCGGCGCGGCTACGCCCCGGTGCTGCACTGCGCCGACTGCGGCTGGAAAAGCGAGTGCCCGCATTGCAGCGCGTTCCGCGTGTTCCACAAGATCGACCGCACGCTGCGCTGCCACCACTGCGGCTTCACCGAACGCGTGCCGCGCGCCTGCCCGGCCTGCGGCAACATCGACATCGCGCCGCTGGGCCGGGGCACCGAGCGGCTGGAAGAACATCTGGCCGAGCTGCTGGCCGGCGCGACGCGGCCCGACGGCACGCCGGTGCGCATCGCCCGCATCGACGCCGACACCACCAAACTCAAGGGCGCGCTCGAATCCCAACTGGCGCAGGTGCATTCGGGCGAGGTGGACGTGCTGGTGGGCACGCAGATGATCGCCAAGGGCCATGACTTCCGGCGCATCACGCTGGTGGCGGCCGTCAACCCCGACGGCGCGCTGTTCTCCAGCGACTTCCGGGCGCCCGAGCGGCTGTTCAGCCTGCTGATGCAGTCGGCCGGCCGCGCCGGGCGTGACGCCGAATTCGTCGCCGCGCAAGCCAGCGCCAGCGAGATGTGGATCCAGACCTTCCACCCCGCTCACCCACTGTTCGAGGCGCTCAAGAAACACGATTACCCGGCGTTTGCCGAGCGCGAATTACGCGAACGCGAGGCGGCTGGCATGCCGCCCTTCAGCTTCCAGGCGCTGGTGCGGGCCGAGGCGCGCACCCAGGAGGTGGCGCAGGGCTTCCTCAACGCCGCCAGCACCGCCGCGCAGACCGACCTCGCCTTGCTGCCGGGACTCGATGCCGTGCTGCCGCGCATCACGCTGTACGGCGCCGTGCCCATGAGCGTGCAGCGCGTGGCCAATGTCGAACGCGCGCAGATGCTCGTCGAAAGCGGCTCACGCGCCGCGCTGCAGCGCTTTCTCGCGGCCTGGCACACGATCCTGCGGCAAACCCGCGCGCGGCCTGAACACAAGGGTCTGATCCGCTGGGCCGTGGACGTGGACCCGCTGGCGATTTAGCGGCGCCGGGGTTCGGGGCAAGGCAACCGGCCCGACCGACGCAAGGGGTGGTTGCGTCGTCGGGACGCCGGCCTCCCTTCACAGCTCGAACCGGTCCAGGTTCATCACCTTGTTCCAGGCGGCGACGAAGTCCCTCACGAACTTCGCCTTCGCATCGCTTTGCGCATAGACCTCGGCCAGGGCGCGCAGCTGCGAGTTGGCGCCGAAAACCAGGTCCACGCGGGTGCCGGTCCACTTCACGGCGCCCGTCTTGCGGTCGCGCCCTTCGAAGGTGTCGCTGGTGCCGGACACAGGCTTCCAGGCCACGCCCATGTCGAGCAGGTTGACGAAGAAGTCGTTGCTCAGCTGCCCCGGCCGTTGCGTGAACACGCCGTGCAGCGACTGGCCCACGTTGGCCCCCAGCACGCGCAGGCCGCCGACGAGCACCGTCATCTCGGGCGCGCTCAGGGTCAGGAGCTGCGCCTTGTCCACCAGCATGTTCTCGGCCGACACGCTGCAGGCCTTCTTCTGGTAGTTGCGGAAGCCGTCGGCCAACGGCTCGAGCACGGCCACCGACGCCACGTCGGTCTGCGCCTGCGAGGCGTCGGTACGGCCCGGGGTGAAGGGCACGTCCACCGCATGGCCGGCCGCCCTGGCCGCCGCCTCCACCGCCGCGCAACCCGCCAGCACGATGAGGTCGGCCATCGAGACCTGCTTGCCGCCCGCCTGCGCGTGGTTGAAGGTGGTCTGGATGCCTTCCAGCACGGCCAGCACCCTGGCCAACTGCGCCGGCTGGTTGGCATCCCAGTCCTTCTGCGGCGCCAGACGGATGCGCGCGCCGTTGGCGCCCCCGCGCTTGTCGGAACCCCGGAAGGTCGACGCCGAGGCCCAGGCGGTGGCGACCAGTTCCGCCACGGACAGCCCCGAGGCCAGCACCTGGGCCTTGAGCGCGGCGATGTCCTGCGCGTCGATCAGGGGGTGGTTCACGGCAGGAACCGGGTCTTGCCAAAGCAGGTCTTCGGCCGGCACTTCGGGGCCGAGGTAGCGAGCCTTGGGGCCCACGTCGCGGTGGGTCAGCTTGAACCAGGCGCGGGCAAACGCGTCGGCAAAGGCCTGCGGGTCCTGGTGGAAGCGGCGCGCGATGGGCTCGTAGATCGGGTCGAAACGCAGCGACAGGTCGGCCGTGGTCATCATGGGCGCGTGTTTCCTGGACGGGTCGTGCGCGTCGGGAATCATGTGCTCGGGCTTGACGTTCTTCGCCTGCCACTGGTGCGCGCCGGCGGGGCTCTTGACGAGCTCCCACTCGTGGCCGAACAAGGTGTCGAAATAGCCGTGATCCCAGGTCGTGGGCTTGGGTTTCCACGCGCCTTCGATGCCGCTGGTGGTGGTGTGCACGCCCTTGCCGGTGCCGAGCTGGTTGATCCAGCCCAGGCCTTGCTGTTCGATGGGCGCGCCTTCGGGCTCGGGGCCCACCAGGGCGGGGTCGCCCGCGCCGTGCGCCTTGCCGAAGGTGTGCCCGCCGGCCACGAGGGCCACGGTTTCCTCGTCGTTCATGGCCATGCGGGCGAAGGTTTCGCGCACGTCGCGGCCCGAGGCCACGGGGTCGGGGTTGCCGTCCGGGCCTTGGGGGTTCACGTAGATCAGGCCCATCTGCACGGCGGCGAGGGGGTTCTCCAGCTCGCGGTCGCCGCTGTAGCGGCTGTTGGGCTTGTCGCTGGTGGCCAGCCATTCCTGCTCGGCGCCCCAGTAGATGTCTTCTTCGGGCGCCCAGATGTCCACCCGGCCACCGCCGAAGCCGAAGGTCTTGAAGCCCATGGACTCCATCGCCACGTTGCCGGCCAGGATCATCAGGTCGGCCCAGGAGAGGGCGTTGCCGTACTTCTGCTTGATGGGCCAGAGCAGGCGGCGGGCCTTGTCGAGGTTGCCGTTGTCGGGCCAGCTGTTCACGGGCGCAAAACGCTGGTTGCCGGTGCCGGCGCCGCCACGGCCATCACCGGTGCGGTAGGTGCCGGCGCTGTGCCAGGCCATGCGAATGAAGAGGCCGCCGTAGTGGCCCCAGTCGGCAGGCCACCAGTCCTGCGAGTCGGTCATCAGTGCGACCAGGTCCTTCTTCACGGCAGCCAGGTCGAGCGTCCTGAACGCTTCGGCGTAGTTGAAGCCCGGGTCCATCGGGTTGGAGGCCGGTGCATGCTGGTGCAGGATGGCCAGGTTCAGCTGATTGGGCCACCAGTCCCGGTTCGACCGGTCGCCGGCGGTGGTGCGGGCACCGGGCTGGCCGGCAAAGGGGCACTTGGCTTCAGAGGCGGAGGGGGTACTCATGG